>NZ_PIRM01000001.1:0-300000 GCF_003049735.1 Campylobacter concisus | reverse complement strand
AATCTCAAATAACAATAAATTCTTAGCAAATTTAGCCAAAAATGAGGTGGTTAATATCCCTATCGCTCATGGCGAGGGCAACTATTATACTGATGAAAACACTCTAAAAAGCCTTTATGACAACGATCAAGTACTACTAAAATACTGTGATGCTAAAGGCAACGAAATAAATCCAAACGGCTCAGTCGACAATATAGCTGGAATTTGCGATGAGGGCAAAAAGATTTTTGGTCTTATGCCTCACCCAGAGCGCGCTTGTGAGAAAATTTTAGGTACAGATGATGGTATGAAGATGCTAAAAGGTCTAGTTTGGTAAAACATTTTCTTTTTATTTCCCTGCTCGTACTAAATTTATTTGCTGTAAATACCGACGAAGTAAGCGTTTTTGACATGATGGACGAAGCTAGGGAGGATAAATTTGTAAATAGCCCTACTTCAAATCCAAAAACTCAAAAACCGCCAAAAGAACAAGATTTTTCAAGAAAATTTGTATCACCACAGCCAGAGCGTATCACTCCAGAGCAGATGCGAAACATCGTGCCAACAAATGAGCCAGATATTAGTGTCCCAGACAATCAAGTATATGACAAGATCAAAGTAAAAGAGCTTCTTTTAAAAGCCACAAACGTACCAAAAAATGTTGTTATAGGAGAAATTTTTAGTGTTGAGATAGTGGCTGATACACAAAATGACTTTGAGTTTGAGTTTGAGACACAGCTTGATGAAACAAATATCAAATGGTTAAATAAGAAAAATTTTCAATGGGTAAAAAGCGAAGACAACAAATATGTAGGTACTTTTTATCTTGAGGCAACAAGCATTGACGCAAAGACTTTAAAAGTTGGCTTAACCCTAAAAAGAAATGGCGAAAACTATCAAAACTCTAGCATAAATATCTTCTTGCCAAAGCTAAAAGAGCTTAGAAGCGATGAGAACTACAACCATATCGTGGCTGATAATCTTGAAGTTAAGAAATTTAAGACAACAAAATTTGATGATATAAACAATATCATGGTTGTAGAAATTTATGGCAACAACGTAGATCTAAGCGCTTTTAATATAGAAAATAAGACAATCTTAAAGCAAGGCGTAGATACGATAAATGGCGACTTTAACTCACAAAGCGCATATTATTTTGCAGTATTTAAGCCAAATAAAAAATCGCTTGACTTTAACTACTACAACCTAAAAAAGGCTAAATTTGAAAGCTTTTCTTTACCAGTGAGTGTCGAAGATGACGATGTCAGCACACAAATCGGACTAAACCCAAAACAAAGCGAGTTTAGCACCTATAAAGATATCACGATATACTCTTGTGCGGTAATTTTTATATTATTAGCTATTTGGCGCAGAAGGCTTAGCTACTTTTTTGTGGCGGCTGTTTTTATCGCACTTGGAATTTATACCTACAACCCTTTTGGCAAAGCAGTACTTAAGCCAGATGTGAGCGTTACTATCCTTCCAACTAAAAATTCAACCGTTTTTTACACATCTCATAAAAATGAAAATGTAGAAATTTTAGACACAAAAGGTGATTACTCAAAAATTTTATTTGCTGATGGTAAGATTGGCTGGGTAAAAAAGGATAATCTTGTCAAAAATTAGAGCTTTATTTTTTGCTATTGAGTTTGTTATCAGCGTTGTTTTAGTCGTCTTTTTTATGTGGCTATTTAATGACAAAAATAGAGCCATAAGAAAATTTTGGGGAAGATCGCAAAGGTTTTTTGGTGGATATAAACTTGAAGTAATAGGCAATTTTAGTGACGAGGCAAATATCTTACTTATAAACCACCAAAGCATGCTTGATATCATAGTCATCGAAGAGCTTCACCCAAAAAATGTCTGCTGGATCGCAAAGGCACAGATCGGTAAAATTCCTATAATTGGTAAAATTTTAAGCTTGCCAAAAATGATAGCGGTTGAACGTGAAAATAAACACTCTCTTATAAAGCTTTTAAGCGAAGCAAAAGATAGGGTTGAAAATGGCCGCGTTTTAGCGATATTTCCCGAAGGAACTAGATCTCAAACCAATAAACTTTTGCCTTTTAAGGGTGGCGCAAAATTATTAGTTGAAAAACTAAATTTAAAAGTCCAGCCTATCGTTATCGTAGGAAGCGATGCTATGAAAGTGAAAGAATTTAGCTTTAAAAAAGCAGATATCAAGCTCTTTTGCCTTGATCTAGTCGATACTTCAAAAGAAAACTGGCTAGAGACGACTAGAGAGAGTATGCAAAAAGTCCTAGACGAAAATAGAAAATAAATTTGGCTTTACAAATTTGCAAAGCCCTCTGCTCTATATCATTATCTATAAAAATTTGATTTTATATACTAGAAATTTTTATCAATAAATTTAAAAAGGTCTAGCAAGAGCTAGACCTAAAATATTAGCTTAAGAGGTAAGCTCTCAAGTCCTAAAAACACTAAGTTTTGAATTTAATGCATCTGTCATCTTGTTTAGATGTTCTGCCGCTGAAGCTATCTCTTCGACGCTTCTAGCATTTTCAGATGAAATTTGGTTGATATTTGAGATGCCTTCCATGATTTCATTTACATTTTTGCCAGTTACGATGTAGTCTTGCATAGTCTTATCAGACATTACTATGGCATTATTCATTGTCTCACTCATAACATTTATAGTTTTTTCAACGTCGCTTGCCACATGAGTTAACTCTTGGATCTGTTTAGAGTTGATACCCATTTGCTCACTGCTATCATTAATCGCTTGAACAATAACATTGATAGTTGCATTTATCTCAGTTAAACTCTTTTGAGTCCTCTCAGCCAGCTGTCTAACTTCATCAGCAACGACGGCAAAGCCTCGTCCGTGCTCACCTGCTCTTGCAGCCTCGATAGCTGCGTTAAGAGCAAGTAAATTTGTTTGATCAGCTATATCATTGATAACAACAAGGACTGATTTTACCTGCTCGGCATCACGACTAAGCTGATCAATCTTATCAGCCATTTGATTTTCAACATTAGCAGAGTCAATAATCTGTGCCGATAGCGATCTTATGGCTTCAGTTGCCGTTTTTATATTCGTGCTTGCTTTTTGAAGATCGTCTTTGCCGGCCTGAGCTACTGCTAAAGATTCTTTCATATTTTCTTGCATTACTTTACATCTTTGATTTGTCTCTTCTACTATTTCAGTTGATTTTTCTACACGTTTGCCTGTCTGAAGAGATGTAGAACTAAGCTCATTTGCAACAGAGCTATTTTCGCTTGAAAGGTGCTTTGTATCACTTATTAATACCCTTATTCTTTCAATAAAATCATTTATATCTCTACTTATCTTAGCTATCTCATCTTTACCATAAATAGGAATTTTAATTGTAAAATCAGATGTTATTGCATTTAAATTTGTTCCTAGTCTATCAATAGGATTTGCAACCATCTTCTTAAGCAAGAGCATTGAAACAGCTATCAAAAGTAAGGTAGCTATGATACTTGCTATGATGAAATTTTTACTAACTACTTTTAGTGGTGTTAAAAAATCATCAGTAACAGCTGAACCTAAAACCATCCAGTCTAGTTTATCAAATGACTCAAAAGCAACTATGCAGTCAACCCCATCAATTATAATAGGCTCAATGCCCTTTCCTTTTTTAACAATATTATCCATAGTAGTTTTTAATTCACTACTTAGCTCTTGATCTGCCTTAGTTGGATGAAAGTCAAATTTACCAGTTTTAGTATTGTAAAGAGAAAAATATCCATGCTTACCAAGTTTCATCTCAGAAAAAGTCTTTTTCATATTGTTTAATCCCTCGGTAGGATCATAACCAACAAATAAAATTCCTATTACCTCGTTATTTTCAATAATAGGATCATAAACGCTCATATAGTTGCGTCCAAATAAATTTACAACACCTATATACCTATCTTTATTCATGATATTTTTATAGGCTTGACCGCTTTTGTCAAGCATTGTACCAACAGCTCTGCTACCATCAGCCTTCGTCACTGATGTACTAACTCTTAAAAAATTATCACCTGATTTTGCAAAAATGGTTGAAATTCCGCCTTTTGTAGCGTTATTAAATTTATCTAGAATATCGTAGTTATTGTTTAAAATACCATTTTGAGATATTAGTTCTATCGCTTCGTATTTACCAGTCTTACTCATCTGGTGATTGGTTGAAATTTTTCCGATCATCTCTTTAAAAACACTCATTATTAGCTCTGCACTACTTACATTATCTTTTTCAAATAATTTAACCGTATTCATAGCAAGCTGGACGTTTTGTTCTACTGTCGTAAGCACACCATCTTTTATCTCGCGCTCTAAAATATTTGATGTATATATGACAAAACATGTCATAGATACTGCCAAAACCGTAGCAATCGTTGCTGAAACTTTTACCAAAATGCTTCGTAAATTCATTTTGTCTCCTTTTTCCAAAAATTTTAGCCTTGATTATAGCACTATTTTAAATAAACTTTATACAAGAATGCATAATTAATAATAATTAATAAATTATCATTATTATTTTATTTATAAATTATAACTTTTTTGAAATTATTTTAAAAAATTAATTTAAAAATCTTGATAGTAATACTATCAAGGTTAAGTATATTTTTATCACTTTGTGTTATAATCTGCCAAAAATTTAAAAAAAGGAAATCAAAATGGCAGATAAATTTGAATTTCAAACCGAGGTTAATGACCTTCTAAATTTAATGATTCACTCTCTTTACTCAAACAAAGAGATATTTTTAAGAGAGCTCATTTCAAACTCAAACGACGCACTAGATAAGCTAAACTATCTTTGTTTAACTGATGAAAAATATAAAAATCTAAACTATACCCCAAGGATCGATATCAAAATCGATGAAAAAGCCAAAACACTAACTATTAGTGATAACGGCATCGGTATGGATAAAGATGAGCTTATCGCAAATTTGGGCACGATAGCAAGAAGCGGCACAAAAGGCTTTATGAAAAATTTAAGCGGCGATGCAAAAAAAGATAGTTCACTAATAGGCCAATTTGGCGTTGGCTTTTACTCAGCTTTTATGGTAGCAAACAAGATCGAAGTCATCAGTCAAAAAGCACTTGTCGATAAGGCCTACAAATGGACATCTGATGCAAAAAGCTACGAGATAGAAGAGGCCAGCAAAGAGAGTTTTGGTACTGATATCATTTTGTATCTAAACGACGATGAGTTTGCAAATTCTTGGCGTATTGAAGAGATAGTTAAGAAGTATTCAAACCACATTCCTTATCCTATATTTATGGATAAACAAAGCTATGTCGCTCCAAAAGAAGGCGAAAAAGAGGGCACTTATGAGACTAAAAACGAGCAAATAAACAAGGCAAATGCGCTTTGGAGGCTAAATAAAGCCAGCCTAAAAGAGCAAGACTACAACGACTTTTATAAGCAAATTTCTCACGATAGCAGCGATCCGCTCCTTTACATACACACAAAGGCTGAGGGTAAGATCGAGTACTCAACGCTATTTTATGTGCCAAGCACCGAGCCGTTTGATCTATTTAGGGTTGATTATCAAAGTGGCGTAAAGCTATATGTGAAGAGGGTTTTTATAACTGATGATGCAAAAGAGCTTTTGCCGCCGTATCTTAGATTTATCAAAGGCGTAATCGATGTTGAGGACTTGCCACTAAACGTTAGCCGTGAAATTTTACAAGAAAATGCGATCATGCGAACGGTAAAAGAGCAAAGCGTGAAGAAAATTTTAAGCGAGCTTACAAAGCTAAAAGATAACGACCACGAAAAATACATAAAATTTTACAAACTATTTGGCAAGGTTTTAAAAGAGGGACTTTACGGCTTTAACGCTGAAAAAGAGCAAATTTTAGATCTTTGTCTATTTAAAAGCTCAAAAAGAGATGGACTAATCAGCCTAAAAGAGTACAAAGAAGCGATGAAAGAGGATCAAAAGTCGATCTACTACATCAGTGGCAATAACGAAAATATGCTAAGAAATTCTCCGCTTCTTGAGAGCTTTAAGAAAAATGATATTGAGGTGCTCATTATGGACGAAGAGATCGACACGATCGTCATGCCAATGGTTAATGAATTTGACAAAACACCTCTAAAATCAGTCTCACACGCTGATATAAATGACGAGATCAAAAGTGATGAGAAGGTTGATGAGAGCAAGGTTGCAAACACGCTTGTTAAAATGAAAGAAATTTTAAAAGACGAGGTAAAAGATGTAAGACTAAGCTCAAGACTCTCAAGCTCCGCTGCGGTGCTAATTTATGATAAAAACGATCCCGATTATGCTATGCAAGAGATGCTAAAACAAATGGGACAAAGCGCAAACGCTCCAAAAGTTAAACCGATCTTGGAGATCAACGCTGATCATGAAATTTTTGCCAAACTTGAGAAGAATGAGGCTATGATTTACGACATCGCGCCTTTACTTCTTGATATGGCAAGGCTAAATGAGGGCATGAGCCTAGAAAATCCTGCTAAATTTTCAGAGCTATTAACGAAAGTGATGATAAAAGCTATCTAAATTTATAAAGCCCAAGAGAAATTTTGGGCTTTAACCTACTTCTATAAATTTAAATTTCTTATAATAAATCGACCTGTACGCCATCTTGTATCTCAAGAAAAACAGTGTGTCTTGTGTTTATTGTATTTCCATTGATGGTTTCTTGGCGAGTAAATGTCGCTTTATAGACTTGATTTACTGCATCACCATCACTTGTAACATCTACTTTGTTGTATATGTCACCTATAACACTATGTTTTCTATTTAGCGTAGCAACATCAGCTTTTGTAGCTTTTACAAAGTCATGTGTAAGCTGAACTAGGTCTTTGCTGTCACCTATGACTTTTAGCACTGTATTTACGCTCTCACTAGCTACACTATTGCTTGCATCCCTTGTGTTTCTGCTATCAACAATATCAAAGACACCATCTGGGCTAAATTTTATAGATACCGCCTGATCGGCACTTCCTAGCTGGATCTTTTCAAAGTTATTTATCTTTTTAACGTTATCTAAATTTGAAAAATCCACATCATCAACGACTATCAGAGTGTCCACGCCGCCTCTGCCATCTATCATTCTACCCTTACTATAAACAAAGGCATCATCTAGGTTGCCACCTTTTATATCGCCCTCTTGTCTTAGATATACTAGATCGCCAAAATTTGATTCGCCGTATTTACTAGCGTCACTTAGTTCGTAAGAATTTGTAGTCCCTATCTTTTTTAGATGTCCATTTTGAATAAGTGCTTCAACGTAATTATTACTAAAGAGATGCGTACCACTACCTTGTGCTCCAACTAGCATAGATGAGGGATATGGATCTTGGGGGCCATAAGTGTTTGCTACACTTTTTGGAAGCATATATAAAGATAAGTTCATCTCACCAGTTCCATCCATATACTCCATATCAAGTTTATAAAAACCAGCTTTGTCAAATGTAAAATCCCTACTCCACCACTGACCGTTTTTACCATATGATGCTTCTGTAGCTGGGTTTATATACGTTGTTGGACTTCCAAATTTTTGTGTCGTTCCATTTATAGTAAGCTCTGCATAGTTATGCAAGTCTGCTGCTCTTACAGAGTATATTCCAGGTGCACTTACATATATCCAGCCATTCATCTTCATAACAAGATCAGAACCAACAGGATTTGACTCACCAAGAGTATAGTTGCCGGGTCTACCTTTTAAAACACCATTTGCAAAGCCTATGTTATTACCAGTGCCAGCAGCAGTATCGACACCATTTCTAAATTTCTTTGGTGCATATGGATTAGACGCATCGTATAAGGCACTATCTCCATGTCTACCAACTCTAGCTAGGTCCTCCGCATGCATATTTCCTTGATTAGACAAAGTCTTATAGTGTGTTCCTGAAGCAAACTGCACAACATCATAGGTAGTAGAGGCACTTGGGGAATAAATTTCCATATAGTCTTTATAAATAGACTTACCTCCTCGCGTACTATAAACACCAGAATTATTACCAACTCTAGCTCTCCATGACGGATCTACGTAGTTGTAAAACCACATATCAGCATCAAGACCGCTATTGCCAATAAATGTAACAGTGCTAATAGATACGTTTCCTGCAGCGTCAGAATTTTTTATCATAAAATTTGCCCCGGTACTATTGGCTGATAGGGCAAAATTTTCAGAATAGCTATGTGCATTATCAAGAGACGAGCTTTTGTGAACAGAATTTAGCAAATCATAAAGATCGACTTTATTTATGGTATTTTTATTAAGAGTGTTGTTACCATTTGAGTCGGTTCCGATACTGCCTGAAATATCTACACTAGTAACATTAGACGTGGCATTTGGTGTGCCTATCGCATCTGGAGTAGCATCAAGATTGACTCGAACCAAGAGATCATCATCTTTTGTTTCATCACTCTTTAAAACAGTCGCTCTAATATTTGAATATCTTTCATCTAGCTTTATCCCAAGCGCTTCAAAGTCCATATTTACACGCTTGTCCGCACCTACAACTAGATCTATATAGTTTTGTCCGTTTGGTAAAATTTTAGCATTACCATGATCATCTTCAAGAGCTAAACGAAGCTTGGTTCCAGGAGCACGGTCTACACCAAAGACTATATTTGGCTGCTCATCGTTAGTAAGAGAAATATTGTACTCTTTTATAGTTTTGCTCTCATTATCAAAGTTATTTTTCTGAATAACTTTTTCATTATCTCCTGCTCTTAAGTATTTTGCGATATTTATAACTCCTCCATCTATCTGCGTAGCAAGCTTTACATCGTCAATATACTCTAAAATTCCAAAGTCAAATAATCTACCACGGACACCATCAGTCGTCGTAGCCTCGCCAGGTGTTGTGATAGTCGCTCTAACCGGCGTAGAATGATCCATAGAAATAGGAACATCTGGTATGCTAAATTTACCACCAGCTATTGGAAGCGGTGCTGAACCATCACTTGGTATGGCTGTTAATCCATCGTCACTTATGGTATATTTGACAGTTGTTGTAACAGATGGTATGGTAGGAGTTGATATCGTGACGTTTATGCTGCTTCCTGGTTTTGTATTATTAGGTAGGTAGATATCAAGATCGCTTTGAGTTGATGACGAGCCAGAAGGAGTTGTGATACTATCTATCAGTCCATCACCATCATTATCCCTTGCAAACTGCACCTTTATGCTATTATCTAGAGTTATCTTGTCTGTGACTGGGGCTGCTTTATTGCCAGCTTTGTCAGTAAATGTAGTTGTAAAATTTGTCGTAAGCCCATAAAGCCTTGTGGTGGTCTCTATGGTACCATTATTTACACTAATAGGCACACCATCATCTCTCGTGGCACTATATACACCAGATGCGTTTTGAGAAATTTTAATAGTGATTTTATCTGTTTTACCATCACTTCCTGCGATATCTATCTCAAATTTATCACCATCTTTTGCATCGTTTGGAATTTTTATCTTTATCGGTGTCTTTACACCATCAGGGCTAAAGCCGCTCTCCTTACTGGTTAGAACACCATCTTTATCGTTATCTTTTGCAAACTGTATATGTGGGGATTTAATAGGTGCAACTGTATCGCTTGAAATTTCACTTACACTTGAAGCTTTTGGAGTGCCAGTCGTACCATCAATGATCGTCGTACTTAGTCTTTTTATGCTTGGATCGCTCGAGTTTGTTGGATCAGCAATTGTTATCTTGCCATTTTCTATAGGGATAATCTCCGTTCCACCATCAAGCGTAGCAGTAAGTCCGTCAGATGAGATGGTATATGTCTTTGTTACGCTTGTTGGTGTGCTAGCTGGATCATCAACTTTGATACGGATCTTGTCGCCAGCTGTAGCATTGTTTGGCACATAAATATCTATCATTAAGGCCGCGCTACCACTTTTTGCGAGCTCGGCCAAATTTATCATGCCATCTTTATTCTCATCAAGCGTAAAAACAGCGATTGGGTTGTTATTGTTTGCTATGGTTACGGTTTCAGTTGCACCTGGATTACCCGACTTACTTATCATTTGGATATTTACATTTGTTGGAGTTGAAGATGAAATTTTAACCGCATTTGCTACATTAAAACCGACATTTCCACCACTTTCACTTATAAGCGGATAGCTCTCACCGCTCTCTTTATCTACAAGCATATTACCAGATGTTTTAACCAGCACTTTTTCATGTAAAGTTCCGTCAGGATCAGTGGTAGTTAGTTTTATCTTGTCGCCTATTTTCATATTTGGTGATAAGATGACCTTTGCATCATCACTTGGTGTGCTAATTGCTGGATTAAAGCTATTTTCGCTTGCATCTATGACGCCATCTCGGTTTAAATCTTTACCCAAAACTATCTTTGTAAAAGCAAGAGCAGGAGTAATAGTGTCAACACTTGTGGCTACATTTGCCACAGATGAGCTAGTGCCATTTGCCAGGGCGATACTAGAATTTACACTAAATGTAGCATTTGGAGCGACAGTGACACTTGGAATGATAAATTCTTTTTGCTCTGGGTTCGTAGCATTTGGCACAATAGGTAAAATTTCACTTGGATTATTTATATTTATCACGCTTGTACCAGCTTGATCAACCTTATAAACAAGTATGGTCTTTACACCGTTGTTTATGACTTCTAATGTCACTTTATCATTTGGCTTAAAGTCATTATTAAAAGCAACTGCTATATTTGTATGATTTGGATCACCGCCTGCTTCTGCAATATTTATATAGCCGTCACCATCAATGTCTTTTAAAATTCTAACACTTGGTGCTGCAATAACCGGAGCGCTCTCTTTTTGCTCTACCGCTGCTACCGCACCGCTAATAGACCTATGTGCCAATGCCGACTCTTTTAATATGACTGGCAGTACAACCGCACCACCATCAACACTAATAATATTTGAGATATGACCTTGTGTATCAAAATTTAAACCATTTATGCTTGCAAAGCTACTACCGTGGTTTGAGCCATGAGAACTATGACTTGCGTTATGAGAGCTGTCGTCTTCGCTTTTGTTTTTTGTTTCTTCATTCTCAACAAGAAAATTTCTCTTATCTTCTTCTATCTGGGCTTCGCTGCCTTGCGTATTAAAATTTGCTTTTGATAGCTCTTTTGTGATGACGATAGTTTGGGGCTCAAGTAGCGCAATAGGCGAAGCGTGATAGAAATTTATAACGACTGTATCACCACTACTTTGTGTTATGATCTCGTCGCCTAAAAATATCTCATCTCCCTGTTTTAGTGCGATCAACTTTCCATTGCGTTTTACAAATACTTTTCCACTTATTTTTGCGACTATACCAACGTTTTGCATATTTAGTCCTTTAAATTTAATAATCAATCCATTTAAAATTTCACGCGATTATAGCTAAAAAATATTTTATATAAATAAAAGAATTTGTATAATAAATTTTATTATTTTTGACCCATTTTTATATTAAAAAATAAATTAAAATTTTTATAAAATGCCAAATTTGCTTTGTTTGTAATAGAAAAATAAATTTTAAGAATTTCCCACGCCAAAAGACGTGGGATAAAATTTACGCTATCTTGGTAGCGTCGATGATGTTTAGATCAAGTCCAAGATCTTCAACAGATAGTCCAAGTGCAAGACCTACAAGCTGAGATAGGTGAATGATTGGCTTTCTCACGTTTGAATGGTTTTCATCTTGATATCTCTCTTGGTAGATGTCAAGTTGCATTTGACAAAGTGGGCATGGTGTGACAACTACGTCAGCGCCGTTTTCATCAGCGTTATTTACGATCTGGCTTGACATTTTTCTTACAGATGTGCCGGCTGGATAACTAGCGTGAAATCCGCAGCAGTCAAGTCTTTTCTCAAATGGTACAATAGTAGCGCCAAGTGCGCCTACAACAGTTTCAAAGCTCTTTGGATTGACTGAGCTTTCTCTATTGTGAAGATCTTTTTCAGGTCTTAGGCTGTGGCAGCCGTAAAATAGCGCTACTTTTAGCCCACTAAGTGGTTTAACAACCTTTGCTCTTAGCGTTTCTACGTTTTGATAAAGCACCCAAAGAAGGCTTGTGATCTCGGTTGAGCCATTATATTTCATATTGCCCTCAGCCAAAAAAGTATTTATGCGGTCCTTTGCACCCTTATCAAGTGTAGTTTTAGCTCTTGTTAGAGTTAGCATACAAGTTGAGCATGTCGTAAGCATCGGCATATTCATCTGCTCTGCAAGCGCTATGTTTCTAGCATTTGCCACAAGCGTAGCGATAGGATCTACGTCTTGTGCTTGTTGAGCCCCACAGCAGCTCCAGCCCTTTATCTCGTGAAGCTTCCAGCCAAGTATCGGAGCGATAGCCTCAAGCGACATCTTAGCCTCTTTAGCTGCTTGAGAGAGTACGCATCCTGGAAAAAAAGCGAATTCGTTTTGCATAATTACTCCTTACTAGCAGCTTTGCGAGCCGCATTTATCATTTTTACTAGATCATCATGTCCTTCTATGTCCTCTTCGCCGAAAATATGAAGTGGATTCATCTTACCTGCAAGCATTAAATTTGCAGCGATATCCATTTTGCCCATATTTCTAAACACTCCCTCAGAGCGAAGTGCAAGCTTGATCTCATTTAGTCTGCCTGAGCCATCAACTAGATCAGTTAAGAATGCCTCAGCGTGATCTGGCCCCATGCCATCATCAAAACCTTTTTGTATAGCCATAATGCGAAGATCAGTTATATCTTTGCATGCGCTTATGCCTTTTGGACAGCGATCAGCGCACTCTTGGCATTTTACACACATCCAAAGGCCATTATCGATAGCTGGTTTTAGATGCGGCATAGGATCTTTACTACGTGAGTCAAATGCCGCTCTATAAGCATGCACAAAGACAAATGTCTGCATATAATCGCTCGCATCAGCTTCAAGTTTATTACACTCGCTAGCGCACGCTCCGCAAAGTATGCAGTCCCATTCAAGTGCTACTTTTTCGTACTCTTTTTGACTTTGCTTACAGCCTTTTTCTGCACTAAATTCTGACTTAGCAGTGATGCTAGGCTTGATTTTGCGTAAATTTTCGATACTTGGCTCCCAATCAACCATAAGATCAGAGATGACCCTGAAATTTCCAAGTGGAGAAATTCTTATGCTCTCTGGATTGTCATACTCCGCCAAAAGCTCGTTCATCTTTGTATCACAGGCTAGATATGAGTAACCATTTACTCTAACAGCACACGCTCCACATATCGCTGAGCGGCAAGATGCTGTGAAATTTAACGTCGCATCCTTTTTTTGTTTGATATCAAGAAGCACTGTTAAAAGAGTTTTGCCTTTGATCTCTTCATTTGTTAGCTCATAAGTTGATTCATATTTTTTAGTTCCGTCAAAACGGTCGATAATAATTTTCATCCTAGCTCCTTACTCTGGCTTCTTGCCATCAAGTGAAAATATGCCTGTCACAACGTCTTTGTAGCTAAGTTCAAGCTTGCCGTCTTTTAGTGTGACTATGCTGTGTTTTAAGAAATTTACATCATCTCTTTTTGGATAGTCCTCTCTTGTGTGAGCGCCACGGCTCTCAAGACGATTTTGCGCTGCAAGACATGCTGCACGAGAAAGAAGTATAAGGTTGCCAAGCTCGACATAGTCAGTAAATGCTGTGTTCATGACTGGGTTTTGATTTGGCACTTTAAGGGTGTCATATTTTGCTTGGATAGCTTCTAGGTTTTTAGAGAGCTGATCAAGTTTTGCACCAGTTCTAAAGATACCCATTAGATCCCAGTTATTTTTACCAAGCTCTTCACGAAGTGCGTACATATCGTTCACTCCGCCATCGCCTGTTGCTATGGCTTTAAATTTATCTTGCCACATTTTTGCTAGCTCAGAAGTTTTCTTACCGCTTGCAAATTTTGCATTTTGAGCGTAAGCGCCAGCACCTTTGCCAGCTAGATCGCCAGTTACAACTGCGTCAGTTAGGCTATTTCCACCAAGGCGGTTTGCACCGTGGATAGATACACATGAAGCCTCGCCACCTACATAAATTCCAGGGATTTTTGTACTCATATCATCAAATTTAGCTACCTCTATACCGCCCATTGAGTAGTGAGCTGTTGGACGGATGGGCACTGGTTGCTCGATTAGATCGATATTTTGGAAAAGCATGGCAGTATGGCGAATTTTTGGAAGCTTTTTCATAATAGTATCTTTGCCAAGGTGGCGAACGTCACAAAGCACGTAAGCGCTCATGCCCTCACCAAAGCCTCTACCTTCGCGAATTTCTGTCTCGATCGCACGAGCAACGACGTCACGAGGAGCTAGCTCCATCTTTTCGTGATAGTTTTTCATAAAGCGCTCGCCCTTGTTGTTTAACAAGTATCCACCTTCACCGCGAGCAGCTTCAGTGATTAGTGTGCCGCCATTTTGAACGCCAGTTGGGTGAAACTGAAGCATCTCAGGGTCTTCAAAACTAAGACCTGCTTTAAGCGCAGCAGCGATGCCATCACCAGTTGCTATAAATGGAACTGATGTGCGGTTATAGAAAATTCTAGTGTATCCGCCAGTTGCGATGACAAGAGATTTGCAAAGAACTGGGTAAATTTGACCATCTTGGATGTTGCGAAGAACGACGCCTTCAACCTTGCCATCCTCAAGACCGATCTCAAGTAGCTCATGATCCATTAGAAATTTAACGCCAGCTGTGATAGCGTCGTCAAGACAGGCGTGCATCAAAACGTGGCCAGTTTTATCAGCTGCGTAGTTACAGCGTTTTTTACTAGCACCACCCATGAAGCGAAACGCAACATCGCCATTATCTTTACGGGATACGTCGCCATTATCTATACGAGAAAAGAGCATGCCATTGTGGTCTAGCTCGTGGATGACCGCGCCTGCTGCCTCACAAAATTTCACAACTGCATCTTGATCGGCAAGATAAGCCGCACCTTTAACTGTGTCATAAGCGTGAAGCTTGAAGCTATCACCATTACTAAAGTCGGTAACGCCGTTTATTCCGCCCTCCGCCATACAGGTTGCATTGCGAGATGGCATCATCTTTGTAGCGACAACGACGGTTGAGTTTGGATATTGCTTGCGAACGGCTGTTGCCGCACGAAGTCCGGCACCACCAGAGCCGATTATTAGCACATCAACAGATGGCAAGCCACTTTCATTGCCCTTTGGCAACTCACCAGCAAAAACATTGGTCGCACCAGCCGTTGTAGCCAGCGCACCTACGCTGATACAGGCACTTTGTAGAAATTCTCTTCTGGTAAATTTTTCACTCATTGATAACTTCCTATCTTAGTAAATTTTTAGCGTTTAAAACGCACCGCCAGTTCATTTCTTAATATTTTTTAAAACGACTACATTAATTAAATAATTAATAATGAAACATTACATTAAATTTACTTAAAAGAAACATAAAGATTTATTTTAGATTAAGAAATGAGAGCTGATATTAAAATCAAAAAGGATAAAATAGGCTTTTTGAGGCGGTTTATATAAATTTAATGGTAGAAAATTTTATAAGATATATAAAAATTTCTACCGATTTGAAGTTTATTTTTATTTTTGAGTTTTTAAGCTTTAGAAGCTCTTTTTTAGGATATTAGAAAGATAAATTTACTTTTATACTTAAATAAATATATTAAGTATAATAAATAACCTTATTTTTGTCCTATTATCAAAATTCACCCTTTGGGTGCAAAATTTCTTTTAGCTCGCTATCACTTAGCTTGTAGTTATAAAATCTCTCGTAAAACTCTTTTGTTTTTTGCTCTAAATTTAGATCGCTAAATTGCTCTGGATAAAATGTCTTAGCCAGCCAAAGCGGATAAAGCGCACCTTCAGCACTTCTTACGCTCCAAAGATAAACGCCACTTGGCACTACAAAAATTTTTCCATTTTGCACAGCTTTTAGCTTGGTAAATGATGCGTTTTTAGCGATAGCATCAGCGCTTTTTTGTGAATTTGTGATGATTATGTCTGGGTTAAAGATGATGACTTGCTCTTCGTTTATTGATTTTGAAATTTTAAAATCCCCATCACTTAGCTCTGAGCTTAAATTTATACCACCAGCCATGCTAATATACTCTGCGCCGATATCCTTTGAGCTAATGGTATTAAAGTTTCCAGAGCTATAGTTAAGCACCAAAACTCTCTTTTTTGGCGTTAAATTTGCCGTTTTTTGGCTTACAAATTTTATGTTGTCGTTAAAATAGTCATTAAACTCACGCGCCCTTTTTACACTCTTTTTGCCCCAAATTTCAGCGATCTTGCTAAAGCTATCTTGTATCTCTTTGATGCTTTGAAATTTATCTATCTTCACAACTGCGATGCCAGCGCTCTCTAACTGAGCTTTGCTGTTTTCATCAAACATCATACCAATTGGCCCAAAAACAACTTGCGTTTTTGACGCGATGATAGTCTCGACGCTGCTGCTTAGCATGCCACTTTTGTTATCGTTGCTCTTTATTTTTGGGAAAATTTTTGACATAAGTGGAGGTAGTTTTGGCGCACCACTAATTATATGATCCTCGTTGCCAAGCATCGCAGAAACCTGCACAAATGCCCCTATTAAAGGCGTCGCACGCTCGATCACGTCAGGCACTTCTACCTTTTTATTGTCGCTATCAAACACCACTCTTGCTTGCAAACTAACAAGCAGAAAAACTAAAAGTAAAATTTTCTTAAACATATCTTCTCCTTTCAATCCACCATCACGCAAGAGTAATGCTCGCGCTCATCGATGATATTTTTCACCACTCGTATATCTACGCCGTAAATTTTCTTTAAATTTTCGCTACTCATAGCCTTGCTAGCCTCGCCGTAGATGTAGTTTTTATCTCGTCCAAGCATCGCGACCTTTGCATTTAGATAAAAGACCTGCTCTGGTTGATGAGAGGTGAGGATGATGATATAGCCTTGCTTTGCAAGCTTTTTTATCTCTTTTAAAACTCGCATTTGATTGCCAAAGTCTAAATTTGCCGTTGGCTCGTCAAGTAGCATCACCTTTGAGCGTTGTGCTAATGCTCTAGCTATCAGCACCATTTGCCGCTCGCCACCACTTAGATCGGTGTAAATTTTATCTTTAAAGCTCTCTAAATTTAGCGTCTTTAGCGCATCTAGCGCTATCTTTTCATCCTTTTTGCTAGGCCGCTCAAATATACCAAGTCTTGCATTTGCACTCATCATCACCACATCAAAAACGCTAAAAGCAAATGGCGGAGTGTGAGCTTGCGGGACGTAGCTTATAAAGCTTGCTCGCTCTTTCTCGCTCATCTTTAGCGCGTCTTTGCCGTCTATTAAAATTTCTCCCCCAAGTGGCTTTAAAAAGCCAAGTATCGTCTTAAACGTCGTCGTTTTGCCAACGCCGTTGCTACCAAGCAGGCAAAAGATGTCGCCATCTTGTAAATTTGCATTGAAATTTTCTATAACGACCTTTTTATCGTAGCCGCAGCTTAAATTTTTTATCTCAAATTTCACGCAAAACCCTTTTTGCTCTTATAGAGCAGATAGACAAAAAGAGGCGCGCCAACTAGCGAAGTGATGACGCCAAGTGGGATCTCACTTGCCATTAGACTGCGTGAAGTGGTATCGACTATAAGCAAAAATAGCCCTCCGCCAAGCAGCGAAGCTGGAAAGAGCGTGATGAAATTTGCTCCCACGACAAAGCGCATGATGTGAGGGATGACAAGCCCCACCCAGCCCACGATACCGCAAAATGATACGCAAGTAGCGGTTAGAAGTGTCGAGGCGATGATGATTATGATGTTGTAAAATTTCACATTTAGCCCCATCGCCCTAGCCTCTTCTTCGCCAAAACTAAGCGTATTTAGCTTGTAGCGAAGCATAAAAAGTGGCACAAGACAGATCATAACTACGCAAAAAAGCAGAGCCAAATTTTTATATCCGCCGCTTCTTGCAAGGCTTCCCATCAGCCAAAAAGTAACTTCTGGCAATTTATCATCGCTGTCAGCTAGAAATTTTATGAGCGAGCTAAGCGCTCCAAAAAGAGATGAGATGACGATGCCAGTTAGCACCATCACGAGTAAATTTAGCCTGCCCTTTGCGATGACGCTGCTTATAAAAACGACAGCAAAAACAGCAAAAAGACCGCAGCCAAAGGCGCTAAGCTGCACGCCTATGTAGTTGAAATTTAAGATGATAGCCACGCTTGCTCCCACAGCTGCGCCACTTGAGACGCCAAGGATGTCAGGCGAGACTAAAGGATTTTTAAAAAGACCTTGATAGACAGCTCCAGAGCTAGCAAGCGCTGCACCAACTAAGATGGCAAAAAGCACCCTTGGCAAACGAATGAGCGTAAAGACCGTATATCCTTGCTCGTCGCTTGATTGCTCGTTTAAAATAGCTGATCTTATAAACTCAAAAATTTGAGCGTAACTTATCTCGTAGCGTCCGATGCCTAGAGAAAAAAAGAGCACCAACAAAAGTAGCGCAAATAATGCAAAAATGATCTTTTGGCTACTCAAATTTTATCTCCCGCACGTCCCACCAGATAAGATAGCTCTTGGTTTCTCTTTTAAATTTAAAGCCGTCATTTGTTTTAGTAAGATACTTTTCTACGTTTCGTTTGTAAATTTCTTCTTTTTCGGGCGCGATCTTGCCGACAAATTTAAAGTGGTCAAACGCCTCTTCAAGGCTAGCAAAATCCCTCTCGTAAGTGGTGTCTATTATCTTTAAATTTGGATTTGCTCCCATGTCGTAGGCGATATTAAAGATAAAGTTATATCCAAATCTCCTGTCACTTAGTCCTGCCTCGTTTTCATCTTTTATCCCTTTTAAGAAGTCTTGCCAGATATCTTTTAGGCTTGGATGATCTGGCAAAAATGAGGTCATCACGACATATTTTTTAGCAAATCTGCAAAGCTTTTTTATATCAAAAAGCCCAACTGAGCGTGATGCTAGCACGATGTCATGTTTTGGTAAATCCTTTAAACTCTGCTCATCACTCCAGTCTTTTTGGATGAAATTTATATTTTTTACCCCAGCCTCTTTTGCATTTTTTTTGGCATATTCAAGCATTTTTGCAAACGGATCTAGCGCGCTAACGCTCTTTGCTAGCTTTGCAAGTGGCACGCTAAGCCTTGCTGGACCACACCCCACATCAAGCACGCTGTCATCTTTTGTGATAGGCAGATTTGAGAGTAAATTTAGTGTAGAGGCTGTCTCCATGCCAGTCATCTCGTTATACATATCTGCGAAATCATCCCAATTTACGCCGCCATCTTTGCCTTTTACTTTTTGTAAAGTAGGCAAAAACACTCTCTCCAAAATCGCTTGATAATCAACCAGCCCTTGCATCTCTCTCCCTTTGGTTATTTAAATCTGCCCTACAAAAAGGGCAAATTTAAAGAGCCTAAAGCCAAAATAAATTTGGCTTTAGTTTTGGTTTTAGAATTGAACTTGAGCTGAAAGCATGAAGGTTCTGCTTTGTCCTAAGAAAAGCGAAGTTGTAGGTCTTCCATTGCCTCCACCATCTACGTCAGACGGGAACATTCCTGCCCAGTATTTTTTATCAAAGAGGTTATTTATGTTAAATCTTATAGTTGTCTCTTTGCCTAGCCAAGCTTTTGTAGTGTATCTAGCACCAAGATCGGTTGTAAAGTAGCCATTTACGCTATGAGCGTTGGCATTGTCGATGTAGCGCTTGCCTGTGTAGTGAAAATTTGTTGTAAATGCAAGTTTGTTTGTGTTTGGCACAGCATAGTCAAACAAGACATTTGCTTGAATTTTTGGCTCACCGATAACTGTTTTACCCTCAGACACGCCGTCTTTAGCATTTTTTATCTTAGCATCAAGAAGTGTAAAGCCACCATACATACTTAATGTATCAACAAGTTTTCCACCAGTAGTTAGCTCAAAGCCGCGGTTTCTTTGTGTGCCTTGAACTTTAAAATCAGCACTTGCTCCACTACCAACTAGATATGCTACTGGACGTTTGATCTCAAAGATCGCAGCTGATAGATCAAGCTCACCTAGTCTAGTTTTCGCACCGATCTCATATTGTTTGCTTCTGATAGGTTCTATTACGATCATTTCTCCTCGTCTTGGATGTGAGTTTGGAAATGTGTATGACGATTGTTCATCTGAGATACTGTCTGCGTAAGTTGTATAAAGATTTAAATTTTCAATAGGCTTATAAACAAAACTGACCGCATAACTTTGTCCGTTTTTATCATAAGTTTTTGTCTTTTTGCCAGTATTTTTATTTATGACATTGCTTTGAAACCATGAATTTGAGAAAGATAAGATAGTGCTAAATTTATCGTTTAAAGCTATATCATCTACCAATACTACGTTTTTAGTATCAGAGTATCTTGATTTATATAAACCATCACCTCTATTTACATGAGTATCATTAAACACTACTGGGTTGCTTAAATAAGAATTACCGTAATCTTTTTTGTCACCAGTAGTTTTTCCAGAATAGATTTTAAATCTATATCCATTAGTTGCTAAACCTACGTTATGTACTATGCTTCCTGTTTCAAAACTGGTGTTAGCTTTGGCGAACCAACTATGGACTTGAAATTTACCAGAAGCACCGCTACGAGTATAATCTTCTTTTACATTAAATTTGCCGTCACTATTTAAAAAAGTATTACTAGGACCATACATATTTCTTAAAGCATTTTGCCACTGATAGCCACCTTCAAAATACCAGTTATCTGTTGGAGCGTATTTTAACTTTACACTAGCTGTTTGAGTTTTTAGATAATTACCCCCAAAAGTCTGACCAAGTCCCCTTTTAGTATCTTTTACAGGGCTTGGCACATCAAATTTTGCCACTCCGTTTGATACTGGCATACTAAATCCACCTGGCATTCCAGAATTTTCATGCTCGTAATGGCTAAAGTTTGTCTCAAGTGTTAAATTCTCTGTAAGGTAAAAATCAAGTCCAAGTGAGGCTAAGCGACGAGAGAATTTACTATCTTTGGCATTCTTTTCACCACCTGAGTAGTAAAAGACGCCTCTATATCCAACTTTTTCAAATTTATTTGAAGTATCAAGACCTACGCCTAAATTTGATCTTGAGCTGTAATCAGTCCAGATGATGTTTTGAAGTGAAACTGGGCGCTTACGAGAGTAACTAAAATACCCTGTAGGCGCACCAGCACCATAAAGTGAGCCAGCAAGTCCATTTTGCACTTGAAGGCTCTCAAACATAGCCATAGGTATAGCTGTAGTTGATGCAGCATAAAAGCCATCCCAAAAGACATTACCGATTACACTACCTTGAAAACCACGAGTTTGTGGACGACCGATCTCAGCTCCACCACGATATTGAATTTGTGCTGAAGGGAAGTATCTAACTGCTTCTTCAAAACCTTGAACACCTTGGTTATCAAGAACCTCTTTTGAGATCGTATTTACTTGATAAGGCATATCTATAACTTTTTTGTCAGCCAAAGGACCGCTTGCCACTCTTTTGTTTAAAATTCCTTCATCGATGCCGCTCTCGCTGATGTTGTCACCGACTGAATTTACTTCAACGCCCTCAAGCTTTGTCGTTTGCACAGCAAAAACTTGACTTAAAAAACCACTGCACATCAAGAGTGCAGCACATGTTGCAACTGAGATTTTGTAACTCAATTTTCACCCCTTTTACAAAAATTTTACATCTGAAATGTTACTAAAACAAATCTTAAATATAATTTATTAATTTATTAAATATTTAAAAATATATTTTATTTAAGAAAGCTAAAATAAGGCATTATAAGGACTATTTTTTAAAAATTTCATAGCTTTGATAAGATAAATAAATACTATAAATATAATCTTTTATATCGACAAGTTATGCTTAAAATTTTAAGAAAAGTAATAATTGATTTTTCTGTTTATAGTAGAAATTTTGGCTAAAAATTAGCCAAAATTTATTTTAAAAGCTCTTTTGCGTATTTTAGACCTAGCTCGTAAGCTTTGGCATTTGCCTCTTTAACCTTTTCAGGCACGCTTGCTAGCATCTCTTCACGCACTAAATTTTCATCCATACATTTACTCATAGCCACCGCCACGCCAAGAGCGACGACGCTTTGAGTGATGACGTTACCAACCTCGTCTTTTGCGATAGAAATAATAGGAATTTCATAAATTTTCCAGTGACTTTTATCCTCGTCGCTTACTTTTACCAAATTTGGCTCAACTACGATCGCACCGCCCTCTTTCACACCACTTTTAAAGGCATCGTAGCTTATCTGCGCAGTGGCAAGCATAAAGTCTATCTCGCCCTCGTTTGCATAAGGATATAAAATTTCCTTCCCATCAAGGATAATATCGACCTTCGTTGGACCGCCACGTACCTGAGATGTGTAGGTAGATGCCTTGACGCCGTATCCGCCTGCTTTTATCTTAGCAGCTGAGAGGATCTCGCCTGCTAATATGACGCCCTGCCCGCCAACGCCGACAAATCTTAATTGTGACTTCATGCTAGCTCCTCAAAATTTATCTTCTCTCCGCTCATAGCAGCCTTTCTTACCTTGTCGTAAGCTTTGGTGTATTCGATCTTTTCTTCATCTTTATGAAGCACGCCAAGTGGGAAAATGCCCTTTTTTTCTTCATCGCTTAACATATCAAATTTGACCTTGCTCGTCGTGCGGCCCTTTATCCACTCTAAATTTTTCACCGCCTCACCCATTTTGTTCTTGCGACCTAAATTTATATGGCAGTTTGAAAATACATCAAAAAAGCTGTATCCATCGTGGCTAAAGCCCTCTACAAAGAGCTTTGTGAGCTTCTCTGGCTCGATGACGCTACCACGCGCGACAAAGCTAGCACCTGCGGCGGTTGCGAGCTTACAGGCGTCAAAGCTAGGATCGATATTGCCGTATTGTGCTGTGACCGTCCACATGCCCTTTGGCGTGGTTGGGCTGGTTTGCGAGTTGGTTAGCGCGTAGATGAAGTTGTTGATTAAGATGTGATTTAGCCCGATATTTCGGCGGCATCCGTGTATCGTGTGATTGCCTCCGATCGCTAGCCCGTCGCCATCGCCAGTTACC
Source organism: Campylobacter concisus (assembly GCF_003049735.1). NCBI lineage: Bacteria > Pseudomonadati > Campylobacterota > Epsilonproteobacteria > Campylobacterales > Campylobacteraceae > Campylobacter > Campylobacter concisus. The sequence continues at coordinate 277,095 of NZ_PIRM01000001.1, read as the reverse complement.
ACGATGACGTGTTTATCTGGATTTGCCATCTTTACGCCAGTGGCGTAGGCTACGGCTCTGCCGTGAGTTGTGTGAATGGTATTGCAGTCGAGGTATCCACTAAAGCGGCCAGAACAGCCTATGCCTGAGACTACGCAAACGTCATTCATGTCCCAGCCCATGGTATCGATAGCTCGGATGAGCGCCTTTAGTATGACGCCGTCGCCGCAACCCCAGCACCAAAGAGTAGGCATTTTATCTGTTCGTAAATATTTATCATAATTAAAAGCCATAAATTTCTCCTATCTTTGCCTCGATCTCGCTTGGACTTATCGGTCTGCCGTTTGCTTTTAGCAGTTTTGCAAAGTCATCTCTTAATATGATTTTTGAAATTTCGCCACTATACTGACCTAAATTTAGCTCGCAGACTAAAATTTTATTAAATTTATTTGATATCTCTTTTAGCTTTTTAGCTGGAGCTGGAAAAAGTGTGAGTGGCTTAAACAGCCCTACTTTTAGCCCTTTTTCACGTAAATTTAATATCGCTTGCTTGGCTGAGAGAGCCACACTACCAAAGGCGATGATACAAATTTCAGCGTCATCAAGCATAAACTCTTCATATTTCTCGCACTCATCTACGTGTAAATTTATCTTATTAAATAGCCTATTCATAGAGTATTCAACGATCTTTCCATCTTCTGTTGGAAAGCCAGTAGCACCATGATGAAGCCCAGTGATATGGTAGTGATAGCCTTTAAAGAAAGGATTTAGCGTGGCTGGCTCATCTGGTGCGGCCTCATAAGGTTTATACTCTTTTGGCTCGCCGCTAAATTCTTTTCTTTTATAAATTTCTAGCTCGCTAATCTCTGGCAAACGCACCCTTGCTTGCATGTGTCCTATCGTCTCATCAAGTAGCAGCATAACTGGCGTCATAAACCTAGCTGCAAGGTTAAACGCTCGAACTGTCTGCGTATAGCACTCCTCTAGGCTGCTAGGCGCTAGTACTATCATATTTACATCGCCGTGAGTTGGGTTTTTGGCCTGCAAGATATCGCCTTGTGCGACGCGGGTTGGCAAGCCAGTTGAAGGGCCACCGCGCATTACGTTTACGATGACAAGCGGTATCTCAGCGATAAAGCCAAGGCCAATTTGCTCAGCCTTTAGTGAAATTCCAGGTCCTGAGCTAGCAGTCATTGCCTTAGCACCACTCGCACTTGCGCCAAGAGAAACTGAAATTCCAGCTATCTCATCTTCCATTTGTATAAATGTGCCGCCATGTTTTGGCAAAAGCACGCTTAGCTCGTGTGCGATCTCGCTACTTGGAGTGATCGGATATCCGCCAAAGAAGTTACAGCCGCACTCGACCGCAGCCCTTGCTACTAGGGCATTTCCAGTTGATACTATCTCTCTCATGCGCTCTCTCCAAGCTTTGCAAATTTATTTGCCTTTACGGCTGCAGCTCGCTCTTTGCTCTCAGGCGTTAGCTTTGCAAATTTAAAGCCTTTTTCAGCCACATAAATAGCAAAATCAGGACAGTGAAGCTCGCAGTCGCGACAGCCTATACATGAGTCAGCATAGACGACCTCTATCATCTTACCAAGCACTGCTTTTGGCTCAAGCCTCATCGCTAGCACGCCTGCTGGGCAGTAGCTCACGCAGACATCACAGGCTTTACACCTGCTCTCATCGACCCAAACAGGTACATTTTCTTTTATTATCATCTATATTCCTAATCCAAATTTTCTTTTAAAAATTTAATGTTTTTTCTAATATCAGCTTCGCTTTTACTTAGCTGCTCTTGCTCACTTTCATTTATATTTAGCTCTAAAATTTCTTTTAAGCCCTCGCGTCCAAGCCTTACTAGCCTGCCGCAACTTAGCTCATCATCAAGAAGCACGCTAGCACTTAAAATTTCATCACTCTTGCCCATGATCGCTTCACACATTTTCACAACTGCAGCTGCTGGTGCGTAGTAAGCTGAAGTGCCAAGGAGTTTAACGATCTTTGCGCCACCTGTGCTTGTCTCTTTTTTAAGAGTTGCTAGCTCATTTTCGTTTAAATTTTCGCTAATGTTACTAGCAGATACGATCATCTCGTCGTTGTGAGCGCCAATTATCTTTGTCTTTAGCCCTTTTGCGTCCTTGTCTTTTAGAAGCGCTAGCTCATATCTGCATCTTGCCCCATCAAGCTCACCAGCCATGCCGATCACTTTATTTTTGCTAAAACCACTAAATTTATGAGCCGTCCAGACCATCACATCAAGCGGATTTGTCACGACGATTATCACCGCATTTGGTGCAAATTTTGCGATATTTTGAGCTGTTTGTTTTACGACTACGGCATTTTTAAGGAGCAAGTCCTCTCTTGTTTGACCCTCTTTTCTTGGGCTTCCAGCAGTTACCACTACGATATCACTGCCCTCTATTAGCATAAAGTCATCGCCACCGCAAACGGTAGTTTTAGCATTAAAAACGCAGCTTGACTGCGCTAGATCGATCGCTTTTGCACGTGCCACATCACCAAATATATCCACAAGCGCGATCTCATCGCAAACTTCTCTCATGCAAAGCGCATAAGCTATGCTCGCACCGACGTTTCCAGCTCCAACTATACTTATTTTCATTTTCTCATCCTATTATTTGATTTAAAATTTTACTTGGTCTCATGACCTCATTTGCTTTTGTTTCATCTGGCAAATAATATCCGCCAAATTCCACGCTTGCGCCATCATCTTGTCTTATATCTTTTAAAATTTCACTCTCATTTTTCTCTAGCTCGTCTGCTAAATTTTCAAAAATTTTACTTAAAATTCCACCACTTTTTGCCATTTCTCTTGCCCAAAAAAGTGCCAAATAAAAGTGCGATTCTCTGGTATCAAGAGTGGCGTTTGGCGTTTTGTTTTCGTCCAAATAGCTAGCAACCGCTCTATTTAGCGCATCACTTAGCTCTTTTGCCTCTTTTTTTTGCTTAGCAAACGCTAAATGCTCGAGCGAAGCACTAAGCGCTAAAAACTCGCCGAGGCTATCCCAAAGTAGATGGTTTTTCTCTTTTAGCTCTTTTACAAGCGCTGGAGCCGTTCCACCAGCGCCCGTCTCAAACATCGCTCCACCAGCAAGTAGCGGCACGACTGAGAGCATTTTTGAGCTGCCACCTAGCTCAAAGATCGGGAAAAGATCGGTTAAATAATCTCTTAAAACGTTACCAGTGACGCCTATGACATCTTTGCCAGCTCTTATCAAGCTAAGCGTTTTTGCAGTCGCTTGCTCGTAGTTTAAAATTTCAAATTTTACGCCAGCGCTAGCAAATTTCTCTCTAAATTTTTCAAATTTAGCTATCAAATTTCTATCGTGAACACGGCTACTATCTAGCCAAAATATAAGCTCATCTTTTGAGATTTCGCCTCTTTTTAAAGCAAGCTCGAACCACGCATTTATCGCATCATCCTTTGCCTGAGTCATCCTAAAAATGTCGCCCTTTTTGACGCTAAATTTAAAGACACTCTCACCAGCCTCATCAAAAACTACAAATTCTCCATCTTCTTTTGCGATGAAAGTCTTATCGTGGCTGCCGTACTCCTCAGCCTTTTTAGCCATGAGCCCCACGTTTGCTACGCTACCGATCTTGCTCACATCAAGCGCGCCATGCTCCTTAAAGTCCGCTACACAAGCCTCATAAACCCTAGCGTATGTTCTATCTGGGATCATACAAAGCGAGAAATTTAGCTCGCCACTTCTATCTTTTACCTTGCCAGAATTTCTAATAAGCGCAGGCACGGAGGCATCGATGATAACGTCATTTGGCACATCAAAGTTGCTAGCACTTTCATTTAATGCCCAAATTTTTGCCTTTTTGCTAAAAATTTCATCAAATTTAGCCAAAATTTCATCTTTATTTTTAAGAGTTGAAATTTTAGAAAACATATCTTTTAAGCCGTTTTTTGCCTCCACGCTATGAGTTTTAAACTCTTCACCAAATAGCTCAAAAGCCTCTTTAAAATAACTTTTTATCGCGTGAGCAAAGATGACTGGATCGCTAACCTTCATCATCGTACATTTTAGGTGCAGGCTCAAGGTCAAATTCTCTTTTTTTGCCTCTTCAAAACAGCTTACATAAAATTTATCTAGCTCATCTACACTTAAATATGTGGCATCAACTATTTCGCCGCTTTGGATGGCAAGCTCTTTTAAAAGCTCTTTTTTGCCATCCGTGCTCACAAAATTTATATAAAATTTCTCATCTTTACTAGCAATAATAGAGCGCTCATTCTCATAAAAATCGCCCTTTTGCATGTAGCAAATTTTTGTCTTATTTGCCTTATCCCAGTCACCGTTGCTATGTGGATGTTTTTTGGCAAATTCTTTAACTGGTGGCAAGACTCTTCTATCTGAGTTTCCTTGTCTAAGAACTGGATTAACCGCGCTGCCAAGCACTTTTTGGTATTTTTTAGCAACCTCTTCGTCGTAGTCTGTGATGATTTCATCTGGATAAAAAGGCACATTTATGCCCTTGCTTCTTAGCTCATCAATAGCCGCTTTTAGCTGAACGAGCGTAGCTGAGATGTTTGGCAGTTTTATGATATTTGCCTCTTTGTGAGCGGTCAGTTCGCCCAAAAGTTCTAGCTCATCGGCCTTATTTAGTCCAAGCTCTTTGCTAAAAAGAGATAAAATTCTCCCAGCTAGGCTAATATCAGCCCTTGTTATGCTAATGCCAGCACGAGATAAAAAGCTCTTTACGATAGGAAAAAGAGAGTAGCTTGCAAAAAGCGGTGCTTCGTCAGTTTTGGTCCAGATAATGTCACTCATTTTAGCCCTTTTAGTTTTTTAAAATTTATCACTTTCTTTATTAAATCTCGTTGTATTTTAGGCATTTGCCGCAAATTCTAGCTCTATTTTCCTATATTTTGGTTGTGCTCGCTTAAGGTTTTTGAAAAAATGTGTTTTTTCGCCTTTCTATCAAGCACAAAGTATAAATAATCGCTCTTTGCAGGGTTTATCGCCGCTTTGATCGCGCTTATCGAGACGCAGCAGACCGGACTTGGCGGGATACCATCGTTTAGATAGGTATTAAACTCGCTCATATCGCTTCTTATGCGCTCAGCCGTGATCACATCGTGTGAATAAATTCCGTAGTTTAGTGTGCCGTCCATCTGCAACCTCATGCCCTTATTTAGGCGGTTATAAATGACTGAGGCGACAAGTGGCATTTCAGCATCATTTGCAGCTTCCTTTTGAATGATCGAAGCGATCGTTAAAATTTTAAACCATTTTTTCTCGTTGTATTCGCCAAAAATTTTATTGCTGATATCGCTTTGAGCCTTTCTTGATGAATTTACAAGATAAAAAGCAAGGTGCCTTTCGCTGATACCTATTGGGATTTTGTATGTATTTGGCATCAAAAAGCCATCACTCACTGGAGCAAGAGCGTTATATTCGCTATTTAGCTTAACTGAATCAAGCCCTAGCTGGGCGGCGATCTGGTTTAAAAAAACGATAGTCGTTTCGCCTGGTATTAGCGTTATCTCGGTTAAAGCCGCTTTTGACTTTGCGAGTTTTTTTAAAAAATCAACCCTTGAAATTTTATCTTGGCCGATCTCTATCCAGCCAGATTGCGGAGAGCCGATAAAAAGTATGGCGTATTTGTCTATCACGCTTAAGTTAAAGTTGCGATTAGCTAAATAAGATATAATCTCGCCCACACTTCCCTTTGGTATAAAAACGACCTTGCTTGTGTTTATAGGGCGTGCCAAATAGACAAAAATACTTAGGAAAATGATGGCTACGATATCAAAAAAAATGTCTAAATATGGCTTTTTTATAAAATTTTTTATCATCTTGATTCTTTCATTTATCTTACTTTTAAAATACGGCATAAAAATTAACGATTTCGAGTTTTACGGCGTAAAATTGGAGCAATTATATATAAAATTAGATAAAAAAATAATTGCAAGAGCAAAGCAGATAAAGCTCCCAAATTTTAAGAAAGAGAGTAAGCAAAAAAGCAGCGATGAGCGCCTTTTAAATCTTAGTAAAAGCGTAGATTTTATAGATACGATTTTTCAAGAAATTTCACTTGAAAATGTGCAAATAGGAGATGATTTTAAACTAAAAATTCTATTTTTAGATGATATATTTTTTGTTGATAGCCCTTATTTAAATGTGGATATTAAATTCCAAAACGAACAGCAATACGGAATAGATCTTTTTAGCGTTAGAAATTTAAGCTTTAAGGATTTTAACGTGAGCATTAGCGGCGAAGGGAGTGCAGATTTTGATAAAAATGACTATAAATTTGAAGGAAATTTCACCTCTCATGAGCTGCACGGTAAGCTAAATTTTGCCCTAAAAGATACATTTTTAACTTACAAGGCTTATGATGTCGAGGCTGGAAGCATTAAAAACTTCATTGATGAGCTTGACAGACGCATAGAGCTAAATAGTGAAGTTAAAAACTGGATATATGGATACATCATTGCTGATGATTACGAGTTAAAAGAGATAAACGGCAAGGTGGATCTAGCTAAAAATGACTTTTATCTAAATGATCTAAATGCCACCGCAAATACTAAAAATTTGCTCGTTAAATTTGAAAAAGGCTTGCCAGCCGTAAATGTAGGCGAGGCAAATATCACGCTTAAAAACTCAAAGCTTAAATTTGATCTTATTTCACCTATTTACAAGGGCAAAAAACTTGATGGCTCAAATGTTACGATAAATAATATCTTTGATGAAAAAAGCGCAAATTTAGAGCTTTTTATAAAGACAAAATCAATTTATGATGAAACTATAAATAAGATATTAAAAGCTTATAAAATCATCGTGCCAGTAAGGCAGCTTAGCGGAAAAATGGATGCTAGCTTAAAAATTTTGATAAAGCTTGATGAGAAAAGCTTAGAAAATTTTGATGAAAAAAGCGTCATTGCAAATGGAGAATTTAAGCTAAGTGATGCGGTTTTAGAGATTGCTGGGAGTAAATTTAATACCAAAAATGCTCTCGTAAAGCTCATAAATACGACAAATTTAAGCATCGATGCTACTGGCTTTGGGCTTGAGTTTTTTAAAGCAAATACTAAGGCTGATATAAATTTACAAAAAAGTACTGGCGAGATAAAAGGCGTGATAGAAAGCTTTGATCTAAAAGAGAAAAATGATGAAATTTTAGCCTTTAAAAATGAGCCATTTAACGCATTTTTGGACTTTAGCAAGGCTGGTGAAACTTTGCTTAAGATAGAGCCATTTGAGCTTGATATGAGCTTTGGCAGTGAAAGTAAAATATCAACAAAAAATAGTAAATTTTTCATAGAGAGCTCGCCTGTTTTAAAGCAAAACGGTGTGCGTGGTTTTGATGAACTTAGTATAAAAAGCAAGGATTTTACTGATCTTGAAATTTTTGCCAAAGAGGTAAACTTTGACTTGCCGTTTTTAGATAAAAATGGCTCAAAATATGAAAACGATGATCTTAAAATTTTAGTCTCAAAAGCTGGTGTGAAGGTAGATAGTGCAAGTAAAAAGCTAAGCCTGGACATAAAAGAAAAAGCCATAAACGTAAAAACTAAAGATCTAAATTTGCTAGTGCTTGATGATAACAAAACCAGCGAACAAAGCACGCCGCTTGAGCTTTTAGCAAAAAATGGCGATATCATTTTAAGGGATCTAAACAAGACCTTGCCATTTGCTAGCTTTAGTGCCGAGAAAAAGGGCAAAAGCACCTCGCTAAATGGCCTAGCTCAGCAAGGTAGACTTGGCTATTTTAATGATGAAAAGAGTATAAATTTAGACGCAACCGACATAAGCGGAGAATTTATCAACGATCTTTTTGGCATCAAGAGCTTTGAGGGTGGTAAATTTCGCCTAAAAATGCTTGGAGAAAACTCTAAGAATTTCAAGGCAGAGGTGAGATTTTTTGATACTTTTTTAAAGGATTATATCTTTTATCAAAGACTGCTTAGCTTTTTAAACTCGATTCCATCGCTTCTTAGCTTTAAAACACCTGATTTTAATGACAAGGGCTTTACTGTTAAAAATGGTAAAATTTTACTCACTAGAAATGGTGATATGATCGAGTTTTTAGCGATTGAAATGATAGGCACAAGCGCTGATATCGGTGGGCGTGGCACGATCGATCTAAAGAGTAAAAAGATAAATATCGACCTTGAGCTAAAGCTACTAAAAGACGCTAGCAGTATCATTGATAAAATTCCACTGGTAAATCAAATAATTCTTGGCAAGGACCGCTCGCTCTCAACAGTCATCGCCATACGAGGCACTACCGATAAGCCTGAATACTCGACGCAGATATTGCAAGACGCCCTGCTCTCGCCACTAAAGATAATAAGAAACGTGATTCAGGCTCCGTTTTTGATATTTGAATAAAGAAGTAGTTTTATGCTTTTAAGGGGGCAAAATCATAAAAGAGAATTTTTATAGTGCCATATTAGTAGTCTAGACAAGTTATAGCTATTGTTTTGCTTGCTGGCAAGGCTTGATTAAATTAAACTGCGATTTAAATTTACTTCATCTCAAGGCGCATGAGATACATATCCTCGCCGTCAGTCACCTTTAAATTTTGGCTTTTACACTTTGGGCAGGTGAAGTCATTTTCGCTAAGCTCCCCGCCAAATCCACAATCCAAACACTCGATCACAATGCCTTGTAAATTTATGACAAGCTCGGCGTTTTCGCAGATCGTACCAGCCTTATAAACGTCAAAGGCACTCTCTAGATAATGAGGCTCCACTCCGCTTAAACGGCCAACCTTTATCTCGATCTTGCTTATCTCTTTGGCATTTTCTTTGGCGGCATTTTTCTCGCAAAGGCTAACTAAATTTTGAACGATACTAAGCTCGTGCATTAGCAGATCCTTGGTAGTAGCTCGCCCTTTGGCGGCTCGAGAAATCTTCTTGATTTATAGGCGTTTTCGATAATGACACGCTCGTTTTTTGCTTCCATTACCTCGCCTATTATCATCGCATTTTTGTCAAATTCTCTTAAAATATTAAGCGCGTCCTCGGCCTGACTCTCATCAACAGCCATCACAAAAGTGCCCTCATTTGCAAGCTCATAAGGCTCAAAACCAAATAGCTCACAAACGCCCATCACTTCGTCTGCGACCTTGATATTTTCTTCAAAAACCAAGATGTCAAATTTAGCAAATTTAGTCCATTCATTTAGCACTGCACTTAGTCCGCCTCTTGTCGCATCACGCATGCACTGCGGTTTTATACCAGCCTCAAATAGCCTCAAAGCAACCTCTTTTAAGCTCTTGCAGTCACTTTTTAGATCAAGTCCAAGCTCAAATTCCTCTCTTGCAGCTAGCACCACACCGCCGTGCCTGCCAACATCTCCAGAGATGAGAATTTTTGCCCCAGCTTTTAAATTTTTAAGCTCCACGCCTTCGCAAACTATCTCGCCGATGCCTGCTGTGTTTATGAAAATTTTATCGCATTTGCCCTTTGGCACGACCTTTGTATCGCCACAAACTACGCTTACACCGCTCTCTTTGCAAGTTTTTGCAAGCGAGCCAAGTACCGTTTCAAGCTCTTCTATACTAAGCCCCTCTTCGATGATGAGCGAGCAGCTTAGGTATTTTGCGCTTGCTCCAACCATCGTAAGGTCGTTTATCGTGCCGCAAGCTGCGATCTTGCCGATGTCGCCACCGTTGAAAAAAATGGGAGTTATCACAAAGCTATCAGAGCTAAATGCGATCTTGCCGTTTAAATTTAATATCGCCGAGTCGTTGCTCTGCCTTAAAATTTCGTTATCGAAAATTTTAAATATCGTCTCGTTTATAAGCGAGTTCATCTCCTCGCCGCCGCCGCCGTGGCTTAGCATTATCTTTTTCATTAAATTCCTTAACCAACTCTTGCGTATTTAAAATATGCCGCACAAGCGCCCTCGCTTGAGACCATGCACGATCCTATCGGATTTTGTGGGTTGCAGACCTTGCCAAAGACCTTACAATCAGTCGGCTTTGCTAGCCCTCTTAAAATTTGCCCACAAATGCAAGCCTTGCTCTCACTAGCGCTCTCTACGCTGCAGTCAAACTGCACTCTGGCGTCAAGATAGGCAAACTCATCTCTTAGCTTCATGCCGCTTTGCGCTATCTCGCCAAGGCCTCTCCAAACAAAGTCGCACGGCTCAAAGTACTTAGCTATGAGCTCTTTTGCCTTGACGTTGCCCTCTTCTTTGACAGCCCTTGCGTACTCGTTATAGACTTCATAAGTGCCTGCGTTTTGCTGACGGACTAAATTTAGCACACTTGCCATGATGTCAAGCGGCTCAAAACCGCTAATGGCGATAGGTCTTTTAAATTCGCTTGCTAGCTCTTTATAAATTTTACTTCCAGTAATGACGCTTACGTGACTTGGACCCAAAAATGCGTCTATCCTCACGTTTTCATCGCTCATTATGGCTCTAACTGGGGCTGGAACAGTTACGTGATTTATATGAAAGTATAAATTTTTAATGCCCTCTTGCACCACTTTTTCAACCAAATTTGCACTCATCGGAGTCGTTGTCTCAAAGCCGATCGCAAAAAATATGACCTTTTTTTCTGGATTTTGCTTAGCTATATTTAGCGCATCAAGTGGAGTGTAAAGTGCCCTTATGTCGTGTCCTTCGCCGCGAAGCTTTTGCAAGCTTGTCTTTGAGCCAGGCACTCTTAGCATGTCAGCTAGCGTGCAAAAGATCACATTATCCATACTAGCTAGCTTACAGGCCTCATCTATGCGGCTTTTTGGCATCACGCAGACTGGACAGCCTGGGCCGTGGACGAAATTTATATGCTCTCCTACTAAGCTTGGCAGTGCAAATTTCATAATGCTATGCGTGTGACCGCCACAAATTTCCATGATATTTAGGGGCTTTGTGCTCTCTTTTTGGATAAGTTTTGAAAGGGCTAGGATTAAATTTTTATCGCGAAAGTCATTGATAAGATCCATCAAATTTTCCCCGCATCCATATCATCAGCGATCTTTTGATAGACCTCCAAGCTCTCAAGCGCAAACTGCGTATCGATCTTTTGCATGGCGTATCCAACGTGGATTAGCACGTATTCGCCAACTTTTACCTCTTCAGAGATGAGATCTAGGCTTACCTTTCTAGTAACGCCCAAAGTCTCAACGGTAGCAACGTTATTTTCATCTATTTCTATTACTTTTGAAGGGATTGAGAGACACATTATCTTAGCTCTTTTTTAAATTCCAAATAACTTATCCACTTATCGATGCCCTCACCTGTTTTGCTATCTACAACAAAGATGTCAACCTTTGGATTTAGCTTTCTAGCGTCGTTTTTCACTCGCTCGATGTCAAAGTCAAAGTGTGGCGCAAGCGATGCTTTTGTGATGAGAAGCACGTCAGCAGCCCTAAACATCACTGGATATTTGCTCACCTTGTCATCGCCCTCTGGTACCGAAAGAAGCACAGCGTTAAAATGTGAGCCAACGTCGTAGCTTGCAGGACAGACTAAATTTCCAACATTTTCTATAAAGACTAGATCAAGCTCGTTTAGTGGCAGATGATGAAGCCCTTCATGTACCATAAATGCGTCTAAGTGACAGGTCTGACCTGTGCTTATCTGATGAGCCTTTGCGCCAGCTTTTACTATGCGATCAGCATCTTGATTTGTCTCAAGATCGCCCTCAACAACGCCTATTTTAAACTTACCAGCCTTTATCGTAGCTTCTAAAAGCGTCGTCTTGCCAGCGCCTGGGCTACTCATCAAATTTACACAAAGTATCTTTTTCTCATCAAGATGCGCTCTGTTGTGAGCGGCCTCTTTGTCGTTTTCTGAGAGAATTTTCTCTATCACGTCTATGGTTTTACTCTCGTTTAGCACTGGATGTGCGTGAGCCTCATGGCTATGCTCATGTGCGTCATGAGCGTGATCTGTATGTCCATCATGAGTGTGTGGGTGCGAGTGAGTGGTGCCATCAGTGTGAGTGTGAGTGTGGGCGTGATTACCCATTGAACAACCGCAATCTTTACACATTTTTTCATCCTTTTTTATTAATTTATGGAGATTTTAACTCTTAAATTTAAAAATAAAATTAAAATTTAGGAGTTTTTGCAAATAGATCAAAATTAATTAATTTATTTAAATTTTTATTTAAATTTAAAAATATAAATGAAATTTGCAAAAGAATTTTGACTAAATTTACTTTACTCTTTTTGCCTAATCTCATCCAACTTATCAAAATTTTCATCACCAAGTAGTTTTTTACTATTTTTTTGGGCATTCTTTTGGATTATTAGATCCTTTAGTCTAGCCTTGCCATTATCCATCACCATCAAAACCGCATATGCATGAACGTCTTCTTCTCTCATTTCATCTTCGGTACTAGCTGCACTATCAGGCGACATATAAAAGTGCTCTATGCCGTATTTTACAAGCGAGTAGCCATCATATCTACCAGCTAAAAACACTCCATTATCTGGCTTGCTTATACTAAATTTAGCAAAGCTGTAGGTGCCATTAACATCTGGTTTTAAAACAGCATAAACCCTAGCCCCATCTCTTACTCTCTCATCATATTGGTCGATATAGCGGTCATCTTTATCATTTTCGTCAAAATTTCTTGAATGAAAATTTGAAAATTCATAGTTTAAATCAACATAGTTTCCGCGAAAAAGATCTCTTGGATCGTAAAGATTTACCCTTACTCTTACCTCTTGTCCAAAATAAAGTGGCATAAGTGCGTAGCCAAGCATAATGCCAATAAGCAAAATTTGAAAAACTACAGCTACTATTAATACTTTTATCTTCATTTTTTACGTCCTTTTCTAGCCACAACTAGCACTATGAAAGCAAACACAATAAATAGCGCCGTAGCACCGATATAATCACCTATGAGTTGGAAATACCTCACGGCTGCAACCAAAAATATCATACAAAGACCGAGTTTTAACTCACCCTTTTTGATAAGAACCGCAGCTGTTATGATATTTGCAAGCGAGAAAAATATATTTGCATATCCAGGCCCGTAGCTAAAGACAAATGGCAACGACACGAGCAGCGCCCCAAGCAGCAAGCCGCTCTTATTTTTTTCTTTAAAAAATAGTGCAAAATAAGCAACACTAAATAAGATAAAGACAAAGCCAAAGTTGCTTTTAAAAAACGACTTTACAAACCAAAGCTCTTCATCTCCAGCCTCAAATAAATTTCTTTCTTCAAATAAAAATAGACAAAATAACAACACAAAAACGCCAAAATTTTTACCAAATTCTTTCGTAAATGCGCCAAGCCCTACTCTAAATTTATCTAGTAGCGGCGAAATGCTAATAAGTAAAAGCGCATAAGATAGCGATACGATCGCAACCATCGGAAGTCCAAACAAAAATCCATAATCAAATATCGCTCTAAGACCACTAATGTAGCCGCAAAATGAAATGATGTATATAAAAATATCTATAAAAAGCACAAAAGCAAGCCATTTTGAGTCGTCTTTGTAAAGCGTATATGCGCCAAGTGCTATAAAAATGATAAAGCCAAAGCCAAAATCACCCTGATAAGCTATCATAAAAAACCAAACTGTCGCAAAGATAAGGCTTTGGGCTACCAATATACCTTTTTTACTAGCAAAAGAAACCGCAAACGCTCCGATACTCCAAAGCAAGATACCGCCACTTGGCTCATCGCTAATGTTATAAATTTGAGCAATAAGAGCAATCGCCGCACCAAAGCAGAAATTTCCAAGAAAAAACATCGCTGTTGATAGATTTTCCTTTCCCTTTGTGAGATAGTAAATTCCACCAAAATTTACAAGCCCAAGCACAAACAACACAAGTGCTAAACGTCCTAGTCTTGGTATCTCTTCCCAGTTTGCACCAACGAGCGTAAAAAAGGCTAGTGCAAAAAATAGATATGCTACGAGCTTTAGGACAAAACTTATCTTGTCACTATGAGCGTCAGGGTCGATGTCATATAAATTTGCTATTTTTATAGCGGTCTCTTTATCGACTATGCCGTCACTTTGCCACCGATCCAGCTCTTTTGTTAGAAAAATTCTATTTAAAAAGTTCATTATTCACACTCTCTTTTATAAGATATACAAAACACCAAATTTCTAGCCAGTGTCTTAAATGCCGTATTTATGTCCATTGACACTGCCTTAGTCTTTCAACAAAAAAATATAATTGTGATTTAAAATATAAAAAAATACAGAAGCTAAAATGCTACCGATGATAAAAATTTTTAGCAAGGTAGCTTGGGCCAGACTCCTAAGCTTCGCTTTAAAAATTTCTCGCTTAAGTCTAAACCCAAGTAAAAAGAAAAAAACGGCCATCAAACTATCATTTACAAAAAGGATAAGGGGCTTTTGTATCGGCGATCTGCCAAAATTTAGCCTTGTATCGATTTGTAAAAATGAGTTATAAAAACTGCTTAAAAAAATATTTTCAAAGATAAATGCCACTAAAGCAGCAGCGATAAGAAAGATACCACCGCTAGCTTCACCTATAAAAAAATCCCAAAAATTCCTAAAACCCATAAAGACCCTTAAAAAACTAAAACCTAGGAATAGCTGCCCTTGTGAGTTTAGAAAATTTTACGCCCTTTAAGCCGGCGATCCTTTCAGCAAAGCGTTCAATTTTGCCAGCCTCGCCTCTTATTGAAATCGTTTCTAAGCAGTTATGGTGATCGACATGAACATGGTTTGTGCAGATGATTTTCACATCAGAGCTATGCTCTATATCCATCTTTTTATTCACCAAATCGTTGTGATGATGCATATAAATGAGCGTCAAAACCCCGATCAACTCCTCACTAGCGTCCTTCCAGCTATCACTTACGATCTTTTCGCGTATCAAATCCCTCGTAAATTCGCTCCTAGAAGCATAGCCTTGTTCGCTAACCTTTTTATCTAGTTCGTCTAGTAACTGACTAGGTAAAGAAACACTAAAACGTATAACGCTATCCATTTTCTGCTCCTTTCTCGTTTGATTACCGTTTATAATCATTATACATCACTTATTAGAAAATGTGGATAAATAATAATAAATTTGCCCTAAATTTACGTTAGAATCGTTGCTACAGAATTTTTTATTGATATAAAATTTCAAATTTACTTTAATAAATTTTTTGTAAATAAGTTCGAGTAAAGTCTTATTTTGAAAAACTCCACCGCTTAGTAAAATTTCTATTTTTTCTTTTTTTGAAATTTCAAAAATAATATCAGCCAAGCCATTTATAAATGCCGTTGCAGCCACTCTTGGCTCATCTTTTAAAGCACTTTTAAAAGCTTCTTTAAAGCCAATCACTCCATCATCTAGGCTAAATTTATAACACGCATCTAAATTTTTATCATAAAGTGCTTCAAGCCTCATACCACTCTCGCCCTCAAAACTCGAGTGAAAAAGTCCACAAATAATCGCCCCAAATGCGTCAAATATCCTACCAACCGAGCTAGTCTTTACTAAGTTTAATCCTTTTTGCTCCATTTTTTTAAAATTTGCAAGCATTTTTTCATCAAAATTTACTAAAAATTTACCAGCTTCGTCCTCAAGAGAGTATTTTAAAATAATAGAATATGCGATTAGATAAATATTTTTGATGCTGTTTTCGCCCCCAAATAGGCTAAATTCATCAAAATGATAAACTCGCTCGTAACTCTTTTTATCTAGCCTAAAGACCTCGCCACCCCAAATTTTGCCATCTTCCCCGTATCCAGTGCCATCAAAGCAAAAGCCAAGGTGCTTTTTATCTGCTAGATCATTTTCAAAGATCACGCTTAGCAGATGCGCGTAGTGGTGCTGCAAATGAACTAGCTCGAAGCCCTGATCCTTTGCCCATTTTGTATTTAAAAAATTTGGATGCAGATCGGCTATGACCTTCTCGATTTTTAGGTTATAAGTCGTTTCAAAAAGGGTAAAAATATCTTTAAATCTATCAAAAGTCGCCACGTTTTTTAGATCGCCGATATATGGACTAAACATCAAAAGTCCGTCTTTGTAGATACAAAACGAACTTTTTAGCTCCGCTCCAAGGGCTAAAAATGTCCCTTTTTGCTTGAAATTTGTATGAATGAAATTTGGATTTAGTCCACGGCTCGTTCTTGTGAAAATTGTCTCATCACCAACACAAAATGCGATACTATCGTCACTTGGAGAGTAAATTTCTCGGTCGTGATCAAGGTAAAAATCTATGACATCACCTAGTTTTTCTCTTAGCTCGCTCTCGTCTTTTATCACAACTTCGCCTGAGATATTTGCGCTAGTTGCGATGATGTCGTGTTCTAAATAGTCAAATAACAAAAGATGTATGCCACTAAATGCGAGCATGATGCCAAGCTTGTTTAAATTTGGCGCAACACTTTTTGCGATATTTGAGCCGTTTTTTGCTTCAAGTAAGACGATCGGCTTTAAATTTGAGCTAAGAAGCTTTGCCTCCGCCTCTGAAATTTGCGCTATTTTTCTAGCATTCTCTAAATTTTTACTCATCAGAGCAAAGGGCTTGCTTGGGCGGTGTTTTCTAGCTCTTAGTTCGCAAACTGCGGCTTCATTTGTCGCGTCGCAGACTAGATGAAAGCCGCCAAGCCCTTTAATGGCTAAAATTTTGCCTTCGTTTATGAGCCTAGCCGCCTCTTTAGCTGCTTCGTTCCCACTAGCCAAGACTTTGCCAAATTTATCTTTTAGATAGAGCCTTGGTCCGCAGTTTGGGCAAGAGATCGGCTCTGCGTGGTAGCGGCGGTTAAGCGGATCTTTGTATTCGCTCTCACAAAATTTACACATTTTAAACTCGTTCATCGTCGTATTTACCCTATCATAAGGCAATGCTTTGATGATAGAAAATCTCGGTCCACAGTTGGTGCAGTTTATAAATGGGTATTTGTAGCGTGGATTTGTGGGGTCATAAAACTCGCGTAAGCAGTCATCGCAAAGCGCGTAATCAGGCAAAATTGGCGCTTGCTTGGTAGCTCTTTTTGAAGCGATGATCTCAAGCTTTTCATAAATTTTATCTATCTTAAATTTCTTTAGTTCATCAATCCTAGCAAGGGCTGGCAGCTTCTCATAAAGCTCTTTTTCAAAAGCCAAAAAGCTGGCCTCTTCGCCACTAAAATTTAGCTTCACGCCCTCGTCATCGTTGTAAATTTCACCAACAAGCTTAAAATTATGCGCCAAAGTATAGACAAAAGGTCTAAAGCCCACACCTTGGACTAAGCCTTTGATCTCATATCTAAAGCTTGATCTCAACGCCAAATCCGGGGTCAAAATTTGTTTTTATATTTGGGTTTAGGTGCTTTTTTATCAAGTTGCTAACTACCTTATTATAAAATAAATCCCCGCTTAAAGTAACATTTTTGATGTTAAATTTATCTCGTTTTTCATAGCTAAAATCGCTCAAAAAATGCGCCAAAGACTCGGTGCAACCAAAGCTGATGTTCTTCTCTCCAGCGCCAGCAAGGACAAACGAAATGATACTTTTTACAAACTTAACCCCGTCTAAACCAAAGTCATCTTTCATCTTGTAATCGATCCTAACGCCCTTTTGACCGCTAAAATCAGCTGCCATTAATAGCAAATTCTCCCCTGCTTTTTTAAAGTCATCGCCTAAGCCAAGTATGCGCCCAGCTATGCAAAATAGCGAGAAAAAGCTAGCATTTGAGCTAAATTTACCGCTCGGCAAGGCGCGCTCTTTGCTAAAATTTTCAAGTAGCCTTTCGCCGCCCTCCTCGGCTCTTATGAGCTTATAAATTTCTTCAAAGCTACTAAATTTTGGCAAAAATAGAAGCTGCGTTTTGCTTGATTTTGAAAGCAGGCAAATTTCATCATCACTAAATTTGCTAAATTTTAATCCCAAAGCTATATCGCCAAAATTACTAAGCTCGAATTCCTCATCTTTTGTATAGAAAAATGGGCTTAAAACTGCGCTACTTTCAAGCAAAGTTAGTCTTGAAAGAGCATTTTTTTGCTCCTTTACTTTAACGCTTAAAAAGCTAAAGCCCTCTTTATTTAGCTGCTCGCAAATGGCATAAAGAAAAAGATCATTTGGTGCCATCACGTCAAAAAATAACGGTGCATCCTCGTGATTTTGCCTATAAATGGCTGTCGTCTTTAGTGCTAAAAGTGGCTTTTCAAAACTAGCCAGAAATGTCAAAGCTCTATCATCAGCAATAAAAATTTTTGGTAGCTGTTTTAAATTTACAGGCATCAAGAAATTTGCATCAAAATTTACGCCAAGAGAAATTTCATATAATTTTTTATCTTGCTCTACACAAACGCCCTTGCCGTTTTTTAATAAATTTAGGCAAGCTTTGAGCTTTTCATTAAAATTACCAAGCGTTATCTCGCCATCAAATTTACTCCAAGCAAGCACGCCACTTTCATTTAAGATAGCCCTTTCGCTGGCTAAAAAGGTACTCGCTTGAGTCGGAGTTAGACCGCCAAATTTTATCTCATTTATCTTGCTATCTTCGTCAAGCTCACTTGTAGCCAAGACCTCACTGTGCTTTATAAAAAGACTAAATGGCAAGAGCGCGCTTGCTTTATTTGCCACGCTCTCAAGCTCACTGGCATCTCCACTTACCTTTAGACAAATTTCATCATCTTTGCACTTTAGACTATGAGCTAGATCGCCAGCAAGCAAGTGTAAAAATGGCGCTAGAAACGAAGCGTCCTTGTGGCAAGTAAATTTAAAAGCAAGTATCATTTTAAACCTTTTTTAGCGTATTCATCAACGATATCGTTTAGGGTAAAATTTGCCACCTTTTCACACTCAAAATCAAGCTCTTTTAAGTGATCAAGCAGCGTTTTTTCTAAAATTATAGAAGCGTTTATAACCTCATCTGAGAGACTAAAATTTGATGATTCTATGCGGCTAGGCACGATACCTAAAATTTTAGTCGTAGGCCTATCGCCTGCAAGCTCCATTAGATGAAGGGTCTGAAGCATCTCTATCTCGTGAGCCGAGCCGTCCCAGCTGATAAAATTTGGTACGTTTAGAAAGTCAAAAAAATAAACATCGCCCACGCTTGCACCGTTTGCGCTAATGCAATCAACGACGATAAGATAGTCAAATTCGCTTATGATGTGAGTTAGAGCGAGGGCTAAAGTGCCCCCGTCCATTAGAGTAAGCTCGTTTATAGAACTTATAAATTTATAGTTTTTAGCCATCAAATTTACAAAATGAACACCTATGCCCTCATCAGCAAACATCACGTTGCCAATACCAAGAACTAGCACTCTCATCAGTGTTCTTTTACAAATTTATAACCACTAACGATGGCGTCCATCGCTCCATTTTTGCCTTTAACAGCGTTAAATACCGCCATATAAACATGAATCGGCACAAATATCATAATGACCCACATGCAAATTCTATGTATCGTTCTGACATTTGCTAGTCCGCCCATAAGCTCTTCAAAAAACCTAGCTGGCTCATAAAGCGCTCCGCCAAGTCCCTCATGATAAACATGAACATAAAGCACAAGACCACTTAGGCAAATAAGAGTCAAAATAAGATAAAAGAAAAAGTATGAGGCAAACTGCAAAGGATTATAAACGCCCCTTAAATGCGGATGTGGCCCCATAAAAAGATAATACTTAATCTGCGCGATCCAAATTTTTGGATTTAGAAAATCAACCACGCTCATCCACTCTTTTTTGCTATGTTTATCAAAGACAAATAGATAAAATTTAAAGATAAACGCCGCTATTAGCACAAAACCAGCGATCTGGTGAGCCATACGCCACTTTGCTTGCATAAAATTTGTAGGCTCGCTCGTGATCTCTGGACTCACAAAAACGTACGAGATATAGTAGCCACTCACAACTAAAAGTGTGATCGCTGCAAATCTAATCCAGTGTGTCAGCCTAACGCCGATGGAGAATTCGTATTCGCTGATCCTGTCAGCATTTTTATGTGACATATTCTCTCCTTACAAATTTGGATTTATCTTATAAGTACTCAAATCATTTCCCTTTGTATCCATAACATGCACAGCGCATGCGATACAAGGATCATAAGAGTGAATTTTTCGTATTATCTCAAGTGGCTTTGAAAGATCAGCGATCTTTAAACCAACTAAGCACGCTTCGTAGCTGCCCATTTGATTTTGTGCGTCTTTTGGAGAGGCGTTCCAAGTGCTTGGCACGACTGCTTGCCAGTTTGTGATAACGCCATCTTTTATGCGACACCAGTGGCTAAGCGCACCTCTTGGAGCATTGCCTTGGAAATTTCCTTTGTACTCTTTTTTGTTATCGATTACATATTTTGCGCAGGTCTCTTGATCTGATTTTAAATTTTCGATTAAAGCATTAAATGCATCCATTGTATGCTCTGCAACTACTTTTGCCTCAAGCATACGAGTAGCGGTTCTGCCTAGAGTTGAGAAAACCACACTTAATGGCAAGCCACTCTTTGCTAAAAATTCATCAACTACTTTTTTAACTCTCTCGTTGCCTCTAGCGTAGTTTATGACGATGCTAGCAATCGGTCCTACTTGCATAGGCAAGCCATCATATCTTGGTGCTTTGATCCAGCTATATTTGCCTTTTGTATCAAAAAGCTTACTGTGAGCTAGTTTACCCTCGGCATCTATGCTCTCACCGTCAATAAGACCTGTGTAGTTTGCCTCAGTCTCACCGTCGTATGGATGAAGCGCTTTGTCGTTTTTATACCAAGACCTAGTAGCTTCTTCGGTGATTTTATTTTCATCGATATCATAAACCTTGCTAAGATCGCCATTTAAGATATAGCCACCTTTAAATAGATGATCATTTTTGCCTATTAAAAACTCATCGTAGCAAAGTAAATTTGCCACACCAACATCGTTTAGAACGCTTGGCTCATTACCATAAGCTTTAGCTGCCATCAAGATATCTGGATAGTAAGCTCTATCTACAAATTCTTTAATCTCGGCAAATTTGCTCATATATTCGCCCATTCTAGCTGGATCCATAAGGTCCATCACGCAGGTCACACCACCTACTGTTAGGCTTTGTGGATGTGGGTTTTTCGCACCAAAGATAGCCATCATCTGAGCCGCTGTTCTTTGAATCCTTAAGCACTCTAAGTAGTGAGAGAGGACGATTAAATTTTGCTCTGGCGTAAATTTATATGTGCTATGTCCCCAGTATGCGTTAGCAAATGGTCCAAGGTTGCCCTTTTTAACAAAGGCTTCAACCCTCTCTTTTACCTCTTTTAGCTTGTCAGCTCCCGTGGCAAACGGAAGATCAGTATATTTAAACGCCTCTTCGCTAGCTTTATGCACATCTGCGCTTAGTGCAGAGACCACATCTGCCCAGTCCATGCCGTGAAGTTGATAAAAGTGCACGATGTGATCATGAAGATATAAAGCTGCGTTCATAAGCGTTCTAGTTAGCTCTGCATTTAGCGGAGGCTTGATGCCAAGAGCATTTTCAACCGCGATGATGCCTGCTCGGTAGTGTGAGTATGTACAAACGCCACAAATTCTTTGCATGAAAAAGCCAGCATCTCTTGGGTCTCTGCCTTTTACGATCTGCTCTAAGCCACGCCAAAGAGTTGAGCCAGAGTAAGCCTCTTTTACGACATTATTTTCATCTACGACAACTTCTATTCTTAAGTGTCCCTCGATACGTGTTATAGGGTCTATTACTATTCTTTTTTCACTCATTTTTTCGCCTTATTCTTTATCTTTACTCATAGAAGCTATAACAGCGTGAGCTGCTATGCCAATGCCTGTAAGAGCTAAAATTCCAATGCCAACTTTATCGCTGACATTATCAGCTCCAAGACCTAAAACAGTATCAAAGAGTCTATCTGCCATAGGCTCTTCAAATGGTCCCATCGTATCCCAGAAGTCTGGCTCTGAGCAGCCTATACAGCCGTGACCTGCTTGAACTGGCCATGATGTGTGCTGGTTAAATCTCTCGCGTGAGCAGTTATTAAATGTATATGGACCTTTACAACCTACTTTGTATAAGCAGTAGCCATTTTTTGCACCTTCATCGCCAAAGTTTTGGACAAACTCGCCAGCGTCAAAGTGACCACGTCTTTCGCAAAGATCGTGAATTCTTAAACCATAAGCCCATTTTGGTCTATTATAAACGTCAAGTGCTGGAAGTGTGCCAAAAAGTAAGAAGTGAAGCACGTTGCCAACGATATTTTTCTCACTTGGTGGACAGCCCGCAACATTAATAACTGGTTTATCAGTTACCTTTGAAAGTCCCACTGAATTTGATGGATTTGGCCTTGCAGCTTGAATGCCACCAAAGCTAGAACAGGTGCCGATCGCAAAGATAGCAGCTGCGTCTTTTGAAGCATTTACAGCATGAGTTTTACCTGTTGTGCCATGAGGTCCAACTGTCAAGAAATTTTCAGTCGCACCAGTTGGGATACCACCCTCAACTAGTAGGATGTATCTGCCTTTGTATTTTTCGATCGCGCTCTCTAAATTTTCTTCAGCCTGCCAACCAGAAGCTGCCATGATAGTTTCGTGGTATTCAAGGCTTATGTAGTCAAATATAAGACTATCTATGCTTGGAGCATCGGTTCTTAGTAAGCTCTCGCTACAGCCTGTGCATTCTGCCATATGAAGCCATATCACAGGAAGCCTATCGCTAAGCTCAGCAGCACGAGCAACCATCGGTGTCATCGCACTTGGTAGAGCCATAAAAGCTGTCATCGCACCAGCCCACTTCATAAAATCACGCCTCGTAAAGCCTTTATCTTTTAAAAGCTGCGCAATACTCGAGTCGCTTTTCATCTTAGGCAACGTACTAAGCTCACTTAAGCGTCTATCTATCTTTTGACGCAAGTCATTATTCATATAAGCTCCTTTGCTTGAAAATTTTACTTTTATTAATAATATCTTTGTTTAAAGAAGTAAAAAATTATTTTATAAAATTAATATTTATAATTAAATGAATTTTAACTAAAAAATTTAAAATCCCTTTTTTGCGATATATTTTCAAAATATAAAAAATAATATTTTGAGAAATTTTATTTTGTTTTGATGAATTTTCAATATTTTAAGCATATTATTCTGAAAGTAAATATCAATTATAATTTTTAAAAATTTTTAAAAATTTAGTATATTTAAGGCGAGAGAAATTTTTGAGATAAAAATTTTTAAAAGCCCAAATTGATTAAATTTTAGGCTTTTAAAGTTGCATTAAAATGGCCAGATAGCTTCCATGAGCCTTGTACCCCAAGGTTTTTTGGTAGATTTGTCTAGCTCACCCTCTGTTTTATATAAAATTTTAGCATCAGCTATGTATTTTGAGTCGATTTCGTTGTTTTGCGAGATGTCGTAAGGTCTGATGACACCACTTACTTGCATGATCTGCTTTTCGCCATTTATAAGTAGCTCCCGGCTACCCTCGATAAAGTAATTGCCGTTATTTAGTATTTTTATGATCCTGGCTGAAATGGTTGCGGTAAATTTCTCGCTTCTGTTGCTCGTGCCACTTCCTGTAAATTTATTGCCACCACCTGCTTTAAAGCCAATATCGCCGTATTTATTTAGATTATCAGCTATATTTGAAAGTGGAGCAGCTCCAGCCGTAAATACACCGCCACCAAGCGAGATGGTACTATCCTTATTTGTACTTTTACTACCAGTTGAAGTTTGGCTTGCATTTTCTGAGATAACGATAGTCACAATATCATTTACATTCATCGCCTTTCTATCTGAAAATAGCGGATTCTCGCCCTTACCAAAGAGGCTACCGGCGTTACTTTGTCCGGTTCCACTATCTTTTGAAGGGAGTTGCTCGACATAAACTGGGGGTTTCATATTGATATGAGGATCAGCACTTGGTGTGCAGCCAGTGCAAATAATGCCCGCAGATAAGACGAGCCAAATCGTTTTATGGTTCATAAAAAATGCCTTAAAATAAGTATCTTTGTGCTAGAATTAAGCAATTTAAGTTCCTAAAAAGGTCGCAAATGAAAAGTTGTTACGTTTTTACAGACAAAAATTTAGCACATCTGCAAGAAATTATAGCTACAAAATTCAAAAAAGTTGAGATTTTTAAGATAATCCCAGATGAAAACGATAAAAATAACTTAATAAATTCAAATGAAAAAGAATTTTTTCTAAAATTTATAGATAAATTTGAAGAGTTAAAAGCCAAAAGCGACTTTGTCATAGTTCTTGGCTGTGAGAGCTTTAGTGTCTTTGGCAAAAGCGAGCTAAATTTAAAACTAGCAAGAAATTTAAACGCTCCAATTTTTGACAAAAACGCAAGCGAGCTAAAAGCACTAAATCTAAACTCAAAGCTTCTAATAACCGATGATTTTGATGAAATTTTGAGCTACAAGGCTGACATAATCACACCATTTAAATTTCAAAGCCTGCTTCTAAAAAGAGCCAAAACTGCAAACAAAACAGTTATTTTGCCAGAGAGTGACGATGAGAGAATTTTAAAAGCGGCCCACATCGTATTAGAAAAAGATGCGGCAAATATCATATTGCTAGGACTTGAAGATGAAATTTCGAAAAAAGCGGCCGCTTTGGGGCTAAATTTAAGCAAAGCCAAAGTGATCGACCCAGCACAAAACGAGCTAACAAAGGAATTTGCAAAGAAAATTTATGAGCTTAGAAAACATAAAGGCGTGGACGAAGCCAAGGCAAATGCGCTTGCAAAAGATAAAATTTACTTTGCTACGATGCTAATTCATGAAGGCTTAGCCGATGCCTTGGTAAGCGGCGCTACGATGAGCACGGCTGATACGATCCGCCCAGCTTTGCAGATCATAAAAACAAAGCCAAATGTAAGTGTGGTAAGCGGGGCATTTTTTATGGCGCTTGAAGAAGAAATTTTGCTTTTTGCCGACTGCGCCGTCACGCTAAATCCAAGTGCAGATGAGCTAGCTAGCATAACGCTAAGCAGCGCTCAAACGGCAAGCGCCTTTGGTCTTAACCCAAAGATAGCCATGCTAAGCTACTCTACGGCTGATAGTGGTAGCGGGCCTGATGTAGAATTTATAAAAGAGGCTGCCAAAAAGGTGAGCAAGCTTGATGCAAATTTAAAAATCGCAGCGCCAATTCAGTTTGATGCAGCTATCGAGCCAAGTGTCGCTGGCAAAAAAATGCCAAACTCTGATGTGGCTGGGCATGCAAATGTCTTTATCTTTCCAAATTTAAACTGCGGAAACATCTGCTATAAAGCAGTTCAGCGAAGCGCAAACGCCCTAGCTGTGGGTCCGATCCTTCAAGGGCTAAAAAAGCCAGTTAACGACCTAAGTCGCGGCTGCCTCGTTGAAGACGTGGTAAATACTATCTTAATCAGCGCCATACAAGCAGGAGAATAATATGAGAATTTTGGTTTTAAACTCGGGTAGTAGCTCAATAAAATTTCAACTTTTTGCAATGGATACCAAAACCAGTCTAGCAAGCGGTCTAGTCGAGCAAATCGGTAGCTCCAGCTCAAGAGCGGTACTAAAAGCAAATGGCGAAACCTACGAGATAAAACGCTTCATAAAAGACCATCATGACGGACTTGAGGCGATGAACGAACTCTTTGTCACATCACACACCTTGCACGATCTAAGCGAGCTTGATGGTATCGGACACAGGATAGTTCACGGCGGCGAGAGCTTTTTTAGTTCAATGATCGTTGATGAGAGCGTCATAAAAAAGATCGAGGAGATAAGCCCGCTTGCCCCACTTCACAACCCAGGGCATCTTGCTGGCATTAAAAACGCAATGAAAGAGAGCAAAAATGTGCCTCACGTGGTCGTTTTTGACACGGTATTTCATCAAAGCATGCCAGAGTACGCCTACCGCTACGCTCTACCTTATGACGTTTGCAAGACTCATCACATCAGAAAATACGGCTTTCACGGCACTTCGCACAGATATGTCTGCAAGCAAGCGGCAAAAATGCTTGGCATAGAGTTTGATAAATTTAACGCTATCTCACTTCATCTAGGTAACGGCGCCTCAGCATGTGCGGTGCAAAACGGCAAAAGTATCGATACCTCGATGGGGCTTAGCCCACTTGAAGGACTCATAATGGGTACAAGAAGCGGCGATATGGACCCAGCCGTGGTCATTTACCTGCTAAATATCGGCGTTTTAAAGTGGAACGAGATCGATAACTTTTTAAACAAAAAAAGCGGACTTTTTGGAATTTGTGGCTCAAGTGACATGAGAGAGGTCGTAGCCAAGATGCAAAACGATGAGCGAGCAAAGCTTGCATTTGAGATGTTTTGCTACCGAGTGAAAAAATATATTGGCTCATATTACGCCATTTTAGGACGCGTTGATGCACTTATATTTACTGGCGGTATCGGCGAAAATGCACCAAATACAAGGCAAAAAATTTGTGATGAATTAAAACATCTTGGCATTCACATAAATCACGATCTAAATTTCCAAGACATGCGAGGCGAGAGATGTATAGACGGGGATGACGCTAAGATAAAAACATTCATCATCCCAACAAACGAAGAGCTAGAAATCGCGATAGAAACGGCTAGAGTAATAAAAGAGAGCAAAGCCAAATAAATAGATGTTTAAGCCAGACTTGATATATAAATTTTAAGCCTAATTCGTTTTAAAATAGAATTAGCATTATTTTTATACTACTAGATAAAAAGCTTTTGCGATTTTAAGCTCGCAAAAGCTTGCAATCAATTTTTCTTAAAAAATCTCAAAATTTTTGCTTGGAGTTTAAACTGATCTGAAAGCTCCATTATCGGATAAGCTCCAGCGTATTTTTTGCCACCAGGTAGGTCTTTGCTAACGCCTCCACGTGCTGCGATCTGCGCAAAGTCTCCGACACTCACGTGACCAGCTGAGCCGCTTTGTCCGCCCATTACAACGTTTCTGCCTAGCACTGTTGAGCCAGCAAGGCCAGTTTGTGAGACTATTAGGCAGCCATTTCCAAGCTCGCAGTTGTGGCCTATTTGAACGAGATTGTCTATCTTTGTGTAGTTTGCGATCATCGTGCTTTCAAAAACACCACGATCTATCGTCGTGCAAGCACCGATCTCGACAAAATCGCCTAAAACTACATTGCCATTGTGATAAATTTTCACATGCTCGCCAGTTTTTGTATGCGCATAGCCAAAGCCATCGCTGCCTATAACGCAGTTTGCCAGCAGATGGCACTCGTTACCGATGACGCAGTCATTGTAGATGACGACATTTGGATGAATGATGCAGTTTTTGCCGATAGTTACATTATCGCCCAAAAATGCTCCAGCCATGACTATCGTATTTTCACCAATGCTCACATTTGAGCCTATGTAGACATTTGGCATTATCTTTGCGCTCTTGGCGATATTTGATGGCTTTGGCTCACAAAAAAGCGGCTTAGCATAATCTTTACTAAGCAAGGCAAATGCAAGGTGTGGGTTATCGCAGACAAGTGCGACCATGCCAGCTGGCACCAAGCCTAAAAGCGATTTTGTCACCAAAATTGCTCCAGCGTTTGACGTACTTATAAATTTTGCATTCTTCTCGCCATCACAGTATGTTAGCTCAGCTTTATTTGCATTTTTTAAAGAATTTAGAGCAAAAATTTCTATATCTTCTCCGCCAAAAGTAGCATTTACTTTTAAGGCTATTTCACTTAGTTTCATCATATATCCATTATCACAGATCCGCCGCGTACGACGTCAACTGGGTTAAATTTCTTTATCGATTTTAAAAAGTTATCTATCCTACTCGCATCGTCAGCCACCATGACAACGATGTAGTTTTCATTTGTATTTGTAACGATACCATTATACGACTTTAGTATCGCCTCAAGACCGGCAAAATTTTCACCAAGCGGAATTTTCACAAGAGCCATCTCTTTTTCGACAAATTCGCCACTTTCTATGACTTTATACGTTGGTATGAGCTTGTGAAGCTGTTTTACGATCTGCTCTAAAACTCTCTCATCGCCACTTGTTACGATACTTAGTCTTGAGAAGTTGCTCTCAGGTATTGGAGCAACGGTGAGCGTGTCAATATTGTAACCTCTGCCCGCAAAAAGCCCAGAAATTCTAGCCAAAACGCCGTGTTCATTTAAAACTATAACCGAAATCGTTCTTCTGATACTCATTTTTCTTCCTTGCTCTTTAATATCATATTATAAATCGCAGCCCCTGCTGGAACCATAGGAAGCACGTCCTCAAAGCGGTCAATCCTAACGTCAATCATCGCTGATTTTTTACTATCGATCGCTTCTTTTAGAGCCTTTCTAAACTCATCCTTACTCTTACAAACAAAGCCAACACCGCCAAATCCTTCAGCAATCTTTACAAAATCAGGCTGCAAGCTAAGATCAGTTGATGAGTAGCGTTTTTCATAGAAAAATGTCTGCCACTGGCGCACCATGCCCAAGAAATTGTTATTTAAAATGATGTTTATAACGGGCATATTTATCTCATGAGCAGTCATTAATTCTTGGATATTCATAAGTATTGAGCCATCGCCTGTAAAATTTATAACAAGATTGTCTGGTTTTGCACATTTTGCGCCAATCGCTGCAGGGAGGCCGTATCCCATTGTGCCAAGTCCACCACTTGTGACAAGCTGTCTTGCTCGGTTAAACGGATAAAACTGCGCCACCCACATTTGGTGCTGTCCGACATCTGTTGAGATTATCGCATTAGCTCCTGCTATCTTTGCGGTCTCTTTGATGACCCATTGTGGCTTTAAGACCTTGTCGCTATCTGTGTAGCCAAGTGGATTTAGTTTAGAATATCTATCTAAAATTTCTCTCCAAGGTGCGTAGTTTTCAGGCTTTGCATTGACTTCTTCGTAAAGCTCAGTTAGCACGTTTGTAAGATCACCAACTATCGGATAGTGAGCGTTTATGATCTTTGAGATGGAGCTTGGATCGATATCTATGTGAATTATCTTTGCATGTTTGGCAAACTCATCCGTCCTGCCAGTGATCCTGTCACAAAATCTAGCTCCAAGCGAGATGAGAAGGTCGCACTCACTAAGTGCCATATTTGAAGCGTAGCTACCATGCATGCCTGCCATGCCTAAATTTAGCTCATCTTTTGCGTCAAGTACACCAAGAGCCATCAGTGTCTCAACTGCTGGAATGCCAGTTTTTTTCATAAATTTACGTATGATCTCGCTTGCATTTGATGCGACTGCACCACCACCGATGTATAGAAGCGGCCTTTTAGCTTCATTTATCGCAACTGCTGCTTTTTTTATCTGTTTTGAGTTGCCCTTATAGGTCGGTTTGTAACTTGGAATAGAAATTTCTTTTGGATATACAAAATCTCCAAGTCTTGATGTGATATTTTTTGGGATATCGATATGAACTGGTCCTGGGCGGCCTGATCTTGCGATATAAAAGGCCTCTTTTATGATACGAGGTAGCTCTTCGACGCTATTAACTAAAAAGTTATGCTTAACACAGGGGCGTGAAATGCCAACCGCATCGATCTCTTGAAAAGCATCTGTACCGATCATAAATGTTGGCACCTGGCCGCTTATAAGCACGATCGGAATACTATCGCTATAAGCTGTTGCAAGGCCAGTGACTGCATTTGTAAAGCCAGGGCCACTTGTCACAAAAGCAACGCCAACTTTACCACTAACCCTAGCGTATCCATCGGCCGCGTGAACGGCTGCTTGCTCGTGGCGAACCAAAACGTGTTTGAAATAAGTCTGCTTATATGTTTCGTCGTAGATATTTAAAGCTGCACCGCCAGGATAGCCAAAAACTATCTCAACGCCCTCTTCGTGCAAGGCCTCGCTTATCATCTGTGAACCAGAAATTTGTTTTATCATCACTTTAGCCTTTTGATAAATTTATCGCAAATTATATCCCAAAGCATTTTAAATCCATTTTAACTTTCTAGCGAATTTTAGGTGTTACTTTGATTTTCTTGAAAAATTTTTTACCATCTTAGAAAAATAGTACAAAATATTTTACATAAAATTAAACATATTATTTTTAGTAAAATTGATAAATTTAAGTGAGCAAAGACTATAAAATTTTAAGAGACAAAATTCATTTGTATAAATTTTTGGCTTAATTTTTTAATTAAAATAAGCCTAAAATTTTGCTTCATTTTTTATATCATTTAGCTTTTTAACGGCTTCGTCAAAGTCATCAGAATTTATAAAAATATTAATATTTTCATTTTTCTTATAGACTTTATCGTAGTATTTTGTGAGTAAAATTTCAGCTACTTTAGCAATGTCATTTTCATTAAATTTAGCCACAGCTTCATCTCTAGCTTTTTTATCGATAAATGGCGAAATTTTCTTCATACACTCGTCAAAAAAGGCTTTATCCACACTTTTATAGTCATCTACTATGCAAGAAATTCTTTTTTCTAAACTTGCACTTACTTCGACATTTATGCCACTACGCATCGCCTCATAAAGACTTTTTGGCAAACTTAATGAGCCTATCCTTCTGCTCTCACCCTCAATAAAGCAAATTTTATCTTTTAGCGTTATGAGCTTTTCAAACAACGCATCTTCAAAGCTTTTTTGGCTTGGCTGCGCGCCATTTATCGCGCCAAAGACTGAGCCTAAATGATTTGCCATCGCTTCAAGGTCTATTGATGGACTTAAAGCCCTTATGAGCTTACTTTTGTAGCAGCCAGTATTTCCAAAAAGAGTGATAAATTTTGTGCTCAAAGGTCGATTTAGAAATTCTAAAACGTGATTTCTATAAGCTTTATAGCCACCACTAAGCCTAAAAACTCTATATCCTATCATGCTTAGCACATAGCCAACAGAATTTGATCTAAGCCCACCTTTAGCGCAGTAGATGCCAATAGCTGAACCAACCTTGGCTCTTTTATAAACCTCATCAATGATATTTTGTAAATTTTTGCAGATATACTTTGCACCAAGACTCTTTGCTAGGGATCTATCGCTTTTATAGATCGTGCCTACCTCTTTATGTTCCGCATCATTTAAAGCATATAAATTTATGGCATCTTTTATGTGTGAATATAAAAATTCATGTGGCGATCTTGCGTCTATTAAAATTTCAAAAGAGCTTCTTTTCTCTAGCCACTGCTCTGCATCAAGCTCAAATAACGGCACTAAATGCCTTTTTTAATTTCTCAAAAAGCGGATGAAATGGCGTGCCATTTACTCTCACATCAGAGATGGTGGTTATAAAATTTGTATCTCCGCTCCACCTTGGCACAAGGTGATAATGCACGTGCTCAGCTATGCCAGCTCCTGCAGCCTTGCCTAAATTCATACCTATATTTACGCCATTAGCATAAAGCTCTTTTTTTAAAATTTCAACTCCAAGCCTTACAAATTTACTCATCTCAAACCAAGTCTGCTCATCAAGCTCTTCGATCTTGTCGGTATGCTGATTTGGTATTATCATAAAATGACCTGGAGAGTACGGATATAAATTCATAATCCCAAAACAATGTTTGGCTCGAAAAAGTACGCCATTTTTATCATCATCATCTGAGTTTATAACATCACAAAAAACACAACTATCTTTTTTAGCGCTAAAGTATTCGCTTCTCCAAGGAGCACAAAGGTGCTGCATCACTCGCCCTCCTTTATCTTTTTGACGGCATTTTTTATATCATCTTGTCTCATAAAATGCTCTCCTATCAAGAAAGCATCTACGCCTATTTTACTTAGCTCTCTAAGCTGTTCATGCTGGTAAAGACCGCTTTCAGCGACTATTATCTTGCCATTTGGTAAAAGCGGTATGAGCTTCTCACAAAGGTTCATATCCATCGTAAAATCATCTAAATTTCTGTGATTTATACCTATTATATTTGCTCCTGCAAAGATAGCCTTTTTCACATCACTCGCGTCGTGAGTTTCAACCAAAACTTCAAGCCCTAAATGATGAGCGTAGTCTAAAAGCTCTTTTAGCTCATTTTGAGTTAGTGCTTTTGCGATAAGCAAGATAAAATCCGCTCCATAAACAAGAGCTTCAAGAATTTGATACTTATCAATAATAAAGTCTTTTCTAAGGATCGGCCTTGAGGCATAGCGACGAACTTGCGTGATATACTCGATGTTGCCTTTAAACCAATGTGGTTCAGTCAAGATACTAAAGGCATTTGCGTATGGCTCGTATTCCTGAGCGATCTTTATAGGCTCAAAATCCTCTCTTATCACGCCCTTACTTGGGCTTGCTTTTTTGATCTCGGCTATGATTTTTATCGGCTCGTTTTGGCTTGCTCTAAGTGCATTTAAAACATCTCTTGGCACGTATGGATTGTACGCGAGCGAGCGACCAAGCCACTCCTCAGGGAAGTCTGCCTTTCTTTTTTCAAGATCATCTTTAGTTTTTTTTATTATCTCATCAAGTATCATTTTTTAAGCCTTTTGTTTAGATTTATTATACAGCGCTCTATTAGGTGCAAATGCTCTTTTGCCTCTTTTGAAGTCCTAAAATCAACATCTTTCATCGCGTGCTGCATAATGCTTTTTGCCTTTTTGCACTCACCAAGCTTAAAATATCCCCACGCTAGCGAATCCTCATAATAAGGCGACTCAGGTGAGATGGCAAGTGCCTTTTGCACAAGCTCTATACCCTTTCTAGGATCTATATCATGATCTATCAGCAAGTAGCCATAATAGTTAAAAAACATATCATTTTCTAGCTTTGGCACGCTAGCTTCAAATTTATCTAAAATTTCAGCCATTTTTTGTTCATTCAAACTATCTTTATTCATCTCGTATTCGTAAATCGCGGCTTTTGCTAAAAAATTTAAATCCCTGCTATCGTTATAAATTTTAACAGCAAGTATGTATGCGTCACCAAAATTACTAGTTGCCGCATAAAGATCCATGAGCGCTATATCGTTGTAGCTATATTTTTTTAAAATTTCAATTGCTGCTTTGTAATTTTTATCATAGATAAAAAACTGCACGATCTTATCAATATACGAAGTATCGTGATTTAGCTCATAAAGCTCTTCAAAGAGTTCGATCACCTTTGGGAAATTTCTTTGCTGGGAGTAAATTTCAGCCAAAAGCTCGCAAGTCTTTAGCGTGCAGCCTTGTTCATCTCTAAATTTTTCAAGATATTTTGTAGCGTCTTTTATCTTATCCATGCGATTTATCAAAATATCAACGATACGGAGCAAATTTTCTTCTTCTTGCTTTAGTGAGTATGCCTCTTCAAAGTATTTTAGTGCAGTCGTTGTTTCATTTTGCATCATACAAATTGTGCCAAGCATGAGTAAATTTTGGGCATTTGGCTCTTTTGTAGCAAGCTCTTGCATTAAACTTTTAGCCTCATTTAGCTTTGAAAGATTTACTAAATTTGCCACCTTTATACGAATAAAATCGCTGTCGTCTTTTAAGCTTTTTTCGCCTTCACTTATCAAAGCGTCTAAATTTTCATTTTTTGTAGCAAAGGCGAGTTTGATCGCCTCTTTTAAATAAGCTTTTTGATTTGTATCTTTAAAAATGTTTGAGTAAGCTTGAATGCTAGCATTCACATCTCCGCTATCTTGAAACAATAAAGCCTGCATTAGACGTAAATTTATACTTTTATTATCGTCAGCCAAAAGTAGCTGCGAGTTAAAAAATACGCTCATAAAAAATACTAAAATTTTACGCCAATACATTCTGCTTTTAGCTCCTTGAAATTTTTTTTAAAATAATTCCAAAACGGAAAAGTCCTACACTGCTGTGGCCTTAGCTCATAAACTGAGCAGTTTTTATTTTTTTCATCAAAAAATACACAAGCAAAGCCATCTTCATAAGGCTTCTCTTTTATGCTACACCTTAGCCCAACTCTTATTAAAAACTGCTTTTCAAACTCATCTTTACTCATATGAAATGCAGTACAAAATTTTGAAATTTCTTCTTCATTTATCCAGATATATCCGCTCTCTCCCGTGCAACACTTACCACCACAGCTCTCGCAAAAGCTGGCATCAAACTCATAGTTAAAGCCTTGTACTCTCACGTTAGCTCCTGATAATCAACGCTGTTTGTATCAGCTTTTTTAAAAATTTCAATCGCCTCTTTTGTATGCGAGCCATTTTCACTCATCACTAAAGGTGGCAAAATTTTTAGCTTTGAGTTTGAATTATTTCTTACTTCAAACAAGGCCAAATTTGCTGGCTTATCAGCCTTTGTATAAATAAATTTTAGGCTTACTAAATTTAGCTTAAACTCTTTTAGATACATTACGATCTGGCTAAGATCATCAGGCGCATAGCAAAAAAACGCCCTTTTGTGAGGTTTTAAATTTACACTTATACCTTTTATAAAGTCTTTTAGGCCCAAAGAGCTTGTGTATCTGCTAGCCTTTATATGCTCATCTTTGCTTTGTTTTGCACCCTCGTGATAAAATGGCGGATTTGATACGATGAGGTCAAATTTCTCGCTATCTTTAAAATCTGCAAAATTAGCATTTATAATTTCTGCCTCCAAGCCGTTCTTACTGGCATTAAATTTAGAAATTTCACCATTTATCTGCAAGATATCAAGCAAGCTTAGACTGGAATTTTTAAAGTCGCGTTTAAGCAAAAGCCCAAGTATCCCGCACCCTGCGCCAACGTCTAAAATTCTGCCTGAAAAATTTTTCAAACTTGAGCTTATAAAATCATAAAGTACCAGCGTATCGCTGTTGTAGCGATAGCCACTTTTTAGCTGAGCCAAGATCATCTATAAACCTTGATGATAAAGCCACGCGTGACATCTTTTACGATCACTTCGGAGCTAAAGCTGATCCTTGCAAAATCGCCAAATTCTTCTTTTATAAGCTCGGCTGCTGCCTTTGCGCGCTCTTTACCAACGCCATAATTTACATAGTTATTTAGCCTGCCAAGATCGTCTTTTTTGATACTTTGAGCCACATTTGATGGGATGACAAAATTTTTCTTATCTACGATCGGAATTATCTCATAAAGGTAGTTTGAGTTAAATCTTTGCAAAAATTCGCTCACTCTATTCTTGCACATCACGCTAATCTTATCTTTTGCATCCATGTCATCACACTCAAGACTAGAGATCAAAACTAGCTTTGTTGGAGTTTCAGGTTTTGTCGTAGCTTGCAAAATATTTTTTAAATTTACATTTTCATTTTCGAGCTCATCTTGTCTATTTAAATTTTGCTCGATATCTTTTTGAAGTTCGATGATTTTGGCATTTACCGGACTTCCTTTTACGCTAGATGAGCTAAGTTCGTTTATTTTAGAATTTAACCTTTCAATCGTCTTATTGCTCTCATTTAACTTATGTTTTGCGCTTTCAAGCTCATTTTGTAAGCTTAGTAAATTTTTACCACCACTTTTATTGCTATCGGCAAAAAGAGCTGATGTATCAGCTATCTTCTTTTGCAAAATATTTATTTGCTGACGCAAAATTTCATAGTTTTGCATATCGATCTTTAGCGTCCTTTTTTGAGCTTCTAGCTCACTTTGCTTTGCTGCTAGCATTTGACTTGTTTGTGTGAGATTATTTTCCAGCTCTTTTATCTTTTCATCTTTTAAATTTATCTTTGCACTTAAATTTTTTAACTCGCTGTCATTCAAACCAAGCTTTTGAGTCTGCAAAGAGATAGTTTGATTTTGCTCAAACAAAGTTTTTAAAAATTTATTCGTCTTTGCATCAAGCGTCTTTAGCTCATCTCGTGCATTTTTAAAGCTCTCTTCACTTAAATTTAGCTTTTTATTTAGCTCACTTAAACTTGTATTTGTATCTAAATTTTGCTTCTCTAGCTTTTTATTTATCAAATTTACTCGCTCAAGCTCTTTTTTAAGCAAGCTTATATTTTCATTTGCGAGTTTATTTTCCTGCTCGCTTTTAAGATTTTTTTCTTTTAGATCATTAAAACTTTTATGAAGTGCTGCAAGAGAGGCGTTTAGCTCTAAATTTTTACCATTATAGTTTTCAACTGCCAAATCTTTTGAGTTTAAATTTTTCTTTATCTCATCAAGTTCATAAATTCTATCTTTTAAGGCGGTCTTGCTTGACTCAAGTGCTTCCTCAAGATCAATTATCTTATTTGCTTTTTTTGAAAGCTCATCCTCCATAACACTCTTTTGCGTTTCAAAGCCATCAGTTAGTGCATTTATCTCTTTTTCATAGCTAAATTTTTGTGTCTTAGCATCACTTTTTGCTCGCTCAATCTCCTCTTTTAAAAGCAAAATTTCTTTTTTTTCGTTTTTATCTTTTTCATTTTGAGTATTTTCATACTCTTTTATTAGTGCTTCTTTTTGAGCCAGTGTCGTATTTAGCTCTATATTTTGCTCTTTTAAAGCTGTGTAATTTGCCTCAGCTGCCTCTTTAAATTTAGCAAAATTTGCTTCGATATCTTTTACCTTACTTTCATCGCCATTTTTTGCCTCATTTATCGCATTTTCAAGGTCTATTATCTTTTTTTCATAGGCTTTTGAGCTCTCAATCATATCAGCTTGAGCTTCATTTAGCCGTTTTGTAAGAGTTTGTATGTTTTCAAAGTGTTGTGTTTCAAGCTCGCCAAGCGTCTTTTGGTTTTTCTCAACTATCTCATTTTTTTCATTTTCGATAT
This sequence comes from Campylobacter concisus, assembly GCF_003049735.1. NCBI lineage: Bacteria > Pseudomonadati > Campylobacterota > Epsilonproteobacteria > Campylobacterales > Campylobacteraceae > Campylobacter > Campylobacter concisus. Next base: position 240,740 of record NZ_PIRM01000001.1, on the reverse strand, counting down.
TTTTTTTCATCTCTGAAATTTTGCTTATAAAGTCCAAATTTTTCTCGCTGATATCAACATTATCAGTAGCTAAAATTTTATTTTTTTTGCTTAGCTCACGAACTTGTTCTTGAAGTTCATTTACATCATTTGATAAATTTTGATCGTTCGTTTCAGTAAAATTTTGGATATAGCTTTTTGGAGTTATATATCCGCCATATTCGTAAAGATCATCTTTACTGATGTATTTTTGTTTCTCTTCTTCTGGCAAATTATCAAAATTTATAGAATAAATCGTTTGATTAGTATCTTTTGGTGTCTCATCTTCTTTTGGGGATTTAAAAAACGATAGGCAAAAGCCAACTATCAAACAAAAAATAGCTAGTAAAATTTTATTTATCAAGCTTATGCCTTGCCCTTTAAAATGTCTTTTATGACGTGATGAGCGTGATTTAGAGCAACGACTATTGAGCCACCATTTTTTAGCACGATGTCACCACCCACATAAAGTCCTGGCACGCTACTTTGGTAGTTACTATCAACTATTGGAGTGCCCTTTTCATCGATTTTTATCTGACATTTTTGTAAAAAATCAACCGGACTTGAGCCACCTATTGCATAGACAACTCTGTCATAAACGCGGATCTTGCCATTTTCATAATGCACTCTAACTTTGCCTGATTCGTTATCTATCTCTTTTATATCGTGATTTAGCCTAACTTTTATCTTGCCGTGCTTTTCTAACTCCCAAAGTGCGCTTAAATTTGTCTCATTTACGCGGCTAAAATTATCTTTTCTATAAGCGATTGTGGTTTTATTGTATTGGCAAAGCTCGATCGCATACTCAACTGCTGAGTTTCCGCCACCTACGACAAGCACCTTTTCGCCGTTTGTACAGCTATCAAGGTTAAAATTTACAACCGAGTTTAGTGAAGGCGGGATTTTATAATCAGGCTTATTTGGTCGTCCCATTTTACCGATAGAAATCATCACATTTTTAGCTTCATATACGGCTTTTGAGGTAGTTACTTTAAAAATTTCTCCATCTTTTTTCACGCTCTCTACTTCAGAATTAAAAAAAGCTTCAATCCTTTCAGTATCAAGCAGCTTGTCAAAATAATCAAGCGTGCTCTCTTTCGTGCCATCCTCAAATGAAACTACGCCATGTATCGTACTATCTTGCCCTTTATACTCTTTATCTACGCGTTTATTATCTTTATAAAATTTTCTTATCGTTTGGCTGTGATTATCGCCTTTTTCAAGAAGCAAAACGTTGTTTAAGCCATTTCTTTTTGCCTCAACTACGCTAGCAATTCCACAGGGTCCGCCACCAACAACGATTAGATCATAAAAATTTACCATCTTTTTCTCCAAATTTTATAATTTTAAGCTTTTTTAACTAGATCAGCCATCAAAAACGCAAGCTCAAGTGCCTGATCAGCATTTAGCCTTGGATCACATTGTGTTTCATACCTTTGCTCAAGCGAGCTTTCAGTGATATTTAATGCCCCACCCGTGCACTCAGTCACGTCTTGTCCTGTCATCTCAAGATGTACGCCGCCAGCCCTTGTGCCCTCAGCTTTGTGAATTTCAAAAAAGCTTCTAACTTCGCTTATTATCTTGTCAAATTCTCTGGTTTTGTAGTTATTTGAGGTTTTTACAGTGTTGCCATGCATCGGATCGATACTATAAACGATATTTAGCCCTTCTCGCTTTAGCTCTCTTAAAATTTTTGGTAAATTTTCGCCTATCTTATCTGCACCCATTCTGATTATCACATTTAGTCTGCCAGCTTCATTTTCTGGATTTAGCTTATTTGCAAGCGCGACGACGTCCTCAGCCTTTGCACTTGGTCCGATCTTTACGCCGATAGGATTTTTCACACCGCTTAAAAAATGCACGTGAGCGTCATTTATACCACGCGTTCTTTCACCTATCCAAAGCATATGAGCCGAGCAGTCGTACCACTCACCACTAAGACTATCAACTCTAGTTAAAGCCTCCTCATAAGGCAGTAAAAGTGCCTCGTGAGATGTATAAACCGCGGTTTGATTTATGACTGGCGTATTTGCTGAAGTGATGCCACAAGCTGCCATAAATGAAAGCGTCTTTGTTAGCTCATCAGCTAGTTTTGCGTATTTCTCGCCGATCTCTGGCTTTTTAACAAAGCCTAAATTCCACTTATGTACTTGATGAAGGTCGGCCAAACCACCTCTTGAAAAGGCCCTAAGTAAGTTCATCGTAGATGCACTTTGATAATACGCCTCGATCATGCGTTTAGGGTCAGGTACTCTAGCTTTTTCATCAAATTCAAAGCCATTTATGATGTCGCCTCTATAGCTTGGGAGTTTAGCGCCATTTATCTCTTCATAATCACTACTTCTTGGCTTTGCAAACTGCCCTGCCACGCGGCCCACTTTGACCACTGGACAGCCACCTGCAAATGTCAAAACTATCGCCATTTGAAGTAGGACTTTAAACATATCTCTGATGTTGTTTGCATTAAAATTTGTAAAACTCTCAGCGCAGTCGCCACCTTGAAGCAAAAATGCTTCACCGTTACAAACTTTTGCAAGCTCTTCTTTTAAACTTCTTGCCTCACCAGCAAACACCAAAGGAGGAAGTCCTTTTAACTTTTCTTCAACCTCTTTAAGTTCTTTTAAATCTGGATAATTTGGCTGTTGCAAGATATTAAATTCTCTCCAGCTATCGCGGTTCCAAGTCATTTATTTTCCTATCTTTTTTGCCTTAATTAAACGCTGATTATATCACGGCAAACTTAAAAAAATAAAAGCCATTAATGGGCTATTAAAGATATTTTGCCTACAATCGCTACTTTAAATTTACCCAAAAAGGAGCAGAATTTTTTCATGATAAAAGGCATATTTTATTCGCTTTTGGCATCTGTTTTGTTTAACTGCATCTACTACATGTCAGTGCTCATGAACCCCATCAGCACGCAAGCTCTTGTTGGATACCGCATGATCTTTGCCATGCCTTTTGTCATCGCAGCCATTTTTTTGTTAAAACAGCAGCGAAATTTCAAATTTTTACTTCTAAAAATAAAGCTAAAACCTAAAATTTTACTAGTTTTACTAGCTACCTCGCTCATTGTCTCATTTCAGATGTGGCTCTATCTCTGGGCTCCAAGCAACGGATCAGCGCTAAAAGTCTCTATCGGCTACCTCATCATGCCAATAGTCATGGTCCTTTTTGGACGGATATTTTTTAAAGAGCACCTCTCTAAAACAAAGCTAGCCTCGATATTTTTTGCAGCCCTTGGCGTCTTTAGCACAGCTATACTAAGCGGCGGCATCTCGTGGGAGAGCGCTGTAGTTTTTTGCCTTTATCCAGTCTATTTTGCCATTAGAAAGTACTACAACCTTGCAAATTTCTCAAGCTTTGTTATAGAGATAATTTTTATGTTTTTATTCTCATTTTATTTTGCGCTCACAGCCGATATGAACTACGTGATGAGCCAAAATCCAAACATCTACTATCTGCTCATCTTGCTTGGTGCTATCAGCGGCATAGCCCTCATCGCCCAGATCCTCTCAAGCACGCTCGTGCCGATAAATGTACTAGGTTTGCTTACATATTTTGAGCCTATAATGATGCTTTTTGTCTCATTTGCTATCGGCGAGAGACTGGAGAAAAGCTCATACTTTTTAATGATCTGCCTAGCCATCTCGGTCACACTTTTGATGATAGATAGTATAAATTCTATAAAAGGCGACAAAAATACCAAGACTAAATGAGAGCCAAAAAGGCGTTATTCTCGCGCTTAGCGCCTTTTTTATGTGGGGGTTTTTGGCGGTTTATTTCAACCTCTTTAGCAAAGATATCGATGCTTATGAAATTTTAGCCCACAGAGTCATTTGGTCATTTTTCTTAATGGCTGGAGTGCTTTATTTTAGTGGCAAAATGGGCGAAATTTTTACTTTACTTAAAGATATTCGTTCGCTAAAAACCTTATTTTTGAGTGGTATATTTATCACCACAAACTGGGGCGTTTATGTATATGCAGTTAGCAATGGCAAAATTTTAGACACAAGCCTGGGCTATTTTATAAATCCACTAATAAGCATGCTTCTTGGTGTTATCATCTTTAAAGAAAGGCTAAATAAAAGCGGAATTTTAGCCATTTGTATAGTCGTTTTAGCCATTAGCGTACAAATTTATGCCCAAGGCGGATTACCATTAGTTTCCATCATCTTGCCGCTTTCATTTGGATTTTACGCGGCAGTTAGAAAGATGGCAAAGATTAGCGCATTTAACGGGCTTTTTATAGAGACATTTTTTATGTTCCCATTTGCACTTGCTTACGTCCTTTACATAGCATTTTTAGGTAAAAGCCACTTTGGGCTAAATGAAAACTCACTTTTAATGATCGCTTCAAGTATCGTAACCATCGTGCCACTTGTCGCATTTAACGCAGCTGCAACAAGGATAAATTTAACAACGATTGGCTACTTGCAATACATCTCGCCGACCATCGCGATCCTTTGTGCAGTCTTCATTTACGGCGAAAATTTGGACGGCTACAAGGTCATCTCGTTTTGCATGATCTGGCTGGCACTCGCGATAATTAGCATAGATAAATTTAGAAAAAGGAGTAAAAATGAATAATGTGACGATTTATTTGCTGCTTGCGTTTTTTGCAGCGCTTATTTTATATTTTCAGATACAAAAACTAACCAGAAAGCTCGACGAAGAGGGAGCGGTGCCAGCTTATCAAAAAGCCGCACAGGAGGTTTTAGAAAATTTAAACAATGCTGAAAAATATCCAAAATTTTGCAACGTAATATTTAAAAAAATAAACGCCTTAAGGCAAGATATTTTATTTGAAGATGCGCTAAATAGTGAGTCTGAAAAAGATCAAGCATTAGATGCCTTAGAGCAAATAAGAGAAAAATTAGAAACTTTATCAAAGCAAGAGAATTTAAGCTGGGAGAGCGAACTCTTTGCGATCTTGGACAAGCTTGATGGCTTTGTAAGGGCAAATTTCAAAGACGGCGAAGATAGAGCAGAGGAGTTAAGAGAGGAACTAAAGAGAGAATTTGATGGGTTGTAAAAAGACAACCAAAAGGCTAAAAGATATAAAATAACAAAAACTAAGGATAGAAATATGATAAGCGATAATTTAAAAAATGAAATTTTAGATGGGTTTAAATATTTTACAAATAGATACGTTCAGGGTACAAAATACAGCAAATACGAAAAAATAACACGTGACAAATTAAGTAATTTTCGTGAAAATTTGATCAAATTTACAGATAATACTTTTAAAAATTTTATAAGTGAGCGTAATGGAAATTGGCTAAAAGCAGATGGTAAAACTATTGCAAGATATATATGGAATAGATATCAACCTTTTAAGAATGAGTCTCATTTGGTTGTTTATTTTGCCGTTTTAGCAGAACCAAGTAATTTTTATGTATCTATAGGACTAACTGACACAAAACTAAGCGATACAGAAGAAAATCTAAAAGATGAAATATATAACTTCCTAGAGTCAGAATGCAAAAAGATACATATATCTGGTTTCAAACTTGATAAACTTGCATGGGAAAAGTATATATACTTTACCATAGAAAATATATATACTTTTACAACTCTTGACTACACAAGCTTACTTAATGCACTAACAAATGTATATAAGCTGGCATATGACAAATTTTATAAAAACATAGAAAACAACAGACAAAATAATAGTGATAACAAAGGATATGAAATGACAAATGATGACAAAAAATTAACTTATCCCCTTAATCAAATTTTATACGGTCCTCCTGGAACTGGAAAAACATATAACGTTGTTCGTAAAGCACTAGAAATTATAGAAGGCAATGCGTCAGATGATATGTCTAAATTTAAAAGGTATATTGAAAGCGGACAAATAAAATTCGTAACATTTCATCAAAGCTATGGATATGAGGAATTTGTTGAGGGTATAAAACCTATTTTTAACCAAGATAAGGGATTAGAATACAAAATAACAAATGGAGTTTTTAAAGATATTTGCAAAAATGCAATTTTTAATGTAGGAGATACGATAGAAGGATATACAATCTCTTATGTTGGAAGTGAACTCATAAAACTAAAGAAAAAAAATATAGAAGGAGAAATTCCTGTCCCAATCTATTTAATAGAAGAATTAGTAAGATTATTAAAAAATGGGTCTATTACAATAGAAGATATTAAAAATAGGAGTGCAGCAGAAAAAAATCCAGAAATACTCGAAAAATATATAGTAAATGGTTATACAAATTTGTTCACGTATTTAGTTGAATACTATATGGAAAAATCAAGCATAAAAACAAAAAAACGAGTATTAATCATCGACGAGATCAACCGCGGAAATATATCCAAAATTTTTGGCGAGCTTATAACGCTCATAGAGCCATCGAAAAGACTCAGTGCAGATGATGAGATAAAGGTCGAGCTGCCATATTCAAAAGAGAAATTTGGAGTACCGTCAAATCTATACATAATAGGCACGATGAATACAGCAGATCGCAGCATAGCCCTTATGGATACGGCACTTAGAAGAAGGTTTGAATTTGTGGAGATGATGCCAGAATATGACGAACTAAACAAAATAAATATCGAAGATATAAATATAGGCAAAATGCTAAAAATGATAAACGAGCGTATAGAATATATTTACGACAGAGACCACACGATAGGACATGCTTATTTTATAAATGTGTCAGACATGGAAACGCTTGCAAATGTCTTTAAAAACAAAATTTTACCGCTACTACAAGAGTATTTTTACGACGATTGGGAGAAAATCAGGCTAGTTCTAGGAGATAATCAGAAAAACGAAGACCTTCAGTTTGTTAAAGTCAAGAAAAATATGGTTGCAAAAGAATTATTTGGATCAAAGATCGACGATATAGACGATAAAGTCCTATACGAGATAAACAACCAAGAAACTTTCAACAACCCTCAAAGTTATATAAAAATTTACAAACAAAACAAAACGCAAGAGCAATGACTAAATACTTAATAGAGTTTGAAAAATTTCGCCCAGAAGACGACCAAGACCTATTTAACGCCGTAGATGCATTTACTAGAGAAAATTTTGCCGCAGTAGAATTTTTAAAGCCCGGCAGAGACAAAAAGAGCGATTTTTTACAAGCTCAAAACTATGTCGGTATCATCCAGACAAAAAGTGGCGATAGTCTTGAGATACTTCCAAAGATCCACGATAACGACAATGGCAGCAATAAAGAAGCAGTAGAAAATTCTAAAAGGATTTTACTGAGAATGTTAAAAACTTTAAAAAACCATCCATTTAAAAATATAAACATTGCGAATTTAAAAAGCTTGAATCTACCGCTTCTTGAAATTTTTATATCGATGTTCTTAGATGAAGTATCGAAACTCATAAAAATAGGCATAAAAAGCGACTATGTGGAGCTAGAAGATAATCTAAAATTTTTAAAAGGAAAGCTAAAAATATCAGAGCAAATACGTAAAAATATCGTGCATAAAGAGAGATTTTACGTTTGCTATCAGGAATTTTCCATAGATAGAGCCGAAAATCACCTCATAAAAAGCGCACTCGAGTTTTTATACAGACGCTCAAAATCAAGCAAAAATCAACGGCTTATTAGGGAATATTTATTTATCTTTGACGAAATTTCATCTAGCTCCGATATAAACGCGGACTTTAACCGCTTAAAACTAAATCGCCAAACAAAACACTATGAGCAAGCGCTTTTATGGAGTAAGATATTTTTACAAAATAAGTCGTTTAGTCCGTATAGAGGTAGCGATGTGGCTTTTGCCTTGCTATTTGATATGAATACGCTTTTTGAAAGCTATGTTGGAAATTTTATAAAGAAAAAGCTTCCCGGTGCCATATTGCAGCATCGAGGAAAATATCTTATTGAAGAACCAAGAAGAGACTTCGGGTTAAAACCAGATATATTTTTAAGATATAAAAACCAAAATTATATAGCCGACACAAAATGGAAGATCGTCAAGTCAAGAGATGATATCTCACAAGCCGACTTATATCAGCTATATGCTTATGGTAAGAAATACGAGTGCGGCAGGCTTTATCTCGTATACCCAAGAATAAGCGGCGTTGACCAAAAAGCTATGAAATTTAAATATGAAAACAATATGTGGCTTAATGTTTTATACTTTGATTTAGAAAAAGACGAGATTGATAGAAATTTACTAGTCTAAAATACTTTTTAAAGTTTCTTAAAATTCCACTAAATTTCTATTTCTTAATAAGTGGATTGCAACTCATCAGGATAACCATTAAAGCTTCGCTTTTAGAGCCATTATCCTCTTATATGAAGCATCGATTCGCTCTTTGCTGATCTTTTTCTCGTTTACTGCATCGACTATGATTTGAGCGACTAGATCGGCCGTTCTTTGGTTATTTATCTTGAACTCGCTAAAGAGCAAGATATCGCCACCAGCGTTTATAAATTTCACCACTTTTTGTGCTAAAGCTTCGTCGCCAACGCCTTTCATCAGCATATCATCGCTGATGACCACGCCATTAAATTTAAGCTCATTTCGCAAGAGATCAGTTATTATTTTTTTAGAAAGTGTGGCCGGATTGTCCTCGTCGATACCTTTTACAAAAAGGTGCCCTACCATGATGATCTGCGCTCTACCTGTGTTTATAGCGTCTTTGTATGGTAGTAGCGCATCTTTGCTTAGCGTGATCTCACTCTTGTTTTTATGCGAGTCCTCTTTTGAGCTGCCATGTCCTGGGAAGTGCTTAAGTGTTGTTAGGATGCCCTGCTCTTTAAATGCGTCCATAAAAGCATCGGCGTAGATCACAACCTTGCTTGCATACTCGCTAAACGCCCTTTGCTTAGCAGCGATGATCGGAGAGTTTTCGTCGTGCAGATCGACCACTGGGGCGAAATTTAAATTTATGCCGCACTCTTTTAAATTTATAGCCATTTTTGAGTAGAGATCGTATGCGCTTTTGATATCAAGTGTGCTTGCGACCTCGTATGCGCTAGGATATGGGCCATCAAAGCTCTTATCCTTCATGCGGCTCACGTTGCCGCCCTCTTCATCGATAGCGATGAAAATTTTGGGATTTTTCTCTTTGATCGCTTTTATGCTAGCTTTTAGCTGGGCTTTGCTAGTCACGTTTCTACCAAGTAGCATCACTCCGCCAAATCTCTCGTATCCAGCATCGCTTAACATCGCGCGAAATGCAGCATCTTTTGTGCTAGCTCCATTAAAGCCAACCATTATCATCTGCGAGACCTTAGCTCTTAGGCTCACTTCTACGCCATTAAGCTCCAGAGCAAAAATGGCCACAAAAAGTATAAATTTTAAAGCTCTCATCTTCTTCCCAAAAGCGATTTAACGCTTTCAAAAACATCTTTGCCATTTAGCATATTTTCAACCTCGCTAGCGATCGGCACATATATGCCCTTTTCTTTGGCGATCTTACTAATAGCTCTTGCGGTATCGACGCCCTCGGCCACTTCGCCAAGCTCATTTAAAATTTTTTCTAATCTCTCGTGCCTTGCAATACCAAGACCTACGCGGTAGTTGCGTGAAAGTATCGATGAGGCAGTTAAAAACAGATCCCCTGCACCGCTTAGCCCCATAAATGTCTCATCTTTTGCGCCAAAAAATTTGCCAAATCTAGCCATCTCGACAAGCCCACGTGAAATAAGGCTCGCCCTTGCGTTGTTGCCAAGGCCAAGGCCGTCACAGATGCCGCCAGCTATGGCGATCACGTTTTTATATGCCCCACATACTTCAGCGCCTATCACATCATCTGAGGTGTAGGCTTTCATGTAGCTTGGGAAAAATGAAGCAAATTTTAAAGCTAAATTTTCATTTTTAGAATTTACCACCAAAGCGCAAGGAAGCTTCTGCATGATCTCTTTTGCAAAGGTCGGCCCAGAGAGAAAAGCCAAATTTTCTCTATCCACAAAGTCTTCATAAATTTCATTTAAAAATTTGAGATTTGCCGTGTCTATGCCCTTGCTGGCGACTAGGATCTTTTGACCTTTGTTTTTGTAGTTTTGCTTTAGCCATAAATTTGTAGCTTGCGTTGGGATCGTGCAGACTAGATATTCGCACTCCAAAGCCTCTTCTAAGCTTACAAAATTTAACATCTCTCTTGGTGTTCTTGAGCTGATGACACACTCGTTATTTTCACTAAATGCGTGAAATAGCGCACTGCCCCACTTGCCAGCTCCGATGACTGCTATGCTCATTTTAGCCCTTTTTTAGCCTATTTTGGCCTTTAAAAGCTCATTGACCTTGCCTGGGTTAAAGGCACCCTTGCCCTCTTTCATCACCTGACCGACAAAGAAGCCAAACATCTTATCTTTGCCGTTTTTATACTCTTCGACTTTGTCGGTATTTGCAGCCAAAATTTGATCTATGATCGCGATGATCGCTGAGTCGTCACTCACTTGTTTTAAGCCAAGCTTTTCGATGACACCATCAACGTCCGCATCATTTTCCATTAGGTAGTCCAGAACCTCTTTTGCAGCCTTGCCGCTTATCGTTCCATCTTCTATGCGTTTTAGTAAATTTATCATTTTAGTACTATTAACTGGGCTTGTCTCGATCGTTACGCCGTTATTTAAGCGACCAAGCAACTCGACTATAAGCCACGTAGTAGCAAGCTTTGGAGCAATTCCAGCGGCGATCAGCTCTTCAAAATATCTAGCCATCTCAACGCTTTGAGTTAAATTTAGTGCATCACTCTCTTTTACGCCTAGCTCGCTAACATATCTTGCGACCTTTTGCTCAGCAAGCTCTGGAATTTTTATCGCTTCATTATACATATCTTCTGGGATCTCAACTGGCAGCAAGTCTGGATCAGGAAAGTACCTATACTCCGCGCTATCCTCTTTGCCACGCATAGATCTTGTCACTAAATTTGTCGTGTCAAACAGCCTCGTCTCTTGATAGACCTCTTCGTCGTATTTGCCATCTTCCCAAGCTGCACTTTGACGCTCTACTTCGTAGTCGATAGCTTTTTGGATAAATTTAAATGAGTTTAGGTTTTTTATCTCAACTCTCGTGTAAAGCTTCGTATCACCTTTTGGGCGGATAGAGACGTTTGCGTCGCAGCGAAAGCTGCCCTCTTGCATATTTGCGTCACTTATATTTAAAAATCGAAGGATTGAGTGTAGTTTTTTAAGATAAGCAACCGCTTCATCACTACTTCTAAGATCTGGCTCGCTAACTATCTCAAGAAGTGGCGTACCGGCTCTATTTAGATCAACCAAACTCTCGGTTTCTTCATGGATGTTCTTTCCAGCGTCCTCTTCAAGGTGGGCTCTGGTTACGCCGATGCGTTTTTTAGTGCCATTAACATCTATAATAAGTTCGCCACCTTCAACGATAGGGATTTCAAACTGTGAAATTTGATAGGCCTTTGGAAGATCTGGGTAAAAATAGTTTTTTCTATTAAATACTGATTTTTTATTGATTTTAGCGTTTATCGCCGTACCAAAACTAATCGCCTTTTTAACAGCTTCTTTGTTTAGAACAGGCAGTGCTCCAGGCAAAGCTAAGCAGGTCGGACAAACATGAGTGTTTGCCTCGTCACCAAAGCTAGTCGAGCAAGAGCAGAAAATTTTAGTTTTTGTATTAAGCTGAGTATGAACTTCTAAACCGATAACGACTTCAAACATATTTTTACCTTTAAATTTATACAAATTTTTAAGGCGTATTTTAGCGATACTTTCTTTTAAAATATCTAAAAATGAGCGTTTTGACTGGAAAATAAAGAAGGTGATTTAAAATTTAAATAGTTTTAAAAAGGAAAAAGCCATATAAAAATATGGCTTTAAATTTTAATGCTCGTGCTCACTAATAGCAACGGCACCAGCTAGATAAACGTAAGTTAGCATCATAAAGATAAATGTTTGCAAAACAGCCATAAGCGTTAGAAGCGCAAAAGCTGGAAGCGGAGCAAACCAAGGTGCAAGTGTAAGCATCGCTAGCAAGAATAGATCATCTCCCTTGATATTACCAAAAAGACGAAATGATAGCGAAACTACACGTGAAAGATGCGAGATCACTTCAACTGGAAACATAATAGGAGCTAGAAATTTATTCGGCCCCATAAAGTGTCCAAAGTATTTAAAAAATCCATTTTCTCTAATGCCCTCAAAGTTGTAATAAACAAATACAACTAAAGCCAAAACTAGGGTTAAATTTAGACTTGATGTTGGCGACTCAAATCCAGGAATAATACCTACAATATTTGAAAAAAATACGATAAAACCGATAGTTGCAACAAGTGGAAGATATTTCCTTGCTAGTTTTTCACTACCTAAAGTATCTCTTCCCATAGATATAACGCCCTCCAAATAAGCTTCAACTATATTTTGAAGACCTCTTGGTACAAGCTGCATCTTACTCCTTGCTATATAAGCAACTATGATAACAATCAAAGCTACAAATAGAAAGTGAAACGCATAGATAAAGGCGTGGGAGCTATTTAGGAAATTTGAAAATAGAAACAAATCTTTCATTAATTTACCTTGGATTTAGAATTTTGCGTGATTGTAACAAAATTATTGTTAAAACATTTTTAATTTTAAACTCTGAAATAATCGAAAATCAATTTACAAATAGTCACTGCAACTACCACTAGAAACATTGTTCTAATAAATTTTACCTCTTTTTTAATGACAAGATTTGATCCAAAATATGCGCCTAAAATTTGACCAACTGCCATCAAAAGTCCAACAGCCCAAAGCATCTGTCCGCCGGCTATAAAAATGCCAAGAGCAACGATATTGCTAGTAAAATTTAAGAGTTTTGTATGAGCGACAGCCTTTTTTAAATTTAGCCCAATTAATGCCACTATCGCAAATGTCCAAAAAGATCCTGTTCCTGGACCAAAAAAACCATCATAAAAGCCAAGCATTAGTCCAAAAACTACATAAAATAGCTTTTCATTCATCTTTGCAGCTCTATCATTTTCACCGACTTTTGGCATAAAAAGCGTGTAGATAAAAATAGCAATCAGTAAAAATGGGATAATTATCTTTAAAAAATTTGTATTTAAAAATAAGATAACCACCGCTCCAATGATAGCTCCAATGAAAGTAAAAACGATACCTACAAAGCACTCTTTATAATTAATTAATCCCCGTTTTGTGAAATTTAGAGTCGCTGTAAAGCTACCAAAGACACCTTGAAGCTTATTTGTGCCAAGTGCAAGGTGTGGTGGCACGCCCATCGCCATAATAGCTGGAAGCGTTATAAGCCCACCTCCACCAGCGATAGAATCGATAAAACCACCTAAAAACGCAGCTACAAAAAAAACGACATAGCTAAGTAGATCAAATTCCATTTTTTGCTCTTTTGATAATTGAAATAAAAGCAGATTGTATTTTATTTGTACTTATCTTTTTGTAAATTTTTTATATTTGAAATGAGGGATTTTTAAAATTTATAAATTTTAACGAGCCTTTGGATCTAGCTCAAAGACTCGTTTATTAAAGTGACTACTTAATAACGCCACAAAGCATTCTAGCACCGCCACCGCCAAGTGCTTTTGGGTTGTCGCTATGATTATCGCCACCAACATGAACCATTAATGAGTGACCTTTTAGCTCGTCAAGACTTTTTATCTTTGGGGCTAGTACTGGATAGTTCGCATTACCCTCAGCATCTACGTAAAGTGCCGGTAAATCGCCTTTGTGACCCTTATCATCCCATGCAAAAGAGTGCATTTTTGTGCCGGCTGGATCCCAGTGGCCGCCTGCTTTCATACCAAGGCCTTTTTCAGTCGCACCACAGTCAGCATTTTCATGGATGTGAAAGCCGTGTAGCCCTGCAGTAAGTCCTTTTAAATTTGGAAAAAATGCAACGCCGTAGTTTGTCTTAACAGCTACTACTTCGCCGACACTCTTATCGCCCTTCTCGCTTAGCTCATTAACAGGTATAACTAGATGTTCACCAGATTTTGCATCAAAGTGATGACCTTCGTGAGCAAAAAGCAAAGTTCCTAAAACTGCACTTAGTAAAACGATTTTTTTCATACAAGCTCCTTGTGGATAAAATTGTACGGCAAGTCTACCCTAAATTTAAAAATTTAGCAATAATTTTTATTGATTAAGATTTTTTACGATAGTTTCTAGCTCTTTGCTCTGCCCTATTCTATAAAGTGCAAAGTCGTATTTTATCGGATCAAACTCGTCAAATTCTCTAAGTTTTTTTGTAAGATCCATGACTGCTTTGAAATCGTAGCTCTTTCTGTTTATAAGTCCTAAATTTAAAGAAACTCTATGCGTATGAACATCAAGCGGCATCAAAAGTTTATCTTTTGGTAAATTTTTAAATAGCCCAAGGTCGATGTCGCTACCCCTTACCATCCAGCGAAGATACATGTTATAGCGTTTATATGGGCTTTGTGGCTCTTTGTCAAAACTCTTACCAAAGAAAAACTCATATCCGTCAGAGCGGTAAGAATTTAGCCCGTAAATAAATTTAATAAGCTCATTTACGCCATCTATCATTTCGCCATTTTTTGCAAGACCTTGGCGTAAAATTTCTTCTATATCACCCTCTTTTTTAAGACGTGAGAGAGTGATAAAAATTTCTCTTACATCATTTTCATTTTGAAAGCGGTATTTGAAATTTGATAAATTTTTTTTGATATTTTGCTCACTCTCATCAAGCAAACCAAAATCAAGCGAATTTAGAAATTTCACTATCATTTTTGCGTTGCCATAAGCAAATAACGCACAAATGAGCGCTATGTTTGGCTCTTTAAATTTAGTAGCTACTTGAAGTGGATCTGGGGCTTCAAACAGCCCCAGATTTGTATTTTTACTAAGTACGTGCGAGTCTAAAAGGCTCTTTAGCTCGCTCATTGTTTTAATGAAAGAAGCGTGTCAAGCATTTGATCAACGGTCGTGATGATCTTTGCAGCTGCGCCGTAACTTGCTTGAAAGCGGATCAAATTTGTAAGCTCTTCATTGGTGTCTACGCCACTTGTTGATTGAAATTCCTCTTCAGCTGTCTTTTGCAAAGACGTATTTGTATCGTGGATCGTATTATTCGCCTCTGTATCACTCGCCATGTCAGTCGTAAGATAGCGGTAATATCCCTCGATCGTCTCATCTCTATCAAGCGCTATGCCACTTGAGTAAAAGGTCTGCTTTTGATACTGAAGCTGGATCATTTTATTTGCAACTTCATTATTTCCGATAACTGGCTTTGAGTAGGCACGAAGCTTTGTGTGGTCTTGGGTAAAATTTTGATTTATGCCGATACTATTTGAGTCAGTACCTGAAAAAAATCTATTTATGCCAACAGCACCTGGGAAATTTGTGCCGTGATCGACTATCGATATGCTATAAAGCCCTTGAGCTTGTTTTGGAATGAGAGAAAATGTGCCTTTTTTAGTATTTTTATCATAAAAATATGACGCCTCAAAAAAGTCATCAACGTCATTTAGCATATTATTATCTTTATTGTCATCTGAGTTTGAGTTAAAGTCTTTGACAATAGAGTTGCCATATCTTGTATCATTCATTGTCGTCGTGCCATTTACATTTATAGTTTTTCTGGCCACGACATTGCCTTTGTTATCATAAACAATAGCTTCAAAACTTCCGTTTCTTATACTATTATCATGATTCATCAACGTCTTATCGCCTTCTAAATAACTTATCGGATCTGAGTTAGAAATTTCAACTGCGGATTCGGCATAGATATTATTTGTACTTGTTATCAAGGTTTTACTAAATGTATTTAAATTATCAATGTATTTTTGGATCGTTCCGTCGCTAAATTTATCATTATCTGGCTCGTAGTTTCGACCCCTAAGATCAAGCGCAGCACCGATTTTACCGCCTGTGATCTTTTCTTCCATTGGGATTCTTCTGCCATCTTCTCTTTCATAATAAATTTTTGTATATCTTCCACTTTCGGTTGAACTCATAGAAATTTCATGAAAATTTACACCATCAACGATACTTACACCACCAATATTTAGATTGTAGTATTTTCCTTGATCTGTTATTCCTGTATCTACCCTAGAATTGCTCTTTAGATCGCTTTTATAAACTGCTGTATTTACCAGCTTTGACATAGCAAGCTCAAGCTCATCACGTTTATCACGAAGATCATTTGCATTTATTTTTATACCAGCGTCTGCGCCTGATTCTATTCTTTGGATTTGCTTATTAATGTTTGCTATTTGTCTGCCTAGAGAATTTATCTCATTTATATTTATTTTTATCGTTTCATCAATCTTTTCATGCATATCATAAAGCATCTTTGATGAGCGGTTAATACTTGCAGTCAATACACTTGCTTTATTTATCAAATTTACTTTCTGAGCACCTGCATTAGGGTTTGAAGCAAAGTTATTCCACGCGGAAAAATACTCCTGAATATCCTTCACCATTCCATTATCTTTTAGGTCAGGAAAATATTTTGTAGCTTCTTGCAAAATTCTTTGTTTATAGGCTGTATTTTCTAAATTTGACGATGAATATTTTAGTCTTGAGTAGGCAAACTCATCATGAAGTCTTGTTATAGTATCTACTTGTGTGCCTGTGCCAACTCCACCAGGTACTGTATTCATCGCTGGAGAAGCAGACTGGACAACACGCTGCCTTGTATAGTAGTTACTATCGGCATTTGCGATATTATTTCCGGTTGTACTTATTTGAAGCTGGGCTGCATTTAGTCCTGAAACACCCGTGCCTAATGACATAAAGATATTAGCCATTTTTTAAACCCTTGATTTATAAAAATTATTATCTATGCTGTTTCCATCTTGGCCGTATTCACTTGTTTTAGTTCCAAAAATTTTTTCATTAAGTGAGTCAAAAAATTCTTTAACAGCAACAACATGTCTTGCATATTCTTTATTAACTTTATGTAAATTTTCAAGCTTTGAACGCATAAGAACAAGCTTTGACTTCACTTCATCGTCTAAAACACTAGCAAGTGTAGTCGTACCGCTCTCTTTTGATACCTTTAAAAGCTCTTTATCTAGTGCTCTTTTTGTATCTTCAAATGCACGAACTAAGGCATTTTTTTTCTTTACACTCTCATCAACACTTGAGTGCTTAGCTTCTTTTATATTTGCGATATCTTGTATGGTTAAATTTATGAGCTCATCAAGCTCGCCTATAGCCTCGTCCAAAAGCTTTTTTATCATTTAAATTCCTTAATTACAGCAACGCATCAGCCACAGCCCTAGCCGTTTTTGAGATATCAACCTGATAAGTACCATTTTCTATGGCATCAGTTATCTCTTTTAGCTTTGCGTTTTCGTTTGTTCTTACTTCTTTACTCTGAGTTTCGACCTTGGCATCACTATTTTTATTTAGCGCATTTGCCTGAAAATTTGGTCTTTGGTTCAAAGGCCTTATCATATTCATACCTCTTAAAATAAAATATTTATATCACTACATCGGCAGAATATAAATTTACTTAAGAGTCTCTCTTTAAAAAATCGTACAAAAGTTCTGAAAAACCAAGATTTCCACTCAATGCTTTACTCATTGCATCGTTATACATTGACCTATAGATATCGCTACCAGCAGCTTTTGGATATAGCGAGTTGTGCTCATCTTCTTTTAAAGCAATATCAAGCACAGCCTTTACCATATATGCCTCAAACGCATCGGTTTGCTCTTTCAAAAGCGCGTCTTGCTTGGCATTTGCATTTTTTATCTTATTTGTAGAAATTTCATTGTATGAATTTAGCGCTAATGTGTTGTCTATTTGCATTATATTATCTCCAAATCAACTTGTATCGCACCAACTCGCTTTAAATTTTCAAGTATCGATATGATATCACTTGGTGTTGCCCCAAGCTTGTTTAGCGCTCTTGTTACATTTGCAACGGTTGTTTTTTCGCCTGAAATTTTAAGTAAATTTTGGCTAGGTGCGACAGATGTATCGCTTCCTATATTTACATCGTTTTGCGCTGCTTCATCGTAGCTATTTGGCTCTATTTTTATTGTGATTGCACCATGCGTTAAGACAACTGGACTAACTACGGCATTTATGCCACTTACTATCGTGCCAGTTCTTTCATCAACCACTATCTTTTCATCTGGCTTATACTCCACATCAAGATCTAGCACAGCACTTGCAAGCTCGATAATGCTAACATCATCTGGTTTTTTAACGATAACCGTTCTTGGATCGATCGCCTTTGCAGCATCATCAGAGATATTTGCATTTATAGCATTTTGGATATCAAGAGCGGTTTTAAAATTTGTATCTTTTAGGCTTAGTCTTATGCTATCTTGATTGTAAATGTCATAAGTAACTTCTCGCTCAACCAAAGCTCCATTTAGAATAGAGCCAACGGTTGGGTGGTTGCCACCTGATCTACCCATGCTTTTTCCGCCGATGCTTAAAGCACCCTGAGCCAAAGCGTAAATATCACCATCAACGCCTTTTAGTGGCGTCATGAGAAGGGTGCCACCTTGCAAGCTTTTTGCATCGCCAATAGATGAGATCACAACATCAAGCTTGTCGCCATGTCTTGCAAACGCTGGAAGCTTGGCTGTTACCATAACAGCAGCTGCATTTTTGGACTTGATATCATCTGGATTTATCTTTACGTTTACACCCTGAAGCATGTTTGATAGAGACTGGATAGTAAATTTTGACGTTGAGCCATCACCTGTGCCGTTTAGTCCGACAACAAGGCCGTAGCCTATTAGCTGGTTATCCCTTACGCCAACGATGTTTGCAAGCTCTTTTATCTGCGTAGCAAAGGCTGAAGTAGCTATCACTGAAGCTGCTACAAAAGATAAAATTTTTTTCATATTTTTTCCTAAAATTTAGCTATTTTAGGTTTTAAAGCAAAAGATGTTCCAAATTTACTATAAAAATTTATTGGAAGTAAGAGAGCGAAGTAGCTCCAAATTTTTTAAATTTTACAAGTTTATATGTAGAAATTTCATCACTAAATTTAAAGTTGCTGTTGTGTTCAAAAACTATCATATAAATTTTCTCTTTTTTTAGCTGTGAGATTAAATTTACAAGTTTTTCGTAGATGCCATCAAAGCCAGCTCTTATGTCAAACGGTGGATCAAGGTAGAGCAAGACCTTACCACTTTGAGAATTTATAATATCGGGCAAGACAGAAAAGGTATCGCCATTTATCGCTTTTAAATTCGAGCACTCTAGGCTTGCAAGGTTGCTTTGCGTGATCTTAAAAGCGGCTCTATCTTTTTCGATAGCGATAGCCTCACGTACTCCATTACTAACGGCCTCGCTTGCCATCACGCCACTTCCACCAAAACCCTCTATAAATGTAAGTGAGTAAATTTCATCTCTAATGACATTAAAAAAAGACTCTTTTACGATGCTTTTTGTGCTTCTAGTCGTGCTTAGGCTTGGCAGCTCAAGCCTTTTGCCTTTAAATTTACCACTTGAGATTTTAGTGTAAAGCTTCACTGATTTGCCCTTAAAATTTCAAGCAGATCAGCTTTAAATTTATCTATCAAAAGTGAAATTTTCTCTTCTAAGCTCTTTTCATTTTTAGCTTCATTTAGCTCATTTGCTTTTGAAATTTGCATAGCTGAGTAAAATTCTTCAAGCGTATCAAGAAGTGTTGTCTTGGTAAAAGGATGAGAAAGATGAGCATTTTTACCTATTATAAATAGCGGTTTTTTTGTCGCAATCTCGCGGTCACTCACTACAAAATCACAATCCTTATGATGAGCAGCTAAATTTCCACAAAAAAGCAGCAGTGTCTTTTGAAGTAAAATACACTCGCACTCAAATGAAATTTTCATATCTCTTCCTATAAATTTTTGCTCGATTTTAGCCTAAATAATCAAAAATTTATATAAACACTAAAGGATTTTAAAATTTTACCGATGTAGAAACTAACGTAAGTTTTAAGGAGTAAAACTATGGAAATCTTTAAGGTAGCAGCAAATCAGGTACTAGATACGAGCATGAGCACATCCGCTCAACGTCAAATAGATAGCAGACCTATCGAGCATTCTGATGTTAAATTAAGTGCTGATAAAAATAACGAAACAAAAGACATTAACGAGCTAGACGGACTTAGCAACGAAGAGTTTGCCAAAAGAACAAGAGAAGTTACTGACAGATTAAACTATCAAATGCAGCAGCTCGATACTAATGTAAGATTTGCTTACAATGAGAAGCTAAATTTAATGGTTGTGCAAGTAAAAGATGCTAAAACTGGCGAAGAGATAACACAACTTCCAAGCAAAGAAGCTATAAGAATAAGCGAGTATTTCAAGGAAAGTATCGGAATACTTTTTGACAAGGAGAGTTAAAAATGGCAGTAGGTAACGTAACAAATTTAGGAATCGGTACAAAAAATAGCGGGCTAAATGACGATCTTATCAAAAAGCTAAAAGAAGCAGATGAAGCAGGACAGATCAAACCTTTAACAAAAAGGCTAGAAAGAAATGATCTAAAGCAAAAAGACCTTGCAGCGCTAAAAACTCTAGTTAGCAACGTAAACGTAAGTGGCAAAACACTTGGCGGAGAGGCACTTTATCTAAAAAGAACTACAAACAATGCTGGCAAAAGCGTAACAGCCTCAGCAGCAAATGGCGTTAGCGTTCAAAATTTTAGTATAGATGTGCAAAAACTTGCTCAAAAAGATACATTTCAAAGCTCAAATTTCAAAAACGCTTCAAACTTAGTAGGTGCGACAAGCAACGGCTCTTTTGATGTTGAGATCGATGGACAAAAATTTTCTATTAGCGTAACTAGATCAACCACATATCAAGATATTGTAGACAAGATAAATGATATTAGTCGTGGTAAATTGCAAGCTAGAATTTTAAATGTTGGCGGAGATAAGCCAAATCAAATCATGCTTCAATCAGGCAATACTGGTGCAACGCAGACTATTAAATTTTCAAATGATACGGCTGGTGTTTTAGATAAGCTGGGCTGGGATAGTACGCAGTTTCAAGATAAAGATGCAAATGGCACTCTACTAACAAATCCTGATGGCACACCAAAGATGACATCAAATTTTGAAAAGAATAGAATTTTGAAAGCACAAGATGCGGAATTTACATATAACGGAGTAAATGTAAAAAGAAGCAAAAATACCTTCAACGACTTAAGACCGGGAATTTCTATTACATTAAATGAAACTGGTAAAACAAACGTAAGCGTCTCTCAGGATACAAAAGAGGTAATAAAAGCGGTTGAAGAATTTATCAAAGACTACAACCTAATGACCATGAACCTTGGTATAGCCACAAAATATGACGAGGAAAAGGGAGCTGGCACTTTCCAAGGTGTTAGCGAAATTTCAAGCTTAAGATCAAACATTGGTCGTCTTGTAAATGGACAAGACAGCGAAGGTAAAGCATTAAGTAAATATGGCATAGTGCCTGATAAAGACGGTCAGCTTCAGCTTGATCTAAATAAATTTAACGCAGCTCTTAGCAAAGATCCTGAAGAGATTCAGAAATTTTTCATGGGATCAAGTAAGATCGAGCCAATAAGCTATATGGGAGCATCGACTGTTAGTGCTGGAGCATTAGACATAAAAGCTGGTGATCTTACAATAAACGGTAAGTCAGTTACATTCTCAACTACAGCCACAGCCACAGCCGAAGAAAATGCACTAAAACTTCAACAAGCCATAAATGACGCTGGCATAACTGGAGTTACAGCCAGTCTTGATAACAGTGGCAAAAGAATCGTCTTAAAAAGAAGCGATGGTGAAAATATCGAAGTAAAAGGTAAAGCTCCTGCTCTAACGACTCTAGGCATGAGCGAAGCAACTGTAAATTCAGTAACTAAAAAAACAGATGGGCTATTTACAAAGCTAGCTAAAATGCTTGATGGTGTCGTTGGTAAAAAAGGCACAATGATCGCTATGCAAAATCAGCTAAAAGACGAAAACGAGTCGATCACAAAAAATAAAGAGAGCACACAAAAGCTTTTAGATGAGAAATATACAACAATGCAAGAGCGCTTTATAAAGTACAACGCTATCATCGCAAGCTTAGAAAATCAGTTCTCAACACTAAAATCAATAATAGATGCAGAGATAAATAGTAGAAAATAAGAGAGAAAGATGAATCAAAGTGCATATAGTGCATACGCACAGTCTAGTTTTGGGGGCATTGAGTCCCCAACTAAATTAATAGAAATGCTTTATGACGGAATTTTAAAATTTATATTTCGTACCAAAAAGGCGATAGAAGCTGGAGATATAGAGAAAAAAGTTTATTATATTAATAGGACAAACGCTATTTTTGTTGAGCTTTTAAATTCGCTTGATTATTCTCAAGGCGACGTAGCTCACTATCTTAGCGGCCTTTATACAAGACAGATGCAGCTTCTTGCTATGGCAAATATACAAAATGATGTCGCGGCTTTAAATGAAGTAACCAATGTCGTAAAGCAACTATCAGAAGCATGGAGAGAGGTAACTTCAGGTGAATAGCTGGATTAATGAGTTTAAATTAGCATTGATAAACGAAGATACTAGCAAAATAGCTGCTTTGTCAGAAAATTTTAGTGAGGATATGTTTACTAGCCTAGCTCTAGCGCAAGAAGCACAAGCATTAATCGGCGGTGCAATAGAGCTTTTAAAAAGCAAGTCTTCACATATTCAAAATGAGCTTATAAAACTACAAAAAGCTCAAAAATACGTAACAAACTAATCAATTTTTATAAATTTAAAGGCACGGCGTTAAGCCGAGTTCTGTCTTGAGCGATCATTTATCTACGCTTGCTTTTACAAACAAGCTCTAGCGAAGGGTTTTAATATAAGACCAAAACCATCCCTTCTTGCTGCAGGTTGGGTTTATATGGCCACGCAAGTTACCAAGCGTGCCGGTGGGCTCTTACTCCGCCGTTTCACCTTTACCGCCGAAGCGGAAGTCTACTTTCTGTTACACTATCCCTTAAGTTTCCCTAGCCATCCGTTAGATGGAACCTTGTCTTATCGCAGCTCGGACTTTCCTCTTTTTCAAAAATCAAAAGCGATCGCTTACCGTGCCAGAGCGAAATTATAGCGGCTTTGGCTTAAATTTCTAGCTTTTAAAACTTTAAACTTTATGTTCTCTTATTTAAAAGGTAAATTTGCAGGCAGATAGAGTGCTTTGAGTAAATATTTAGCGTATGTTTCATCAAAGAACGTATAAAATTTTATCTCAAAGCGCGATAAACTCAGCATTGTTTATAGGTCGTAAATCGTACAAGTCCCCAAATTTCTCCATTATCTCGTGCGTGGCCTCTGCAAAAGGCTCGCAGCCAAAGTGCGGTACGACGTAAAAATCCACCAAATTTAACCCTGTAAAATCGCTCATATTTGGGCTATTTTCATCCATAAGCGTAGCATATCTTATATCTGGTGCGGCCACGATCGCCCCTGCTGACTCACCGATATAAATTTTACCCGCTTTCACTGCGTTTTTTATAGCTTGGGCGGCACACGATTTTCGCAGCTCGTTAAGCAGATAAAATGTATTTCCGCAGCTAACGTAAATGATGTCGCACTGACTAATGGTAGATAAAATTTTATCTTCACAAGATGGCTCATCTTGGCTAGATACTAGCGCTGCCGAATCCTTGGCGCAAGAGACGTCAAGGTGTCTTAGCCTCGCACCAAAATTTTCTAAAATCTCCGCCGCTTCGTCTACGTAAAAATTCACTTCTTCAAATTTTGCTGCCGTATCGATAAAAACAATATCTTTACCTTGAAAATTTACCACTTCATCAATCTTGCTCGCAACCTCCGCGAAATAAGAGCAAAGAAAAATATTTGCCATTTTTAATCCTTTTAAAATATAAATTTGCAAACCCATTATATCTAACCGAGCCCAAAAACGCTCGTGTTTCACGTCGCTTGCGTCTTGCTCCACGGGTAAAATTTAGTGATGTTAAGGTACGGGTCTTAGTGCGCAAATTTGAGCTTAAAACGACAAGGTAAAGTTTTTGCACCGCTTCGCTCACAACTTTTAAAGAGCGTTAGGCTAGGCGGATTTTGACTTACAAAATTTAAACTTGAAAGTTAAGGCAAAGTCTTGTGAGATGGTTTTAAATGTTTTATGTGCCACTATGCTCGTAGCTAAACAAAAGAAATAAATTTCGTCCCAAGATAAGGTATACAGCCTATCGCGGAGCAAAATTTATACTCTGCTTGCAGTTACCGGCATAGACGCAAAAATCATTTAAAAGCGCTCGCAAGACAAGCCGCCGCCCTACTCAAAGATATTTTTATGCAAGATTTCTTCTAGCACAACAGTTGCGTAGCTTCCTTTTTGCAGCGTAAAATTTATCGTAAAGTGCGCTTTTTCCTCGTTGTATTTATAGTTTGTATCCTCCAAGTAGCACCACGCAAAGCGCCTAGATCCCGTCATTTTAGCTTTGTATTCATTTGCCTGCGCGAAAATTTGATCCTCTATCATTCTCGCCGCACCCTGTGCCTCATACGCCTTCGCGCCCGGGATCAGCCCGCAGCTAGTGATATCTCTAGCGTCAAAGCGCGTGCCCTCCGCGTCCAAATCTTCGCACAAAAAGCACTTGCCGTGCGGGTAGTGGCCCAAAACTTCGCCCTCAATTAGCTTAAAAAATCTCTTTTGAGATTTTAAATTTTTCAAATTTTCGCCGCTCAGATACGGGTAAATTTGAGCTAGCTCAGAGAGACTAAAATCCTGCGCAAATCTCGAAATCTCCACGCGTTTGCTAAGCCAACGGTTAAAAAGATCGCTCTGATATGCCGAGATCAAAAAGTCGTTTAGCTTTACATTTTTGCTCTTTTTGCCGTTTATTGTCCCGTTTTTAAGTAGCTCCAGGCCAGTTTCGGCATTGTCGCCAAATTTACCAAAACGCTGATAGCCAAAGTAGTTTGCATAGCCCATTTTGTCAATACTAATAAATGCTTGCTCTAGCTTTTTGGCATTACTTGGTAGCACCTTTTTTAAGCGGATAAAAAAGCTATTTCCCTTTAGATGTCCGATGCAAAGCTTATTTTTATGCGCATTTAGGCTTAAAATTTTAATCTTTTCGTGACTAAAATTCGCTAAATTGCTCTCAAATTTACGTGGCATAGAGATAAACTGAGTCGTCATACCTTGCTTGTCCTTTAGCCCAGCGTAGCCAAAATCACGCATCTTAGCTCCTGTAACCTCGCTTAAGACATGCAAGGCCTCTTGTGTCGTCATATCTTTTTTAGAAATTTCAACGATTAAGTGCTCACCGTCACCGCTAAACTCGTAAAGTGGTATCTCACGCACGACAAAATCATCTGAATTTTTAGAAAAATAAGCCTCAATAGGTGCATGAGTGAGTGCATAAAGTGGCTTAAAAGTGGTGGTTTCTTGCATTTTGTTTTAACCTTTTATTTGAAATTTTTGCAAAGATGCTAATCTTTGTCCGTGTTTTTGCGGCGATCCTTTTGATGGCGTTTAAATTTTTAGGACTAAAAGTAAATAAAATTTCATACTCTTCGCCGCTACTAAGCTCAAATTTACTTAGCTTTTTTGTAAATTTAGCACCCTTTTTGCTAGCCTTTAAAAGCTTAGCAAGATCGGCATTTAGCCCATCTGAGATATCCATAGCTGAGTTTACAAGATGAGCTGCTTTGTAGAAAAATTTATCTCTTAAAGTAGGCTTTTTAAAACGTGAATTTTTTGAAATTTGAGCTAGCCTTAGAAGTGAATTTAGCCCCTTTTTACTACCTCCAAGCTCGCCAGTAAAAGCTACCAGATCACCGTATCTTGCATTTTTTCTAAGCACAGCTTTACCATTTAGCTCGCCAATTACACTAACGCTTATATTTAAAATTTTGCTACTTATCGTGTCACCACCGATTATCTTTACGCCAAACTCCTCGCACGCTCTGTTTATGCCAGCGCTTAGCTCTTTGATTTGCTGTGGCGAAAAATTCTTTGGCAAACTAAGTCCAAGAAGCGCAAATTTTGGCCTAGCATTCATCACGATCGTATCTGAAAAATTTACGATCATCGCCTTGTAGCCGATCTCTTCAAGGCTTAGCCAGCCATGCTTAAAGTGCGAGTTTTCAGCAAAGATGTCCTTGCTAAAGACCTGCTTGCCAAGCACAGCCGCATCATCGCCAATATAAGCGTTACCAAAGCATTCAATCGTGAAATTTTCTTTATCCATCGAGCCATTATAATGAAACTCCTTTTAATTTTAGGATAAAATAAGCCAAAAAAGGAGCCAAATGCAAAAAATAGAAATTTTTAGATTTAATGCAAAAAAGGATATTTTGTCGTATTTTAAACCATATTTTTTAGAAATTTTAGACTACGCAAACCTTGATGAACTATTTTTGCATGTTAAAAAAATTGATCCGTATTTTCAACCAATAACCGGCTTTGTGAAAGTAAATGATGTCGTAGTGAGCACTGCTGAACCATTAGTAAATTTATATGAAAAATTTGCAGGCGAGCTTGTGATTTCGCCACTTGATGAAAAACGAGCGGTTTTAGATCTTGAGATAAATGATGATGACTTTTGGAAGAAATTTAAACCATTTGAGAAATTTTGTGATCAAGCAGGCAAAGAATTTTATGCAAGCTTAAAGCCATATTTTTATGCTGATTTTGTGAGAGACTACGAGCCAAATTTTATAGGTGCAGCTACTATCATACTGGCTCATCATCTTTATAAGAAAGAAAAAAATGATGAGATCATGAGGCTTATCAACAATGAAAATGGTATTTTAATAGCTTGCAAGATTGATGATTTTATCTTTAGCGGAAGCGAAATTTATACCGAAGCAATTAGGTTTTTTAAAGAAATTTTAGGAATAAAAGAGGATAAAACCTCAAAAAACGAGCTTGAAAAGATAAAGAGTTTGGATAAATTTAAAGAGTTCAAAATAGCCGTAAGCGATAAAATCCCTGTAAATTTAGATAAATTTAGAGCAAATTTTATAAATCTAAATATCAAAATTCCTTGTGGATTTGAACTTTTAAAAGTAAACGAAAAGCTTGCATTTGCACTTGCAAGTAAGACCATCTTTAATGCGTTTGATAGTGGGGCTGATTTTTTACTAGCTAGCAATGAAGCTGAGTTTTATATGTTTGACACGCTTTCAAAAAAGCTTGAAAAATTTGCAAACAGAAGTTTGCAGGATTTTTATATTTTAAGAGTTAGCGAACTGATTGAGCTTGAAAATAGCAAAATTCCAGCAAGCCTAAAAGAGCATATACTAAAAGCAAATCTAGTCTAAAACTAGAGAATTTATTTTTGCAAAGTCGCATTTTGCTCGCTTAAGGCTTCTTCTTTTTCGTCTTCTTGTCTTATCTCATCGTACCTTGCTTTGGCGTTTTCATAAACACCAGCTGGAAGGCTTATGTTTAAATCATCCCTTAAGCTCATCACATCATCACAAGCATTTTGGTAGCCAAGGTCGCAACTTTTCATATAATAACTCACGCCAAGCTCGATATTTGAGTGCTTTTTTAGATCACTATCCATTTGCTCATTTATCTCTTCATTTACAAACATATCGCCCAAAGCTTCGCACGAAAGCACATCTTTTTGCTCACAGCCATCATAGAAAATTTCATACGCAGCTACGTAATCTCCGGCATTTAGCGCCTCAATGCCTCTGTCATAATCATCAATATCAAAGCTAAATACTAAATTTAAAGCTAGGATTAAAAAAACTATCTTTTTCATATAAAGCTCGGTGCGTCGTTTGAAAATAGTATAAGATCGCCAGCACGCGTATTTTGAGCTAGAATTTCTTGCATTTTATTTTTATCCTTTAAGATGATGATCTTTGGCTTTATGATGTACTTTAGTAAAACTTCAGCATTTAGTGAGCTTGTGATGATAACAAGGTCAAAAATTTCATTTATCACCTTGGCTAAATTTGCATTTTGCTCCGCATCACTCTCGACAATGCCTGGTGTTAGCAGCACTTTTCTGCCAGCGTAGGTGCTTACAAGCTCGTAGCTTGCGCTCATGCCTGAAAAATTTCCATTAAAGCTATCATCGATTATCAGCTTGCCACCAGCCTCGATCTTGCTTAGGCGGTGCTCTACGTTTTTCATCTTAGATAGCGCTCTATCTACCGCCTCATCGCTCATTTTTAGGTATTTTGCCACCTTGATGCAAACGGCTAAATTTGTAGCGTTAAATTTGCCAAGTAGCGGCGAGGCGTAGCTCTTGTCACCAAGCGTAAACGAAATTCCATCTAAATTTGCATTGATATCTTTTAGACTTTCATCATAAATTTCTATATTTTGGCTTGGCTCTTTTTTTGTCGAACTATGTAAAAATGCCATTTGCAAACGAGTGCTTTGAAGTGCTTCTAGCTTGGTGGCTCGGATATTATCAAGCGTTTTAAAATACTCAATGTGTTGCGCGCCGATCTCGCCTACGATGACGATTTGCGGATTTAGAAATTTTGTGATCTCTAGGATGTCGCCCTTTAGCCTAGCGCCTGCTTCTGCGATGTAAATTTGCGTTTGCTCGCTTAAGTTTTCATTAATATCTTTGATGATGCCAGCTATTGTATTTACGCTGCGTGGTGTTTTATAGCAGTCAAAGCTATCTTTTAAAATTTCAAATAAGAAATTTTTGATACTCGTTTTGCCGTAGCTTGCTGTGATCAAGATGATTTTTAGATCTTTATTTGCACCCAGTTTTTTAAGCGCCTTGTTTTTAAAGCCTTGAAATTTGATCTTTTCTAAAATTTCACTAAAGAATAGGCTCACAACCAAGACAAAAAGTGGCATCGGAGCTAAAAATACCTTGTGAATGATAAAATTTAGAGCGTAGTTTAAGATGATAGCGCAAGCAAGGATCGCAAAAAAGTGCTTGATCCTGGCGGTAAAGACTAGCTTTTTATCAAGTTTTTTGTGCCAAAGATAAAGGGCTGGCAAAAGAGCAAAGTAAAAATAGATAAAAAACCACTTGCCAGTCGTGTAAAAAAGCACCAACGGCACAATAAAGAAAAAGACGTGCCAAGCAGGCTTTGTGAAGTGAAAGAGCACGCGCTCAGGCCTATATGAAAACCACTGAAAGCAAGTGATTACATAAAAAGCGAGTGCAAAGATAAATAAAACTGTGCTTATGCTTAAAAAAATATTCATCTTATCTCCTCGATACCGCTCTCATCGTCAAGCACGACATTTTTTGCTTCATTTGGCTCAAATTTTATCCCTTTTTCTATCTCGTCACTTATAAATTTAGCGTGAAGTAAAAAGAAAAAATGATCACCATTAAGCGGAAAAAATGAACTATTTTTAATGAGCTTATGTATACTCTCTCCGCTTGTTATAGGCGTTGCCTTGTCATTTTCGCCCCAGAATATCAAAGCCTTGCCACCAAAGCTGGCAAAATGCTTTGTAAAATCCTCATCAACTACGTTTTTTAGGGTCTCATACATCACTCTACTCATACCGCTTACATCTTTTGTGGCAAAGAGTTTATAAAATTTTCCAAATCCAAAAAGCTTAAAAATTTTAAAAATAGCGATCTTTGCGCGCACGATAAATGGCTTTTTGACAATTATGCCAGCTGAGCTCAAAAGCACAAGATATTGCGGTTTTAGAAGCGTTGCAGCCTTGCCGCCAAAGCTATGTCCTACGATGATATCTGGCTTTATGCCAAGCTCATCACAGAAAATTTCAACGATTTTTGCGTAATCACTTGTTTTTAACGGATCAGTAATGGAGCTTTTACCAAAGCCTGGCATATCGATATAAACATGGCAAAACTCGCTTAGATAGCGCCCAAAAGCCTTTTTCATTATCTCTTTGTTTGCGCCCCAGCCGTGCAAAAAAAGCACTATTTTTTTGCATTTTGGATTTACTACTTCGTAGCTGATCTCATACTCATTTGAGCCGTACTTTACCGCCCTACTCGCCATCGTTCTCTCTTTTTTTTGCAGTATAAATGCTCTCAAGCACGCTTACTGCCTCGCAAAGGCGTTCATACTCTTCCATATTTAAAAGCACTGCTTCAAATTTATTATTTTTTACAATAACCGCTCTTTTTAATTCATTAGCTCCCACACGAGAGAGCACTGAACTAAAATTTCTAACCACTTCAGTTGCTGTATAAATTTCATCTTTTGTAAAAGTTACCATTGTCGCTCTTTGTGTAAAATTTTACGTAAAATATCACAAACTACTTTATAATCTACTAAATGGTCTAAATTTTCCCGCGACCTTTTACTGAAGTGATCGAGTTTATGAAGCTATAATCGATTTTTATATTACGCTCTCTTGGAAGTGAGTTTGCAAGAGCATTTAAAGTACTCTCAAAATCCTCAAATAGATAGTTTGCAAGGCTTCCTGGATTTGGATTTATCTCATTTAGATAGACCTCATCATCTATCACAAAAAAGTCGCATCTAATGATCGCTCCGTCAAATCCACAATCATAAATTTTTGAAAAATTAAATTTAAGATTTTGCTTTAACTCTTCAGAAATTTCAGCCTCTTTTACCTTGTTTTCATTTGAAAAGCTAAGATATTTCTGCTCATAGTCAAGAAATTCTTTCTTTTTTGGCTCTTCGATGATAGAAAATTTTATCTTTCCATCTATCTTACAGCCTGCGAGGTTGTACTCTTTTACTCCCTTTATAAAAGGCTCGACAAGCACATCTTTATCAAACTCAAATGCCACGTCTTTTGCATAAGCTAGCTCACTGGCGTCATGCACTATATTTACGCCGATGCTACTTCCAAGTCTTGCTGGCTTTAAAATAATAGGATAGTGAAATTTTGGCTCACTTTGACGAGTTAGCATCTCATAGTCAAGCGCCTTTACGCCAGCTTTTTGCGCTAGAAATTTGGTTAATTCTTTATTGTAGCTAAGCGCACTTACTTCAAGCCTTGGACCTATATATTTTATGCCGTAAAAGTCAAAAAGTGCCGCTATCTTGCCATCTTCGCCGTCCATGCCGTGGATCAAATTTATAATGACATCGCACTCTACTTTTTTATCGCCAAAGAGAGAGTGTATGAAAAATCCACCTTTAGATAAAATGAGCTTTTTTGAATTTTTGTACTTGCCTGAGCTAAAGAAATTTGCTCTCATATCTTTCTCTTCGATAAGATAAAAATCTCTATTTGCGTCGCAAAATATAAATTTTAGCTCTTGTTTTAGGACATTTTTTAAAACTATCGCACTAACTATGCTTATCTCATGTTCATAGCTCTTTGCTCCAAATACCACACCTAAATTCATCTTTTTAATCCTTATCCTAATTTCTTTAATGCTTCTTTTATAAGATCACTCGTATTTTCACTCTTGCACTCAGGCAAAATTTTCACTATCTTCTCACGCTTAAAGCCAAGCGCTTCAAGTGCTAAAAGTGCCTCATTTTGATAGCTTGGCACACTCTCATCACTTATTAGTTTTGCATCACTTAGCTCAGCTATAATGCGTCTAGCAGTCTTTGGTCCGATACCTGGCACACTTTTAAAAGTATCTGCATCGCCGCTTATTATGGCGTTTGTAAATGCTTGCGAGCTAAGACTTGAGCAAACTGCCATAGCCGTACTAGCTCCGATGCCATTTAGCTTTATTAGCATCTCAAACATCTTTTGCTCATTTGCATCCAAAAAGCCGTAAAGTAAATTTGCGTCCTCTCTTATGATCTGCGTTATGGCAAGCTCGACTTTTTCGCCCTTGCTAAGCTTGGCTGAGCAAAAAAGTGAGATAAAAATTCCATAGCTTACGCCACTATTTGTTTTAAGTATCACAAATGCGGGATCTTTTTTGCTGACGACACCTTCGATCGCTTTTATCATCATTTAACCTTTTATTCTTAAAAATTTGTATCTGTGTAGTCTTCTAATCTATTTGACTTTTTGATCTTATACTCAGCCTCATCGCCATCGCCGATCTTCTCTAAAGTAATAGCATGAGCGGTTTCATTTTGCTTTGAGATATAAGTGACATTTTGTGGAGGATCAACGATAACAAATCTAATCTCATTTAGTTCAACCCAGTTGCCTCTATTTATCACTTTTGCAGAAAATATTCCATTTTGCATGATCTCAAGCTCATCTTTTAGAGTAGCTAACAAATCTTTTTTATCTTTAAAAATTTTTAGCAAAGTGTTGTATTCATTGACTAAACCTTGATACTCTTTTAGCTTTTTCATAAAGGTAACTGGCGGTATCACTTTAGCTTTTGAGAGCTCTTCTACCTTTGCTTTTATGGTATAAATCGAGTCTTTATTTTCATTTATGACATTTTTCTTTGTTTCAATATTTTTTAGAAGAGAGGCAAGCTCTGCTTTTGTATTTTCGATCTTATTTAATTGCTCTTGCGTAGCCTCAGCACTCTCAGGCATTTTGCTAGTATCGATTATAAATTTATTGTCAGTGCCTCTTAGATATCTTACGTCTATTAAGTGTGAAGCTGTGATAGTGCAGTTTGAGCCAAGCGTATTTATTTGGATATTTTGAGCGGTTATAGAGCCACCAACGACGCTATTTATCTTAACCCTTTTTGCTACGACATTTCCGCCTTCTAGCCTATCTATCTCGACATTTTCAGCTTCAACCTTACCGATATGGATAGAAATTTTTGCATTCTTTGCATAAATTTTAGCCTTTTGGTGTGTTTGACCGCCGATTATTACTTCATTTGCTTTAACCATCGCATTTGCGCCGACATTTCCTTTAACCTCGATCTCGTCAGCTTCCACGATGATGCCAGTGCCGATGGCGTCTTTTATAGTATCAGTTTCCCTAACCACCAAAGTCACATTTGTATCAGTGCCTGCTTGAATAGAGCCAGTTGTTTTAAAATTTGCTTCATTTATCTCTATACGCTCTTCAATGTCAAATGAGCCATTTTTCTCAACTACATATCCTGATTTTTTAGCGATGTATATTATGCTATCGTCATTTTCTACTCTCTCTATATTTTCGCTTATACTTATCTCTTTGCCAGTATCTTCTTTTGGCTTTTCTACTGCTAATAATTTACCTCTCGCATCACGGCCATTTTGCCCTTCGTGAGACTTTTTCTCTTCCATTATTACTTCATCTTGTGCCACGCCAAAAACAAAACCTCTATCAGCGTAATCAACCTTATCTTCCTCTTTTATCGCATCAAGTTTATCTTTGTAGTAGTAAAGTATCTTTGCATCGGTAGCTTTTTTTGGATTTATACCTTGTGTTATGTTTAGTATGTAGTCTTTATCAAGTTCGCCCTTTACATGCACAACCGAGGCGATTTGTTTTAGCTCGTCTTTTAGTTTGCCGATCCTTATACCTATTAAAATTTGAGCTTTCATAAGCTGTTTGGCGATATATTCAAAAAGTTTATCTTCGTAATGCTGTTCGTATTCACAATCTTTTGTGGCTTTTACCTTTGCGACTACTTTTGTAACCGTTGAATTTACACCAATCTCTATCTTTGGAAGCTTTGGCACAGCATTTAGCCTAACATCAAAAAATTCCACATCATAGACCTGCTCGATCTCTAGCGTCTCGTCAAGATAAAAAGTATTATCATCAAAAAAGTCTAAATTTTCTTCAGGGACAAAAACTGGCTCTTCATTATCTTTATTTTTATAATAAGTCAAAATGTCTAAAATTTTAAAATCTATAAATTCTACCGGTACGCTGTATTGTTTGCTTAGTTCTTTAAGCGATATATAAGGCGTTGAAGTTTGAATTTGCGTTGGCGGTAAAAATCTCTCGTTTTCTTGCACGTTCTCGCTCAAAATTGATCCATTTCACATAAAATTTGGCTCTTATTATCGCTAAAATTTTATTAAATTTGGGTTATGTAAGCTTTAAAGCATCTTTTGTTACTATTGCGTTTTCAAATTTAATTTAGGTGAGCGATGTTTATAAAAGGTTTTTTTTCAAACTCAGTTGGCATTATGGTTTCAAGAATTCTTGGACTTATAAGAGACCTTTTAACAGCTTCTATCCTTGGAGCTGGCATATTTAGTGATCTTTTTTTTATCGCTTTTAAAATACCAAATTTATTTCGCCGTATCTTTGGAGAAGGTGCCTTTACACAGGCATTTTTGCCAAATTTTACAAATAGCAAGAAAAAAGCGATTTTTCAAGCTGAAATTTTCATCAAATTTCTACTTTTTATAGGCGCATTAACGCTTCTTGTAAATTTATTTACGCCTTACTTTATAAAGATCATCGCAAGCGGTTTAAGCGAGCAAAATATCACAGATGCAGTGCCGCTTGTGCGTATAAATTTCTACTATCTAGCCCTTGTTTATATCGTCACTTTCATGGGTGCACTGCTTCAGTATAAAGGGCACTTTGCAACGACTGCATTTTCTACTGCGCTGCTAAATTTAGCCATGATCGCTTCACTACTTTTAGCTCGTGGCAAGAGCGAGAGCGTGGTCGCACTTTATCTTAGCTTTGGTGTCGTTGCAGGAGGTGTTTTGCAGGTTTTGGTGCATCTAGTTGCTATGAAATTTAACGCCTTAAATAAAATTTTTTGGGGCGGTCTAAGCGGATATTTTAAAGGCAAAAGAGCGCAGAGTAAAGGCTTTTTTATAAATTTCTATCACGGCCTACTTGGCTCAAGTGCTATGCAGATAAGCGCATTTATGGACACTTGGCTAGCTAGCTTTTTGGTAAGTGGCTCGATAAGCTACCTTTTTTATGCAAATAGAATTTTTCAGCTCCCACTTGCCATCTTTGCGATCGCGCTCTCTCAGGCGCTATTCCCAAAGATTACCAGACTTTTAAAGCAAAAAGATGAAATAAACGCCCTAGTTTGGACGAAAAAGAGCTTTTATCTGCTCCTTAGCGCTCTGCTAGCCGCTACGATCACAGGCATTGTTCTAAGCGAATTTATCATCTGGCTCTTGTTTGAGAGAGGAAATTTCGTAAGGGCAAATACGACCGAGTGTGCCAAGGTGCTAAGCGCCTATTTGGTGGGGCTTACGCCATTTGGTCTGGCTAAAATTTTCTCACTTTGGCTTTATGCAAATATGAAGCAAAAAGAGGCAGCCAAAATTTCCATCATCTGCCTTGTGATAAATTTGATCCTAGCAGTCATTTTGATGCAGAAATTTGGAGCAGCTGGCCTTGCATTTGCAAGCTCACTTGGGGGATTTTTACAGCTTATTTTATATATAAGAGCCTTTGGAGCTAAGCGATTTTTAGCTATAATCGAGCCTAAATTTATAGCCGCCATCGCTATTTTGGCGGTTTTGCTCTATTTTGGTTTAACATTTTTAAAGGATATATTTAATGCGAATTTTTGATACTTCTAAAAGAGAAAAGGTTGAGTTTAGCCCTATTAAAGATGGTGAAGTTAGCATCTACCTATGCGGTCCAACGGTCTATGACGACGCGCATTTGGGGCATGCAAAGTCAGCCGTTAGCTTTGATCTTTTAAGAAGGGTCTTAAAAGCGCTTGGCTACAAGGTCAAATTTGCAAGAAACTACACCGATATCGACGATAAAATTTTAAATAAAATGGGGCAAACTGGCCAAAGCCTAGAGGAGATCACAAACAAGTATATAGCGCATTATGAGAGCGACATGAACGCTTTAAACGTGCTTGATCCAGACTTTAAGCCAAAGGCTACGCAGTGTTTGGAGGCGATCATTAGCTACATCAAGATACTTATGGATAGAGGCTTCGCGTATAAAACGAGCGATGGAATTTACTTTGATACGAGCAAGGATAGTGGATATTTTAGCATTAGCGGCAAGGATAACAATACCGATCTAATCGCGCGTGTGGCAAGTTTTGGCGAGAAAAGAGACGAAAAAGACTTTGTGCTTTGGAAATTTGATGAGAAATGGTACGAGAGCCCATTTGGCAAGGGTCGCCCTGGCTGGCACACCGAGTGCGTAGCGATGATAAGAGAATTTTTAAGTGACAAAGAAAATGATAAATTTGAGATCGACATCCACGCTGGTGGCATTGACTTACTCTTCCCACACCATGAAAATGAAGCAAGTCAGTGCAGATGCGCCTATCATAAAAATTTGAGCAAATACTGGATGCATAATGGCTTTATAAAAGTAAATAACGAAAAGATGAGTAAGAGTCTAAATAACAGCTTTTTCGTAAAGGACGCCATAAAAAATGTTCATGGCGAAGTGCTTAGATATTACTTGCTTACAAGCCATTACAGAGCTCATTTTAACTATTCAGATGAAGATCTAGTAGCTTCAAAAAAGAGACTTGATAAAATTTATCGCCTCAAAAAAAGGGTTGATGGCGTGCAAGCAGGTGCAATAAATGAGAGCTTTAAAAGTGAGCTACTTGAGGCGCTAAGCGATGATCTAAACGCTTCAAAGGCGCTTGCAAGCGTTGATGAGTTTGTAAAAACAGCAAACGAAAAGCTTGATAATAGCCCAAAAGATAAAGCCTACAAGGCCGAAGTAGTGGCGAATTTGGAGCTTATAAGTGAAATTTTAGGCATTGCTAGCACAAATTATGTTGAGTATTTTCAGTTTGGCGTAAGTGACGAGCAAAAAGAGCACATCCAAAGACTTCTTGATGAGCGCGCGGTAGCTAAAAAAGAGAAAAATTTTGCAATGGCTGATGAGATAAGAGATGAGCTAGAAAAGATGAATATCTCTATCATGGATACACCAAATGGCGCAGTTTGGGAGAAAAATAATGACTAACTTTGGCTTAAAAGATGTGCTAAAACGCTTTGGCCCATATTTTAAAGACTACATTCCACACTTTATCCTAGCCTTCATTGGCATGGGGCTTGCAAGTGGCGGAACAGCGGTCAGTGCGTATTTGGTGGAGCCAGTACTTAATAAAATTTTCGTTGAAAAAAACGAAACACTGCTTTATTTGTTACCATGTGCGATCATCGCTATTTATCTGTTAAAAAATATAGGCACATTTATGCAGGCTTATTTTACGGCATATATCGGCCAAGATACGATTAGAAGATTTCGTGAAAAGATGGTCGAAAATTTACTAAATTTGGACA
The DNA here is from genome assembly GCF_003049735.1 of Campylobacter concisus. Lineage (NCBI taxonomy): Bacteria > Pseudomonadati > Campylobacterota > Epsilonproteobacteria > Campylobacterales > Campylobacteraceae > Campylobacter > Campylobacter concisus. The sequence goes on along the minus strand of NZ_PIRM01000001.1, from coordinate 203,878 downwards.
TAAAATTTTTTAATGATTTTAGAACAGGCGAGCTAATAAGCAGAACCACGAACGACATAGAGCGCATAAGATCTATTGTTTCAAGTTTCATACCTGAGCTTATTAGAGAGCTTGTAACTATCATAGGCCTGCTTTGTGTAGTCATATATCAAAGCCCTAAATTGGCGTTTTTTGCACTTGTGGTCATGCCAGTAGCCATTTATCCGATCTCGCGCCTTGCTAAAAAGATGAAAAAAATTTCAAAGCAGTCGCAAGAAAAGACATCCGATATCACTTCAGCCTTGAGTGAAATTTTTACAAATATCGAGATAATTAAAGCAAATAATGCCCAAAAATACGAGCATTCACGTTTTGTTGAAGAAAATAACAAATTTTTCAAGCTAAATCTTAAAACCGTAAAAATTGAGCAATTAGTAAGTCCGCTTATGGAAACGATAGGCTCTATTGGTGTCGCAGCCGTTATTATCGTAGGAGGCAAAGACGTCATCGACGGAAATATAAATATGGGTGCATTTTTCTCGTTTTTAACCGCGCTTTTTATGCTCTACACCCCACTAAAACGTATCGTAAATATATACAATAAAATGCAGGATGCGATCGCCGCAAGTGAGAGAACCTTTTTCTTGATGGATAAAGTGAGTGAGATAAAAGATGGTGAAAAAGAATTAAGCGAAGAGATAAACCTAATCAAATTTAAGGGTGTCTGCCTAAACTACGGTGACAAAGAGGTTTTAAAAGGGATAAATTTAGAGGCTCGTAAGTCAGAATTTATAGCCCTTGTTGGCTCAAGTGGTGGCGGAAAAACCTCGCTCATGAATCTGCTCATGAGATTTTACGACGTAAATAGCGGAGAAATTTTAATAAATAATACAAATTTAAAAGATATCAAAATCCACTCACTTCGCCAAAACATCGGACTTGTAACGCAGCGTGTCTATATCTTTAACGATACAATCGCTAAAAACGTGGCTTACGGCAGAGAATTTAACGAAGAAGCCGTGATAAATGCACTAAAAATGGCAAATGCTTATGAGTTTGTAAACAAACTAGATAACGGCATAAACACTATCTTAAACGAATTTGGCACAAACCTTTCAGGCGGTCAAAGACAACGCATCGCAATAGCAAGGGCACTTTATCAAAACCCACAAATTCTTATCTTTGACGAGGCCACTTCAGCGCTTGATAACGAGAGTGAAAAAGAGATCACAAAGGCTATAAACAACCTAAGAAACAAAAAGATCATCTTTGTCATCGCTCACCGTCTAAGCACAGTTGAAAGTGCTGATAAGATCGCGGTTTTAAGTGATGGAAAGATAGTTGATATCGGAAGCGATGAAGAACTTAGCAAGAGAAATGAAATTTATGCAAAACTTAAAGGCAAAGCCTTAGTTTAAGGCGATTTTTGCTAAGATTTGCACAAATTTTTAGGCATTTTAAAGAGGTTAAAATGAGCTTAAACTACGAAACTTTAAAATCTATATTTTTTAAATTCGATCCTGAAACTGCCCATAAAATCGCAGAACTTGCAATGATCGGAGCAAATAAAATTTTTCCAGGATCATTAAGCTTTGTAGCAAATAAGTGCGTGGTCGATGACAATGCGCTAAAACAAAATTTATTTTCAAGCACTTATCACAACCCAGTTGGCATAGCAGGTGGCTTTGATAAAAACGCCACGATGTTTGAGGCACTAACAGCCCTTGGATTTGGGTATTTAGAATTTGGTACATTTACACCAAAGCCACAGCCCGGCAACGACAAACCAAGGCTTTTTAGACTCATAGATGAAGAGAGTATCCAAAATGCGATGGGTTTTAACAACGATGGCTGCGAGGCTATCAAAAATAGAGTCAAAAAACTTTATCCTTATACTTTACCTATCTGGGCAAATATCGGTAAAAACAAGGTTACACCAAACGAAGATGCAATAAAAGACTATAAAATTTTAGTAAAAGAATTTAGCGAAATTTGCGACACCTTTGTCATAAACGTCTCATCACCAAACACGCCAAATTTAAGAGCCTTGCAAGATGAGAGCTTCATAAAAGAACTTTTTAGCGTCATTTTGCCACTTACTAAAAAACCAATTATCTTTAAAATCGCTCCTGATATGAGCCACGAAGATGCGATCAAGCTTTGTAGCTGCGCGGTAGAAAACGGCGCTAGTGGCGTGCTTGTCTCAAATACAAGCGTTGATTATTCACTCTCTCACTCGTCAAATTTGAAGGATTTTGGTGGACTAAGTGGCAAAGTAGTCGCTCAAAAGTCAAAAGAGATATTTAAAGCTGTGGCAGATGAGCTTTACGGCAAGACGACGCTTATAGCATGTGGCGGCATAGATAGCGGCGCAGAGGCATATGAGCGCATAAAAATGGGAGCAAATTTAGTGCAAATTTTTACAAGCTTTATCTTTAAAGGGCCAATGATCGCAAGAGATATAAATTTAGAAATTTTAGAACTTTTAAAAAGAGATGGCTTTGCCTCTATTAGCGAAGCGGTCGGCATAGATGTTAAAAAATAAAAGGCAAAAGATTGATAAAATTTAATAAAACAAAACTAGAAAACGGACTAGAAATTTATCACGTACCAGTAAATCCTGGCTCAAAAGTGATAAGCGTCGATGTCTTTTATAAAGTTGGATCAAGAAACGAAGTGATGGGCAAAAGCGGCATCGCTCACATGTTAGAGCATCTAAATTTTAAATCAACCAAAAATTTACGAGCTGGTGAATTTGACGAAATAGTAAAAGGCTTTGGCGGCGTAAATAACGCAAGTACAGGCTTTGATTATACCCACTACTTTATAAAAGCGTCAAATGAAAATTTAGACAAAACGCTTGGTCTTTTTGCTGAGCTTATGAAAAATTTAAGCCTAAAAGATAAAGAATTTCAGCCAGAGCGAGACGTGGTGCATGAAGAACGCAGGTGGCGAACAGATAATAACCCTATGGGGTACCTCTACTTTAGACTCTACAACCACGCATTTATCTATCATCCATATCACTGGACACCGATAGGCTTTATAAAAGATATCGAAAACTGGAATATCTCCGACATAAAAGAATTTCACGCTACGTATTATCAGCCCAAAAATGCGATTTTGATGATAAGTGGCGACATCGGCAAGGATGAGGCATTTAAACTGGCTAAGAAAAATTTTAGCGGTATAAAAAACAAAAGAGCCATCCCAAAATCTCACTGTAAAGAACCTGAACAAGACGGCGCAAGAAGAGCTATCATCTACAAAGATAGCCAAACACAAATGCTAGCGATTGCTTACAAAATCCCAAATTTTAAACACGCTGATCAAGTGGGGCTAAACGCGATAAGCGAGTATCTAGCCACTGGCAAAAGCTCTATTTTGCAGCAGCACCTAGTCGATGAGCTAATGCTTGTAAACCAAATTTATGCTTATAATATGAGCTGTGTTGATGAAAATTTATTTATATTTTTAGCAGTTTGCAACCCAGATGTCGAAGCAAACGTGGTTGAGGCTGAAATTTTAAAGATCATAGATGATTTAAAAAATAAGCCAATCGATAAAGATGATGTTTTAAGAGTTAAGAATTTGATAAAAACTGATTTTATTTACTCATTTGAGAGTGCAAGCAAGGTTGCAAATTTATATGGCTCATACCTTGCTAGAGGCGACATAAAGCCTCTTTACGAGCTTGAAAAAAATATCGATAAAATTGATGTAAAACTTTTAAAAGATATAGCAAATAGATATTTTAATGAAAAAACCAGCACAACAATAATATTAAAAAAGGAATAAACGTGGAAAATTCGCTTCAAGGTGCGATGACCGCACTCATTACGCCATTTAAAAATCAAAAAGTAGATGAAGTTAGTTTTGAAAAGCTAATAAAAAGACAGATAAAACACGGCATAGATGTTGTTGTGCCAGTTGGAACCACTGGCGAGAGTGCAACACTGACGCATGATGAGCATAGAATTTGTATCGAAATAGCCGTAGATGCATGTAAAGGCACAAATGTAAAAGTACTAGCTGGTGCTGGCAGTAACGCGACTCACGAAGCTATTGGTATCGCAAAATTTGCTCAAGCTCATGGCGCTGATGGCATCCTATCAGTTGCGCCCTACTACAATAAACCAACACAAGAAGGGCTTTACGAGCACTACAAAGCCATTGCAAATAGCATTGAAATCCCTGTGCTTCTTTACAATGTTCCTGGCAGAGTTGGCGTGGATATCTTGCCAGCGACCGTTTTTAGACTTTTTAAAGAGTGCAAAAATATCTACGGCATCAAAGAGGCTACAGGCAGTATCGATAGATGTGTAGATCTACTAGCTCACGAGCCGAATTTAGTAGTCATTAGCGGTGAAGATGCGATCAACTATCCTATCATATCAAATGGTGGCAAAGGCGTTATCTCAGTTACTGCAAACCTCTTACCAGATCAAATTTCACAGCTTACACACCTTGCAATGAACGAAGAGTACAAAAAAGCAAAACTAATAAACGACAATCTATATACTATAAATAAAACGCTCTTTTGCGAAAGCAATCCAATACCGATCAAAGCAGCGATGTATCTAGCTGGACTCATCGACTCTTTGGAGTATCGCTTGCCACTTTGCAAACCAAGTAAAGAAAATTTCAAAAAGATAGAAGAAGTAATAAAAAATTACGAAATAAAGGGTTTTTAATGAAGGACACACTAAACGAATTTAAAGGTAAAACGCTAGTTATCAGTGGCGGCACTAGAGGCATTGGCAGAGCCATAGTCGAAGAATTTGCAAAAGCTGGCGTAAACATAGCATTTACCTATAACTCAAACGAAGAACTTGCAAATGAGCAAGCAAGAGAGCTTGAGGCAAATTTTAAGATAAAAGCCAGAGCATATGCGCTAAATATCCTAGAGCCAGAAACTTATAAAGAACTATTTTTAAAGATAGACGAGGACTTTGATAGGATTGATTTTTTTATATCAAATGCAATTATATCAGGTCGTGCAGTAGCTGGTGGATACACTAAATTTATGAAGCTAAAACCAAGAGGCATAAACAATATCTTTACAGCAACAGTAAATGCCTTTGTCGTAGGCACTCAAGAAGCTGCAAAACGCATGGAAAAAGTGGGTGGTGGTAGCATCATCAGCCTATCATCGACTGGAAATTTGGTATATATCGAAAACTACGCAGGTCACGGCACAGCAAAAGCAGCCGTTGAAGCTATGGCAAGATACGCTGCAACCGAGCTTGGCGAGAAAAATATCCGTGTAAACGTCGTAAGCGGCGGCCCTATCGAGACAGATGCACTAAGAGCCTTTACAAACTACGAAGAGGTGCGCGATATGACAGCAAAGCTTAGCCCACTAAACCGCATGGGACAGCCGACAGACCTAGCCGGAGCGTGTCTATTTTTATGCTCGTCTAAGGCTAGCTGGGTGACTGGGCATACATTTGTGATCGACGGCGGCACGACATTTAAATGAGAAATTTGAAATTTACAGGCATAAAGGCACATTTGTGAGTTTAAATTTACCAAATTCTTTAGCGTTTTTTAGGATACTTCTGGCTCCACTTATGTTTTTTATGCTCGTAAATGCGCCAGGAATTTTTACGCAAATTCACATGAGCTGGATAAACTACTTTGCAGCTCTTATTTTTGTGATCGCCTCGGTAACTGACTTTTTTGACGGTTACATCGCAAGGAGCTGGGATCAAAAAACTAAGCTTGGAGCGATCCTTGATCCATTGGCAGACAAGATGCTAATTCTTGCTGCATTTTTAGGCCTCATGATGCTTGGAAGGGCTAGCGCTTGGGCTGTCTATCTTATCTTGATAAGAGAATTTTTCATAACTGGCTTTCGTGTCGTGATGGCAAGTGACGGCGTAGAGGTCGCGGCCTCGATGGCAGGCAAAGTAAAAACAGTCTCGCAGATGTTTGCGGTTGGATTTTTACTGATGAGCTGGCCAGGCGGAGAGCTTTTGCTATGGATGGCTGTTGCGCTTACGCTTTATTCTGGATTTGAGTACATTTTTGCCTACATAAAAGCGATGAAAAAGAGCTAAATTTGAGCTACGAATTAAAAGAGATAATTCTAAAACGCACTGCAAATTTAGAGCCAGCTCTGCAAAAACAAGCTAAAAAGCTAAATCAAAAGATCGTCAACACAAATTTTTATCACGATGCTAAAAATTTAGAAAAAATTGGCGCTGTGATCAGCCCTGAGCTAAATGAATTTTTATCAAGCTGCGCTTTAGAATACGACAAAACCCATGCAGATAAATTTGATACGTTTGATAACGACATAGAGACTTTGCGTGGCATTTGGAGTGCGATGAGCTTTTCAAAAAGCCCAGAAATTTTTGACTATCTAAGCATGCAAGCTACTCGCTCAATATCACACCGCTCGTTTGCGCACAGATACATCTTTGAAATTTTACGCTTACAAGAGAAGGCTGGTCGCACACATCCGCTACTTGCCAAGCTTTATGACTATTATGGTGGCTTGCAAACAAAGCTACCCATATATGAGCTTTTGCGCAGTATAGGCGTAAGCCCTGCTGATCCTTATGATTTTAATATCTCACTAAATGCTGTAAATTTTGGCTACTGGTTTAGCAACCAAGGACTAAGCCATGATGAGCTAGCCGGTAAATTTCACTTAGAAATTCGCCTTTTTGCCCCTTTTATAAATGACCATACATTTGAGATAGAGCTTAGAAACGACGCTGTGCCAAGGGCTAGAATAAATTTTAACGATGGCGGCATGAGCTTTTTGCAAGAGTTGCCAAGCGACGTTTTGCCCTGCCCTGATATTTTAAATCTAAAGCCATTTATCGATCAAGCGAAGTCCTATTTTCATATAAATTTTGACATAGACAACAAAGACAAGACCAATATAAGCGCAAGCAAAGGTCTAAATAAAGGTAAAGTCACATCTTGGCTAAGGGAAATTTTTAGCTAAAAACCATTTGAGAGTAAATTTATAAACTTTGGCTAAAATCTCATCAATTTTTTCAAAAAAGGTAAGTTTTGAAAGGTATTTTCTTCACGCTAGCCCTGCTTTGCCTTGGGCTTTATGCGTATTCGTTTTATTTTTTAGTGACCGTTTTAGCCATTAGTTTTCTCATATTTTTTCACGAGCTTGGCCATTTTTTGGCAGCAAGATCGCTAGGCGTCAAAGTAAATACCTTTAGCATCGGCTTTGGCGAGAAAATTTACACCAAAAACGTTGGCGGCACCGACTACTGCCTAAGCGCTATCCCACTTGGAGGATATGTGCAGCTAAAAGGACAAGACGACACCGACCCAAAAGCCAAAAACTACGACGCGGACAGCTACAACGTGCTAAGTCCGCTAAAGCGCATTTACATTCTCTTTGCAGGACCATTTTTTAACTTTATCTTGGCGTTTTTTATATACATTTTGCTTGGATTTATCGGTGTTGAAAAACGTGCGCCAATAGTTGGATATATAGTTGAAGGTTCAGCAGCCGCGAGCGCTGGCATAGCAATAAACGATAAAATTTTAGAGATAAATGGCGTAAAAATAACCGAGTGGGACGAGATCAGTAAAAACGTAAAACTTGAGCCAAGCACCATTTTGATAGACCGCAACGGTTCGTCACTAACTATAAATTTAACACCAAAGATAGGCGAGACGATAAATTTATTTAATGAAAAGGTACAGCAACCACTAATCGGTATTAGATCAAACGGCGAAGTGATAAAAATTTATCACACAGGTTTAGAGAGCCTTAAATTTGCCTTAGGCGAGACTATCGAGGCTTCAAAACTCATCTTTAAAAGCGTCACTAAGATAGTAAGTGGAGCTGTGCCACTAAAAGAGGTCGGCGGTATCTTGCAGATCGCCGATGTCACCTCAAAAGCCGCTCAGATCAGCATCAGCGTGCTACTTCTCATCACAGCTCTCATCTCTGTGAATTTAGGCGTTTTCAATTTATTTCCAGTCCCAGCGCTTGATGGCGGACACATACTTTTTAACCTTTACGAGCTGATCTTTAGACGCGAGGTAAATGAGCGGGTACTTGCCTTACTCACATACTGCGGCTGGGTACTGCTACTTTGCATAATGGTTCTTGCGACCTTTAATGATATCAGGAAACTAAGCGGAGGTTTATGATGATAGTTTTAAGTGAGCTACTTGAAAAGATCGAAAATTTAAGCAAAGACGTGACGCTAATAGCCGTTAGCAAAAACGTCACATGCACTGAGGTAAGGGAGCTTTATGCACAAGGGCAGAGAAATTTTGGCGAAAACAGAGTCCAAGAGCTGGCCAAAAAAGAGCTAGAGCTACAAGATTTCACTGACATCAAATGGCATATGATCGGCCGCTTGCAAAATAACAAAATCAATCAAATGATAAGCCTAAAACCTGTGCTTTGGCAAAGCTGCGATAGCTTTGAAAGAGCCGTAGAGGTCGATAAAAGGCTTAGTTATCGGCTCGATACTCTGCTTCAGATAAACTCGGCTGAGGAGGATACAAAGCAAGGTGTGAGCGTGGCAAATGCGGCTGAAATTTATGAACGCATACAAAGCGAGTGCAAAAATATAAATTTAAAAGGTGTGATGAGTATCGGAGCGCATGTGGATGAGCTAAAAGAGATTCAAAAGAGCTTTGAGCTAACTTATAAAATTTACGAGAGCCTAAAGCCAAAAGGTGCGACTATCTGCTCGATGGGTATGAGTAGTGACTTCGAGCTAGCGATAAAATGTGGCTCAAATATGATTCGCCTTGGCACTATGCTTTATCTATAAATTTATTGCTTTTGCATGCTCTTACTGCTAACGAAATAGATCACTGCTGGAACTATGTAAATTTCTGCCCAAAGAGACTTAAGAAAAAAATTAAATTTAATATTTAGCATCAGCCAAAACTAGAGCAAAAAGTACTTTTACGCCAGCTTTTTCTAGAGTGTTTTTAGCCTCAAGTATCGTTGTGCCAGTGGTTACGATGTCATCTACTAAAATAACTGGCGCAGTGATCTTTTTTAGGATTTTAAAATTTCTTGGGTTATTTTGTCTAAATTGCAAATCCTTACCACTATAGCTGATCTTGCTGGTTGCATGCAGTGCGTGAAATATGGGCTTTAGATTTTTAGCCCTTAGCGCATTTGCCAAAATAGCCGTGTGCGAATAGCCGTGATGCACTCTATCATCTATCGGCAGAGCATAGACTTTCTCCGGTAAGCTAAAGCTTTTAGCAAATTGATTAAATGCAAATTTGGCTAAGTTTTTATATATAAAATATCCGTGCATTTGGTGCTTGGAGTGGATGAGTTCTTTTATTTCAGAGTAGCCGTAAAAGCTATAAATTTTAAAGCCCTCTAGTTCTCTTACTATCGGGCTTGGCTCGCTTAAAATTTGTGAGCAAATTTTACAAAATGTATTTAGCGTAAAGCTCTTGCAAAACGCACAAAACATTAGCTATTTAAAATAGCAATTGCTGTGCGTTTGATAGCGTCATTTATTATTTCAGTCAAAAATGATTTAAATGCTCCACCTGTGGGAATCAACTCAAATTTGGTTTGATTATTTGAAATGTTTTTAACGATGCTTTGATCGCCTTTTTGGATCTTAAGTGTAATCTTAATATTACCTTTTGTATTATCAGTGCCGTATCCACTCATATTTGCTTCAAATTCGTTGATAAAAATTTCAACTACGACGCCGCCCATACCATTTACATTTGCACCGCGCGCCATAAGCTCTTTTTTGAGCGAATCACTAAAATAAGTAGCAAGATCGTTTTGAAGCACGACATATTCTTTTACGGTACCTTTGCTATCAGTGATCGTAGCAATGGTACTTTTATTTTTGCGGTTATCATGCACTGCGCTTATGTAGGCCTCAAAACCGCTATTTTGCTGGCTCGCAGCAGCCTTATATGGATCAAATGCGACAACACTTTGACTTGGTGCACAACCAGTTAAAAATAAAACAAAAAGTCCAAAAATAGCTAAAAATTTAAATTTATTCATCGTTTTTCCTTTTAAAGTTTAGTGATCTCATCGGCTACTTTTATCGCAGCTTGTTTAACTAAAAGTGCGATAAAAAAGTCAAACTGACCAGACTCTGAAACCTCTAGCTTCTCCACATGGTGTCTAGTCGAGATTGGTAACGTTTTTTTGAAATTTATATTTGAAAGAATAAGAAGCCCATTTAGATGTCCATTTAAAATTTCTGAACTTCCCGAATAGCTTCCTCTAAGCTCGTCAAATCTAAAATCAAGCCTGTACGTATAAGGTGATGTTTGAGTATCGACAACAACGATTCCACGAGAATTTAACTCACGTTGCAAAAACATGTAAAAAAGCACTTCAAGGCGTGGATTTGAGTTAAAAACTGCAGTATTTCCTTCAACACCTGTGTAATATATCGATCTTGCGCTACTTCTAGCATCGACGATCCTGTGGAAATAAACCTTTTTTAGCCCAACATTAGTATCGATCATATTTTTTTCCAAGCAGCAGTTTATTGCTACATCACTTTTATATTTGACACCATTTATAAAAAGACCATCGCCTCTGCCTTTACAAGCGCTGCAGTCAGCCGGTATCCTCATAACCTCTTCAAAATACATCTTATCTTCGCTGTTTATGCTCGCACTTTGCACACCATCTATTCCCTCACACGATAGACAAAGGCTAGCTTTAGCCACGCAGCCAGTTAGAAAGACAGCTGCAAAAACTGCTAATAATGTCGCTCTTAGCATTTCACTTCCTTTTGCTCGTTTTGTTTTTTACGAAGATTTCTCACACTCTCTCCTGCTATACCGTAATTATTAGTGTCTATCTCGTCAATGATAACAACAGTATTTTGAGCATTTCTTCCTAAAATTTCGCTTATTAGTTTAGTGACTCCGCTTATCATCTTCTCTTTTTGCTCCACACTTGGGCTATCACCCTCTTTTGTCACGCAAATTTTCACAAACGGCATAGCACTCCTTTTTATAAATTTAGTACTTAAATTTTAATCAAAACCTATCCACCAAAACAATATCCTTGCTGCGGCGGTATCGCAAAGTCAAACGAGACGTGGGTGAAATTTACGACGGGAGTTACCATGATAGGTAATGACCGAGTAAATTTTAGACACAACAAAGTATGACAAAGCGAGACAACGCATTAGTCTATTTTTAGGACGGATAAAAACGCCTCCTGCGGCAAATTCACCTTACCTATCGCCTTCATGCGTTTCTTACCCTCTTTTTGCTTTTCAAGCAACTTTCTCTTACGCGTGATGTCGCCGCCGTAGCACTTAGCTGTGACGTTTTTACCCATTGATTTTACGGTTTCTCTAGCTATGATTTTATTGCCGATGCTAGCTTGTATCGCCACTTCAAAGAGCTGACGTGGCACGATCTCTTTCATCGCCTTTACAAAGTCCCTGCCCTTTGTCTGCGCCTTACTCTCAGGCACGATGATAGATAGTGCATCGACCGTCTCGCCAGCCACTTTTACATCAAGCTTTACTAGATCGCCCACGCGGTAGTCGCTAGGCTCGTAGTCAAAACTCGCGTAGCCTTTAGTACTTGATTTTAGCTTGTCATAAAAGTCCATCACAATCTCGTTCATCGGTATGTCGTACTCAAGCAAAACGCGGTCAGTCGTGATGTAGTCCATCTTTGTTTGTATGCCACGGCGGTTGTTTAAAAGCGTGATAATGTTGCCCAAAAACTCACTTGGTGTGATGATAGTCGCTTTCACGTATGGCTCAAGGATCGAGTCTATTTTATTTACAGGCGGCAACTGGCTTGGGTTTTGTATCTTTAAATTTAGCCCATCAGTTTGGATGACTTCATAAGTCACAGTTGGCGCTGTGGCGATGAGATCAAGGTCAAACTCACGCTCCAGCCTCTCTTTAACTACCTCCATATGAAGAAGACCTAAAAAGCCAACCCTAAAGCCAAATCCAAGTGCGACCGAGGTCTCTGGCTCGTAACTTATCGAGCTATCATTTAGCTTTAGCTTATCCAGCGCGTCACGCAGATCTTCAAATTTATCAGTTTCTATCGGATAAAGTCCTGCAAAAACAAATGGTTTAGCCCTCTCAAAGCCACCAACTGGCTCTTTTAGGGGATTTCTTGACTGCGTTATCGTATCTCCAACTTGCACGTCGCTAACATTTTTAAGTCCTAAAACAACGATACCAACTTCGCCAGCGCTAAGCGTTTTGGTCTTAATCGGCGCGATAGGATTTGGATACATGAGGTCAAGCACGATGTGTTTTTTACCTGTGCCCATAACCAAAATTTCATCATTTTTTGAAATTTCACCATCATAAACACGCACAAGTGCAAGTGCTCCAAGGTAGTTGTCAAACCAACTATCATAAATGAGCGCCTTTGTTGGCTTATTTACATCACCATTTGGCGCTGGAATTCTCGTGATGATCGCTTCAAGCAGCTCTTTTATGCCAACGCCTGTTTTTGCGCTCACTTCGATCGCTCCCGAGCAGTCAAGTCCGATGATATGCTCGATCTCGTCTTTTACTCTAGCAGGATCAGCCGCAGGTAGGTCAATCTTATTTATCACTGGGATAATCTCTAAGTTGTTTTCTAGCGCGATATAGACGTTTGCGATGGTTTGTGCCTCCACACCTTGACTAGCGTCCACTACTAGCAGCGCACCCTCGCAGCTAGCTAGCGAGCGGCTCACCTCGTAGCTAAAGTCGACGTGTCCTGGGGTGTCTATCAAATTTAGAACAAAATTTTCGCCATTTAGTGCGTAGTTTAGGCGCACAGACTGGGCTTTTATCGTGATGCCACGCTCTTTTTCGATATCCATCGTATCCATAATCTGGCTGCTCATCTCACGGTCACTGACGGCGCCACACTCCTGAATAAGGCGGTCAGCAAGCGTACTTTTGCCGTGGTCTATATGAGCGATGATGCTAAAATTTCTGATGTTTTTCATATAAGTTTTACTTTTTACTAAATTTTGGGCTTTATTTTGCCTAAAGTTGATTTAAATGCCAATAAATATATTTTTTCATAAGCCCACCACTAGAGCTTGGCTCTATTCTTAAAAATTTTAATGACAATGTCCAAAGTGCTCATGTCCTTCATCGTCATTTAGCTCACAGATGAGACCAGCTTTGTGCCCAAGGCTCTCGCTCTCAAACTGAAGCGTGACGTGACCGATGCCTGCGTGAGAAAGCTCGTGTTCTATGCGCTTTATCATCTTTGAAATTTCAGCCACGCTTAGCGCATCATCCACCACCACGTGGGCTATGAGCGCATTCGTGCCAGCATTTATCGCCCAGATATGCAGGTCATGCACGATTTTAACGCCATCTACACCCTTTATAACGCCTAAAATTTCATCCGTATCAAGCTTAAGCGGCACGGCTTCGATCAGGATATTAAAGCTATCTTTTAGCAAGCTAGCGCCGCTTTTTATGATGAGTAGCGAGACAAAGATACTTGCGATGCTATCGGCCTGCGTGAAGTTAAATTTCATTACAAGAAGCGCTGCAACGATGGCGCCAACTGAGCCAAGCGTATCACCAAGCACGTGTAGATAAGCACCTTTCATATTTAAATTTTCTTTTGTATCAGCGCTTTTATGCATATAAATAGCTACGACTAAATTTACCACAAGCCCCAAAATACTAACAAAAAGCATCGTTTTTGACTCGATCTGTGGCTCATTAAAAAATCTCACAATCGCCTCAACTATGACAAAAATAGCAAGTGTGACAAGAGCTATGGCGTTTATAAAAGCAGCGATGATCTCGACCCTTTTGTAGCCAAAGGTCTTTTGTAAATTTGCCCTTTTTTCTGCGATCTTAAAAGCAACCAGCGACAAAAAGAGAGCCGCAGCGTCTGAGAGCATGTGAAATGCGTCGCTAATAAGCGCAAGCGAGTTTGAAACGAAGCCAAAGACCGCCTCGACCACCATGAATGTGAAAATTAGAAAAAATGAATTTCTTAAAACAGTTTTATTGCTCGTGTGAATGTGCATACCGCCATGCTCGGCGTGAGAGTGGTGAGAGTAAGTCTCTTGCATCTAAAATGACCACCTTTTACTATTAAATTTAAGTGTCCCTAGCTAGCTCTGGCGCCACCTGACTAGAGGCTAAGCAAGCTAAAAACTGTATAAATATGCCCTGTATCTGCTTTAGTGCCGCTTAAAGATTGAATTTTAAAAATGATAAAAATTTTGTTGTAACTCTTGACATTACAACAAAAAAATATTATACTTCGCTCATCAGTTGTAAATAAAAATATTACAACACAAAGACAAGGAGAACAAAATGAAAAATTATCAAGTTGCAAAGATCGCAAACGAGCCAAGAGTCGAGCTAAAAGAGGCTTTAAATTTAACTGGCTGTGAGGTATCTATAAACGAGCTTCCGGCAAATGTGAGCGTGCCATTTGTCCATGCACATAAGCAAAACGAGGAACTTTACATCATTCTAGATGGTGAGGGTGAGCTTTTCATCGACGGTGAGGTGCTAAAAGTAAGCAAAGGAGACGCGGTGCGCATAGATCCAGAGGGCAAAAGGTGCTTTAGAGCTGGCAAAAACGGCATCAAAATGATCTGTATCCAGACAAAACGCGGTAGCCTAGAGCAATACACCATGAGTGACGGCGTGATAGTTGATGACGTAAAGCCAAGCTGGCTGTAAATTTAGCGAGGCTAGGCACAAAGTGCGAGTGTAAATTTAAAATGTCTATCGACTGTGCGATCAAACAAATCAAATTTAAAGAAGAAATAATAAAAATAGCAATCATAGGTGCAAACGGCAAAAGCGGTGCAAATTTAGTAAAAGAAGCGCTAAAACAAGGTTACGATGTCACAGCGATCGTTAGAAACAAAGAGTATAAAAACGAAATCGTTAAGGTTGTTTATAAAGATATTTTCGAGCTTACAAAGGCCGATCTAGCTGGCTTTGACGCGGTTATCAGCGCATTTGCAGCATGGAGCGAAGAGACTTTCCCGCTTCACAAAAAAGTGGCCGCTCACCTAGTAAATTTACTAGAAGGCACTAGCACAAGACTCATCGTAGTTGGCGGCGCTGGCACGTTATTTGTTGATGACAACGGCACTATGGTCATGGATACGCCAGACTTCCCGGCTGCATATATGGGCGTGGCAAAGGCGACCGCGGAGTCTTATTTTGAGCTAAAAGATAGGAGCAATTTGCTTTGGACATACGTAAGCCCAGCAGGCGACTATGACCCAAATGGTGCTCGTACTGGTAAATACGTGCTTGGTGGAGATAATCTCATCTTAAACTCAAAAAATGAGAGCTATATAAGCTATGCAGACCTTGCGCTTGCGATCATAGACGAGCTAAAAAACAAAAAAATTATACAAAAACGCTTCACAGCAGTTGGCGAGCGAGCATAAAAATTATAGATTTGACATAGCTGGCACAAAAAGTCGGCTTGTCAAATCTAAACTGAAAATAAACTGCTTTTAGTAAAAATTTAAAGTATAATCAGAAAAAATTTCAAGGACAGTTATGCAAGTAGGGATCAAGTTTTCAACCGCGATCCATGTAGTTTTAGCAGCTTGTTTTTTCAAAGGCGAGAAAGTCACGAGCGAATTTATAGCAGGTAGTATAAACACAAATCCTGTCATAGTTAGGCGTCTGCTTGGCACTCTAAAGGCTGCAGGACTCGTGAATGTCGTAGCTGGAGTTGGTGGTGTGAGTCTTGCGAAAGAGCCAAAAGATATAACCCTCCTTCAAATTTTTAACGCAGTAAATGATAAAGAAAAACTTTTTAAGATCCACTCTGACTCGCCCAAAGCCTGCCCGCTTGGTAGCAAGATCGAGGGACTCTTAACTGGTCACTTTTTAAAAGCACAAGAAGCTTTAGAGGATAGTTTAAGGAGTATTACTTTACAAGATCTATTAGATGAACTTATTAATTTATAAAATTTAAAAAACAGGCAAACTAAGTTATAGAATTTAAAAAGTAGGCTGATATATAAAAAACCAATCTATTTTATTTATTAGGAACGCTATGCGCTCCTAACTATTTTTATATACTTTATGTAAGAATTTTTATAAATTTCTAGATTTATTACTCTTTGCTCTTCTCTTTTTTAGCTTTACTCTTTTTCTCTGCTTTATCTTTTAGGCTTTCTTTCTTATCTTTTATCTCTTTTATACTATCATCTTTAGCACTATCTTTTTTCTCTTTTACTTCATCACTCTTTTTGCTTACCTTTTCTTTTATCTCATCTTTTTTAGATTTTATTTTAGATTTTGTGTCGTCTATTTTTGTAGTGCCTGATACTGATATATCTGATTTTAAATTTTCAAATGTCTTATCGCCTATACCATTTACATTTTTTATATCTTCTATTGAGTTAAATTTATTTGCTTTTCTATACTCTATTATTGCATCTGCCTTTGAAGATCCTATACCATCTAAACTCATTAACTCTTCTTTTGTGGCGGTGTTTAAATTTATGGCTGCTAGTAATGTAGAAGCTGCTGCTAATAGTGAGAATATAATCTTTTTCATTTTTGTCCTTTTTGGGTAAATTTGGGTTTGGAGTCTATCATATTTGGTGTTTTTAGTCAACACTTGTATAAAAGCATAAACTAAAAGATATTTATAAACATAGAGATAAAAAGTCTGATTATTTAAAAAATAAATAAATGTAAGATTTGATATTTTGTTATAAATTAAGAAATAATATTAAAAGAAGATTGCTTAGATAAAGAAGATTAAAATTAACAAAGCCCGCAACGACCTACTTTTCCAACATCCCAGTAAGGGAGAGTATCATCAGCCAGGACGAGCTTAGCTTCTTGGTTCGAGATGGAGCAAGGCGTTTCCTCGTCTGTATAGTCACGGGCAGTGTTAAATAAAAGATATATTAGATAAATCTCTTATTTAACACTACTTGATAAAGTTAAAAGTCATAAACAAAGTTTTGCAAAAACATATCTTATTAAGTTTTTATCCTTAACAAGGAAGTGATGCTTATAAAAAGATAAGCAGACGAGCTATTAGTACTGGTCAGCTAAAGGACTTTCATCCATTACACACCCAGCCTATCAAACACATAGTCTATATGAGCTCTTAAAAGAAGATTCATCTTGGAGTTGGCTTCCTGCTTAGATGCTTTCAGCAGTTATCACATCCCAACATAGCTACCGAGCGGTGCTCTTGGCAGAACAACTCGTACACCAGTGGTTGGTTCGACCCGGTCCTCTCGTACTAGGGTCAACTCTCCTCAATCTTCTTGCGCCCACGGCAGATAGGGACCGAACTGTCTCACGACGTTCTGAACCCAGCTCGCGTACCGCTTTAAATGGCGAACAGCCATACCCTTGGGACCTGCTCCAGCCCCAGGATGCGATGAGCCGACATCGAGGTGCCAAACCTCCCCGTCGATGTGAGCTCTTGGGGGAGATCAGCCTGTTATCCCCGGGGTACCTTTTATCCTTTGAGCGATGGCCCTTCCACACAGAACCACCGGATCACTAAGACCGACTTTCGTCTCTGCTTGACGTGTATGTCTCGCAGTTAAGCTGGCTTATGCCTTTATACTCTACGAACGATTTCCAACCGTTCTGAGCCAACCTTTGTAAGCCTCCGTTACATTTTGGGAGGCGACCGCCCCAGTCAAACTACCCACCAGACATTGTCCTACTTGAGGATAACTCAAGCTAGTTAGCTATCAGAATAAAAAAGAGTGGTATCTCAACAATGGCTCACCATAAACTGGCGTCTATGGATCAAAGCCTCCCACCTATCCTGCACATTTTTATCCCAATAGCAGTGTCAAGCTGTAGTAAAGGTCCACGGGGTCTTTCCGTCTTGCCGCGGGTAGGAGGAATTTTCACCTCCACTACAATTTCACTGGATCCCTCTTCGAGACAGCTCCCATCTCGTTACGCCATTCATGCAGGTCGATATTTAATCGACAAGGAATTTCGCTACCTTAGGACCGTTATAGTTACGGCCGCCGTTTACTCGGGCTTCGATCAAACGCTTCGCAAAGCTAACGTCATCAATTAACCTTCGAGCACCGGGCAGGCGTCACACCCTATACATCCTCTTACGAGTTAGCAGAGTGCTGTGTTTTTGGTAAACAGTCGGGAGGGACTCTTTGTTGTAACCTTCAATGCTTACGGAGTAAATCCTTCACAAAGTTAGGCACACCTTATACCGAAGATACGGTGCTATTTTGCAGAGTTCCTTGAAGAGAGTTCTTCCACGCGCCTTAGAATACTCATCCCACCCACCTGTGTCGGTTTACGGTACGGGCAACTATAACTAAACTTAGAAACTTTTCTTGGCTCGACAGTATCGGCAATTCGCTATCCGTTCCGAAGAACTTCAAACGCCTGTGGGGTCTCGGCTTAAAAAGATCCGGATTTGCCTGGATCTTAACCTACACCTTTCGACTAGCACTACCATCCGCTAGCTTGCTTAACTCTAAGCGTCCTTCCATCGCACATTATAGTTGGCATTGGAATATTAACCAATTTTCCATCGCATACCCCTTTCGGACTTTGCTTAGGACCCGGCTAACCCTACGATGACGAGCATCGCGTAGGAAACCTTGGGTTTACGGCGTTGGGGATTCTCACCCCAATTATCGCTACTCATGCCTGCATGCTCACTTGTATTCGCTCCAGCACTCCTTACCGGTATACCTTCAACGCAAATACAACGCTCTCCTACCACTTAGTAAAACTAAGTCTAAAGCTTCGGTACTCATTTTAGCCCCGTTATATTTTCCGCGCAGAATCACTAGACCAGTGAGCTATTACGCTTTCTTTAAAGGATGGCTGCTTCTAAGCCAACCTCCTGGTTGTTTAAGTAACTCCACATCGTTTTCCACTTAAATGAGATTTAGGGACCTTAGCTGTTAGTCTGGGTTGTTCCCCTCTCGACGACGGATTTTATCACTCGCCGCCTGACTGCCATGATTACACACTAGGTATTCGGAGTTTGATAGGGTTTGGTACATTGGTGTATGCCCTAGCCCATTCAGTGCTCTACCCCCTAGTGTTACTACATGACGCTATACCTAAATATATTTCGGAGAGAACCAGCTATCACGATGTTTGATTGGCCTTTCACCCCTATCCACAAGTCATCCCATAGCTTTTCAACGCTAGCGGGTTCGGTCCTCCACCGGCTCTTACACCGGTTTCAACCTGCTCATGGATAGATCACATCGTTTCGGGTCTGCAACGTCTGACTAAACGCCCTATTAAGACTTGCTTTCGCTACGGCTCCGGGTTTCCTTAACCTTGCCAGACATCACAACTCGCAGGCTCATTATGCAAAAGGCAGTCCATCACCCTGATAAATCATAGGGCTCTGAATGATTGTAAGCAAATGGTTTCAGGTTCTATTTCACTCTGATCACCTCAGTTCTTTTCACCTTTCCCTCACGGTACTTGTGCACTATCGGTCTAGTAGTAGTATTTAGGGTTGGATAGTGGTCTACCCAGCTTCAGACAGAATATCACGTGTTCCGCCCTACTCAGGATACTGCTAAGTAAAACAAAGCTTTCATATACGGGAGTATCACCCTCTATGCTTAATCTTTCCAAATTATTCTATTAGCTAAGTTTAGTCTATATTGCAGTCCTACAACCCCGTTAGTAAACTAACGGTTTGCCCTCTTACGCGTTCGCTCGCCGCTACTAGCGTAATCTCTTTTGATTTCTTTTCCTGAGGGTACTAAGATGTTTCAATTCCCCTCGTTCGCTCCATATTAGGTAGTTAAGCTCGCGCTTAACTGGGTTGCCCCATTCAGAAATTCCCGGATCAAAGCCCCTTGACGGCTCCCCGAGACTTATCGCAGCCTGGCACGTCTTTCATCGCCTCTACTAGCCAAGGCATCCACCACTTGCTCTTTGTAGCTTACCTTTTCTATATTAGATTATTCTAATTCGCATCACTTCCTTGTTAAAGATAACTTTATGTTACTATATTTAAATTCTAGCTCTCAAGACGGAAAGCATTGACTACTATTTAGATAAGTTTTAAATCCTAAATAGATTGTGATGTCAAACTTTTGCATTAAATACAAAGAGAATAGAAATTTAAATCTTTAACAAGTCCTGTAAAATTGTTTTTAAAACTTGCTTGTGACTATTAACAATATTAATTAAAAGAACATTTAGACAAAAGTCTAATTAGAAAGTTTAAATTTTTAAGCTCTCTAATTAGACTTAATATAGTTAAACTATTTTATGGTGGAGAATAGCGGGATCGAACCGCTGACCTCCTGCGTGCAAAGCAGGCGCTCTCCCAGCTGAGCTAATTCCCCAATTAAATTCTCTGGTGGGCCTAACAAGACTTGAACTTGTGACCTCACCCTTATCAGGGGTGCACTCTAACCAGCTGAGCTATAGGCCCCTATAGGTCTAT
This sequence comes from Campylobacter concisus, assembly GCF_003049735.1. NCBI lineage: Bacteria > Pseudomonadati > Campylobacterota > Epsilonproteobacteria > Campylobacterales > Campylobacteraceae > Campylobacter > Campylobacter concisus. The sequence goes on along the minus strand of NZ_PIRM01000001.1, from coordinate 183,517 downwards.
CAATCTTTCAAAACTAAACAAGGATGATTGAGAATATCTTTCTTATAGATATCTTGTGAGAGAATATCTATATGTACTCTAGAAAGGAGGTGATCCAACCGCAGGTTCTCCTACGGTTACCTTGTTACGACTTCACCCCAGTCGCTGATTCCACTGTGGACGGTAACTAATTTAGTATTCCGGCTTCGAGTGAAATCAACTCCCATGGTGTGACGGGCGGTGAGTACAAGACCCGGGAACGTATTCACCGTAGCATGGCTGATCTACGATTACTAGCGATTCCGGCTTCATGGAGTCGAGTTGCAGACTCCAATCCGAACTGGGACATATTTTATAGATTTGCTCCATCTCGCGATATTGCTTCTCATTGTATATGCCATTGTAGCACGTGTGTCGCCCCGGACATAAGGGCCATGATGACTTGACGTCGTCCACACCTTCCTCCTCCTTACGAAGGCAGTCTCATTAGAGTGCTCAGCCGAACTGTTAGCAACTAATGACGTGGGTTGCGCTCGTTGCGGGACTTAACCCAACATCTCACGACACGAGCTGACGACAGCCGTGCAGCACCTGTCTTAACATTTCTGCAAGCAGACACTCTTCTATCTCTAGATGATTTGTTAGATATCAAGTCCGGGTAAGGTTCTTCGCGTATCTTCGAATTAAACCACATGCTCCACCGCTTGTGCGGGTCCCCGTCTATTCCTTTGAGTTTTAATCTTGCGACCGTACTCCCCAGGCGGTATACTTAATCCGTTAGGTGCATTACTGCCAAGACTAGCTTAGCAACAACTAGTATACATCGTTTAGGGCGTGGACTACCAGGGTATCTAATCCTGTTTGCTCCCCACGCTTTCACGCATTAGCGTCAGTTGAGTTCCAGCAGATCGCCTTCGCAATGGGTATTCCTGGTGATCTCTACGGATTTTACCCCTACACCACCAATTCCATCTGCCTCTCCCTCACTCTAGATTACCAGTTTCCCAAGCAGTTCTATGGTTAAGCCATAGGATTTCACAAGAGACTTGATAATCCGCCTACGCGTCCTTTACGCCCAGTGATTCCGAGTAACGCTTGCACCCTCCGTATTACCGCGGCTGCTGGCACGGAGTTAGCCGGTGCTTATTCGTTAGGTACCGTCATTGTTCTTCCCTAACAAAAGGAGTTTACGCTCCGAAAAGTGTCATCCTCCACGCGGCGTTGCTGCTTCAGGGTTTCCCCCATTGAGCAATATTCCCTACTGCTGCCTCCCGTAGGAGTCTGGACCGTGTCTCAGTTCCAGTGTGACTGATCATCCTCTCAGACCAGTTATGCGTCATAGCCTTGGTGAGCCATTACCTCACCAACTAGCTGATACAATATAGCCTCATCCTACACCGAAAAACTTTCCCTATCTAACTTATGTAAGACAGGAGTATAGAGTATTAGCAGCCGTTTCCAACTGTTGTCCTCTAGTGTAGGGCAGATTAGCTATACATTACTCACCCGTGCGCCACTAACTCATAAGAGCAAGCTCTTACTTGTCCGTTCGACTTGCATGTATTAGGCACGCCGCCAGCGTTCACTCTGAGCCAGGATCAAACTCTCCATATTAATTACCTATCAAAATTTATTTAATAGGATTTTATTATGAAGTTTTTAATCAAAAAAACTTTTAGTTTTATTTATTAGTTTGTCTAATCTATTATAAATTATAAAATAATAGACTGGCTCAATCGATCACTTGTTTAGATTTCAAAGATTGACTAATAGTTTAACAATTGTAAGTTAAAAGAACTTTCTGCTCTGCGTTTTGCAAAACAGAAAGTGAAGTATATAGAAGTGATGCTTAAATACAGATAAAAATCAGGCTAATTTTTTAAAAACCCATAAAGAAATTTTGAAGTCCAACTTTTCCATTAAATATAATATCTTTTTTGTTTGGATCATATTTAAATTCACTTATTACTTTTTTGTCCTCTTCTTTAAAATATCCAGCAGATATCAAAGTAGGCTCAACAAAAGCTACTTCTGGCACTAGTGTATCAAAAAAATTCGTCAGACTTTCATCGACACTTATTTTTCCACTAAGAGATAATTTATCAAAAATTTCTGACTGATTTGTTCCCTTTTTAAAGCCATTTACTGCTGCATCCAAATTTAGCTTTAAAGTCTTATCTCCTTTTTTAAAGCTTAATGTATCTATTTTTATACTTGGATTCTTTTCTAAGATTTGATCTATTGTCTCATCAAAATTTAATCCAGCTAAAACATTATAATTTTCTTCATTATTTAAATTATTAAGCTTGTCTAATACATTATTTAATGCAGGCACATTGATATTTGCGATTTTGCTATCAAAGACAAAATCTGTATATTTTACTTTATCAACTGCTACTATACCTATTTTTATAACATCGTCTGATCTTCCAAGATCATTTGAGATTTCAAATTTTGAGTCATACTTAAAGTCATCTATCAAAATATTACTTACATCATTAGATGCGAAAGACACCCTTTTAAATTTAACTTTTGCTAAATAAGGCACAAGCTGACTCTCTAAAATTTTTGAAATCTTAACTGGCTCTTTATAGCTTGAGTCGATATAAAATCCTTCGATATTTAGATCAACTTTGTTGTACTCACTAAAATCTTTCAAAACAATCTTATCTGCTTCAACCTTTAAGCTGTTTATACTATCTTTTGAATCAAGCGTCATACCAATCTTTATATCTTTTGTATTAACGGCAGTTTTCTGCTTATCGTTAAATTCAATATTGCTAAATTTGATATCCACATCTTTATCGCCAGTTAGGCTAACTTTTGTTTTAGTCGTTGCAATAACATTTGAACCCATGAATGTTGCGATAATGTTTTTAATCATATCGTTTTGGATAGAAATTTTTGAGTCTATTTCAAAGCCATCTATAAAAGCAAGCACTGTATGAGAAATTTCATTTTCTACTTTAAAAACCAAATCCTCATTTACATTTTTACCAAATATATTTTCCAAAAGATCTTTTGAAACACTAAAATCAAATGATCCTTTTGAACCAAAAAAACCTTTTTTGTAATTGTTATTAGAAATTTTAAAGCCCTTAATATTATTTAGATCATTCACTATCCTTTGATAGTTTTTCTCTACCTCATTTGAAGCAAAATAAACCGCTCCAATGGCTACCACGATAACTACGATTAAAGCAGATATCACCTTTTTCATGCTTTTCTCCTTTTTGTAATATGTTGTAAAAAAAACCAAATTCCAAGCAACAAACAAACCATAGCAAGAGGCATAATATATCCATGCTCGCCAAGATAGTCGCTTGCACCTACAAAATAATCGCCCGCTTTAAAGCTAGCAAACCCAATAATGATCGCCCAAAGCACTGACGAGATCAAATTTATAATGCTAAATTTATAAAAAGAGTATTTCGTAAGTCCAAGCGCGATAGGGACCAAAGTTTTAACTCCGTAGATAAATTTTTTGATAAATATTATCTTATCGCCGTGTTTTTTGGCCAAAATTCCTGCATAAGCAAGCTTTCTTTTATGATTTTTGATATAAGGCATAAGTGAGTCTTTATTAAATCTTGCGACATAAAAAATTAGCGTATCGCCGATTGTATTTGCCACAGCAGCGACAATTATACTAAGAGTGATATCCATCTTACCGGCAAAACTTAAAATTCCAGCGGCGATTAATGCAACCATACCGCCACCAAGACTATAAAAAAACAATACAATATAGCCGTATGTTGAAACTGAGTTTATGATATCTTGCATTAATATCCTAAAAGTTTAGATGCTGAGGCTATTAGCTGTTCATAGGCATAGCCACTTTGCTTTAAAATTTCTTCCCTTGCACTGATGACTGCTCCACCAAAGCTAGCTCCCGCAAAAAAACCATCATTTGCGGCATATGCGTAAATATCACTTGAAAATTTAAAATCGCTTACTTTACTGTAATTGCGTCCAATGTCACCAAAAGCTACTGAAAGCTTCGTGTCAAGCGTAATCTTGGCATCTTTAATATCGTGGATAATGCTATCTTTAAATATAAAAAGCACAAGTGAACTATCTTCATAACCAAGCTGTATACCGATGCTGCCGCCACTTATGCTAACTGGTAAAATTTCACTTGGCGAGTTAATGTTACCAACAACCATGATGCCATCTCCACCCATACCACCAACTACAAAACCGACCTTTTTAACACTTGGAAAGATGATAGTCGCTTTTGACTGCTCGATTAGCTCTTTTATAGGAGCGTTTCTAGCGCCTCTCATCGTTGTTATAAACGAGTTAGCCGAGTCCAGCACGAGCTCCTCACTGGCAAAGCCAAGTGAGAAAAATAATAAAATTGAAAAAAGAAATTTCATATTCTGCCGTTATTTTGCAAAATCAACAGCACGAGTCTCTCTGATGACACTTACCTTTATCTCACCAGGATACTGCACCTTGCTCTCAATCTCTTGAGCTATCTCTTTTGCTACAAGCACGGCCTCGTCGTCGTTTATGAGTTTAGCATTTGCGATGACACGAATTTCGCGGCCAGCGTTGATCGCATAAGCTTGCTTGATACCATCTTTGCTTTTTGCGATGTTTTCGATCTCTTCGACACGCTTTAAGAAGCTCTCAAGCACCTCACGCCTTGCACCTGGACGAGCTGCACTTAGTGCGTCAGCTGCGCAAACAGCTGCACTTTCTATACTTGTTGCTTCTTCGTGTCCATGATGGGCATAAATGGCATTGATAACTACTGGATGCTCTTTATAGCGTTTACAAATTTCAGCTCCAAGATCAACGTGACTACCCTCATACTCGTGAGTTAGCGCCTTACCGATATCGTGAAGTATGCCAGCTCTTTTTGCAAGCTTCTCATCTCCGCCACACTCAGCTGCAATGATGCCAGCAAGGTGAGCTACTTCAAGGCTGTGCGCAAGGGCATTTTGTCCGTAGCTTGCTCTAAATTTAAGCTTGCCTATTAGTTTTACGATCTCTGGATGAATTTTATTTAGACCAAGATCCATGACGATATTTTCGCCCTCTTCTTGTATACTTTGCTCAAATTCTTCAGTCACTTTCTTGTGAAGATCTTCTATCCTCGCAGGCTGGATTCTTCCATCCTCTACCAAAAGCTCGATCACTCTTGTTGCAATAGCACGTCTGTAAAGGTTGAAGCTACTTAGTATGATCGCGTGAGGCGTGTCGTCGATGATGATATCAACGCCAAGCACCATTTCAAGGGTCTTGATATTACGTCCCTCTTTACCAATGATCCTACCTTTTAGCTCATCGTTTTTGATATTTACGACATTTATCAGACGCTCAGCCGCAAATTCTCCAGCAAATCTTGACGTAGCCTGCGCCAAGATGTAATTAACTCTCTTTTTAGCCTCTCTTTTAGCCTCTTCTTCATATTTTCTAACGATGTGAGCGATATCCGCACGTGACTTCTCTTCGACCTTTTTAAGCACGACCTCTTTTGCCTCTTCTTCCGTTAAGCCAGCAGCGTGCTCAAGCACTCTTATCGCCTCTTCTACTTTGTTTTGATAAGTCGCTTTTAAATTTAAGCCCTCTTCGTAAGTTATCTTTGCATCTTGCTTATCTTTTTCAAAAAGCTCTTTACTTTCGTTTAAGAGCTCTTGCTCATTTAGCAAAATTTTCTCTTTTTTGGTTAGTTCATCAAATTTACTTGCATACTCTTTTTGAAGCTTTGTAGTCTTATCGTCGTATCTTTTTTTAGCCTCAAATTCAGCCTCTTGTACTGAAATTTTAGAATTTTTAAGCGTTAGTTCAGCTTCGTATTCTATTGCTTTTGCTTTTGCTTTTGCTTGTTCTAAGAAGATGTTGTAGTTTGCATCATTTATCTTTTTGGCGTATAGATACCCTGCTCCAACGCCCGCCACACCGGCTCCTAAGCCTATTAAAACCTCTATCATTTATTCCTCTTTTTATATAATTTTTATTTGGGGTTATATAAAAGTCTGCTACCGCGTCTTGTGCATTTGAAAGCACATCTTTGGTGTAAAAGTCTTTTATTTCAAGAAAAACTATCCGTTTTGGCTTAATGGGCAAAGAGTCAAAAAATCTATCATAAAATCCTTTTCCGTGCCCTATCCTAGCCATAGCTCCATCAACCCCAATCGCTGGAACTACCGCCATATCAAGTCTAACATTATCCATTTTTTTGCCAGATGGCTGTCTGACGTTAAATTTATAAGTTATAAATGGCAGTCGCAATCTTACCATCTTTAAGCTAAGACCTACCATAAAAGGGGCAAAAATTTCACATTTATGTGATAAATTTCGCCTTATTTTAAGCACATCGACTTCGTAGTTAAGTGGCAAATAAAACAATACTTTCTTAGAATTTGTAAAATTTATCAATTTTAAAAGAGTTTTCGTAGCTTTATAGTGCGAGCATTTGGCCTTAAATTTAGTAAGTTTCATCAAATTTGCTCTTGCATTTTTTCTAAATTCATTTTTTTCTAAATTAACGCTCATTTTATGCTCTTTCTTGTATAATCCTGAAATCTTATTCAAAAGGAAATTTATGACATTAAAACGAGCAATTATAACATCACTTTGCATTTTTGCATTTTTTGGATGCGGCGACGATAACAAGCAAAAAAAAGAGCAAAATACAAGCGAACAAACGCAGGGCAAAATTTTAGATAAAAATGCTAGCAAAGATGAAAATTTAAGCAAAGACTCACTCACTCCAAAAATGAGTGAAAGTACCCAAGACAACGAGATAAAAGAGATAAATCTAAAGCTGCTAAGTGGAGCAACTATGCAGATTACAAAAAGAAGTAATGGCTTTGACGTAAAAGATGGTAAAAAAGCAACTCTTTACGTATTTTTTGCCACTTGGTGCCCTCCTTGCAAGGCTGAGATCCCACACTTAAACAACCTAAGCGAGAAATTTAAAAACGAGCTAGATATCGTTGGTGTGCTACTTGAAGACAAAAGTGAAGATGAAGTAAAAGATTTTGCTCAAAAATATAAAATAAAATACGAAGTCGCAGTCGGCGAGGGAAATTTTTTATTTGAAAAAGCGATGGGCGGTATAAAAGGCTTGCCTGCGTCAGCACTTTTTAAAGCAAATGGCGACTACGTTCAGGGCTACATCGGTCTTGTACCTGAAGAGATGCTTGAAAACGACATAAATAGGGCAACAAAATAATGCTTGATTTTCTAAAAAAAGGCCTTGAGAAGACTTTTGGAGCGATAAGCTCAGCGAAGAAGTCAAAAAAGATAGACAAAGAAAGCTTAGAAGAAATTTTACTTGAGGCCGACGTAGCTTACGAGATCGTGGAAGAAATTTTATACTACTTACCGCCACAAGATGAAGTGAGCAGAGCTGATCTTAGGCGCGTTATGAGTAGCTATTTCATCTACGAAAACGAACGTGTGATCGAGCCTGATAAGCCATTTGTCGATCTCATCCTTGGCGTAAATGGCGCTGGCAAGACGACCACAATCGCAAAGCTTGCAAATTTATATAAAAATAACGGTAAAAGCGTCATTTTGGGTGCTTGTGATACATTTAGAGCTGGAGCGATCGAGCAGCTACGCCAATGGTCAATTAGACTAAATGTGCCAATAGTCGCCACACAGCAAGGACATGATCCTTCGGCTGTTGCTTACGATACGATCAGCTCAGCCCTTGCAAAAGGTATCGACCGAGTCATCCTTGACACAGCTGGTAGACTTCAAAACCAGACAAATTTAGCAAACGAGCTTGATAAGATCGTTCGTATCAGCAAAAAAGCCTACGAAAAGGCGCCTCACCGCAAGATCCTCATCCTTGATGGCACACAGGGCAACGCTGGTGTCGCGCAGGCAAAAGCATTTAACGAGATCGTCTCTCTTGATGGCGTCATCATCACAAAGCTTGACGGCACTGCAAAGGGCGGAGCGCTATTTGGTGTGGCAAGAGAGCTTGAGCTACCTATATTTTATATAGGCGTTGGTGAGAGCATGGACGATATCATCAAATTTAACCCAGACGAGTTTTTAGACGAGCTGATGGACGCCATTTTTGAGTAGGGTAAAATTTCTTAGTAAAATTTGCTTTTTTATCGCTCTTTTGGCGATTGATTTTCTTGCATTTACTCCAAAAAGTCCCATGATCATCGAAAATTCGTGGGATAAAGCAAATCATTTTTTAGCTTTTTGCGTCCTATACATCCTGCTCTATCTTGGCTATGAGTTTAAAATTTTTAAAAATTTAGCCCTACTTTTAGCCTTCGGTGTGCAAATAGAGCTCGTTCAAGCATTTTTACCAAACAGGAGCTTTAGCCTACTTGACATCGTGACTGACATGATAGGAGCGGCTTTTGGAGTGATAGTAGTTGAAATTTTAAAAAGGATAATTTATGGCAAAAACAAAGCCAGTTTTTGAATGTCAAGCGTGCGGAAATCAGCAGAGTAAATGGCTAGGCAAATGCCCACAATGTGGGGCTTGGGATAGCTTTGTCGAGCTTAGTCAGCAAGAGATAAAGATAAGCAAAGAGATAGCAAAAAGCACCGGAGTGCCTAGCAAGGCTGTAAGTATCGACGAGGTAGAAATTCAAAATTTCACGAGATTTAGCACCAAAGATAGCGAGCTAGACCTCGTTCTTGGTGGTGGCGTTGTCGAAGGCTCACTCGTTTTAATAGGCGGTAGTCCAGGAATTGGCAAATCAACCCTGCTTCTAAAAATTGGCTCAAATTTAGCAAAAGACGGTAAAAAAACGCTCTATGTAAGTGGCGAAGAGAGTCAAAGCCAGATAAAAATGAGAGCCGACAGATTAAATGCGGTGGATAAAAATTTATACCTACTAACTGAAATTTGTCTAGAAGATATCCTGCTTGAAGTGCAAAAGAGCGACTACAAAGTGCTAGTAATCGACTCTATTCAAACACTTTATAGCCAAAATATAAGCTCCGCCCCTGGCTCTATCACGCAGGTTCGTGAGATCACATTTGAGCTGATGAGGCTTGCAAAGAGCCAAAATATCTGCGTTTTTATCATAGGTCACATCACCAAAGAGGGTTCGATCGCAGGACCAAGGGTACTTGAGCATATGGTCGATGTGGTGCTTTATTTTGAGGGTGACGCGAGCAGAGAGCTAAGAATTTTGCGTGGGTTTAAAAACCGCTTTGGCTCAACAAGCGAGGTTGGCATCTTTGAGATGAGTCAGCATGGACTGGTGAGCGCAAATGAGGTTTCTAGTAAATTTTTCACACGTGGCGGAGCGATGAGTGGCAGTGCGATCACCATCATAATGGAAGGCTCAAGGGCACTTAGCATCGAAATTCAGGCACTTGTTTGCGAAAGCGCCTATCCAAAACGAAGCTCGACTGGCTTTGAGAGAAACCGCCTAGATATGCTGCTAGCACTTCTTGAGCGAAAGCTAGAAATTCCACTTGGGCACTACGACGTCTTCATAAACGTTTCAGGTGGAGTTAAGATAAGCGAAACTGCGGCCGATCTAGCCGTCATTGCAGCGATAATCAGTAGCTTCAAAAACCGCCCTATTAGCAAGGATAGTGTATTCATCGGTGAGCTAAGCCTAAACGGCGAAATAAGAGAAATTTTCAACCTAGATCAGCGCCTAAAAGAGGCAAAAATGCAGAAATTTAAAAATGCGATCATCCCAAACAAGCCGCTTGACACGCAGGGTCTAAAGTGCTTTTACGCCAAAGATATCACGCAAGTGCTTGAGTGGATGTAAATTTATCTTGCTAGCGACTTAATATCAATACTTTGCTGGCTAAACCATATTTTTATCTTTTGCATAAGTCTTAGGATATCTATGCTTTTTTCTTTGAAATTTAAATTATAAAAATTCCATTCTTTGCTTATAAAATACCTATGCCCTCTTATCCACTTTAAGCTTTGTCACTTTTTCTAAAATTTCAAACATGCTCTTGCCACTATCAAATTCACTCTTTATAAATTTATAAAGCTCTTTAAATCTCTCATCGGCTTCAAGCTTATAGGTGTGAGATTTTTTAGTAACTTGTATAGGTGTAAATTTCTTCTCTTTTTTATCTTCTTCGTTTTGTGTTTCAAGATCATTGATGGAATTTATAGTCTCTTTTGCTAGCTCCTCATCAAGCTCTAAACCAAAGCGCTTTTTTAGTGCAAATTTAGTCCAATTAGCTTTAAACTCATCAACGCTCATATCGCTATCAAGTAACTCGGCTGTTTTTGTTCCACCAAAGGTAAAGTCAGAGAAACCATGCTTTCTGGTATATCTTTTTATAAATTCATTAACGGATAAAGTCTCTGAGTCACCAAAAGCTCTCTCAAGCCCTAAAGCACTACTATCATCTATAAATTTCTTTAGCTCATCTATCTCATCTTTTGAAAAAGAGTCGTCATAGCCCATTAGCTTGCCAAGTATGCTTACTCTCGCATCTCCTTCACCTTTTACGAAGCCAGTGAGTGAGTGCTCATATCTGTCGTATTCTCTTGCTTTAGCTTTATCGTCTAGGCTCATATACTTAGGAAATGCCATGCCATGACCCATATCGTTACTAAGTATCTCGTTTATATCATTAAATTTAAAGCCCATCTCTCTTGCTATGTTCTCTCTTGAGAGATAGTTAGAAGTTGGGAGATTATTAGAAATTTGCATTTTACTATCCTTAGTTTCTTTAGCTCCATTAAATCTTAATTAAAGATATCGTCTTTTCTTTAAAAAATTTTATAAAAATACGTTTTTTAAATTTATCAGAAGTAGTTAAAAGATATTAAAAAGCTTTGTAAAAATGCATAAATTTTAGACAATCATCACTGCAGCTACGGCAAATCCGCCATCGTGAGTTATGCTAAGGCTTGCTTCTTTGATATTAAAATTTGTATAAATTTTTGTGCTAAATTTTATCTTTGGTGCGTTTTTTGCGTCTTTGCTAAGCTCAATGTCCAAAAAGCCACACTCTTTGCTGATGCCCACACCAAGGGCTTTGCTAGCTGCTTCTTTGGCCGCCCAAAATCCAGCCAAAGTCGCATCGTTTTTTGCTAGCGTGATCTCGTCATCACTAAGAAATTTTTTTAAAAAAAGCTCGCCATAACGAGCCTTAAGTTTTGAAATTCTATCTATCTTAACGATATCAATGCCTATCATTGCACCACAAAATCAGTAAAAAATATGTTTTTGATGTAGCCATCATTTAGCACTTCATTTAGCTTGCCGACGATCTCGTCTTTTAGCCTATCCTTGCCCTTTGCAGTGCTTACTTCTTCGTAGGTTTTTGATGAAAGTGTTCTGATAATAATATCTCTTAAAAGTGCTTTTTTCTTATCAAGCTCAGGAGTTAGCAACTCATCGCTTTGCTCCATATCGATCTTTGTTTTAAGAAATCTTGAGCCATTTTCGCTAAGCAAATTTACAATAAACTGATCAAGCGGATATATCGGCCCCATATTTGAATAGTCGTTGCTACCATGCTTTGCCTTGTTTTGAGCTGGCATGGACTGCGTTTGAGTCTGAGCTGGTGCTTGCATCATATTTGCCTCTTTTGGCTCGTCAGAACTAAGCATCAAAAACGCGACTAGCCCTCCAATAACTAGCAGCAAAACAAATATCGCAATGATAATTATCATTAATGCACCATTGCCACCTTTTTTTGCCTTTTTCTCTTCAACTTCTTCAGCCATCTTTCCTCCTTTAAGTTTTGGCTATAATTATACAAAAAATTCGCAAAAATGAGAAAAAATGATACATAAGACAAATGCTGCTAGAGCTTTAGACAAGCTAAAAATTAATTATGAAATTTTAGAGTATGAGGTCGATTTAAACGATCTTTCAGCCCTCCACGTAGCAGCTAGCACTAAGCAAGATATAAAGCAAATTTATAAAACTATCGTTTGTGAGTGTGAGCCTAAAAATTTCGTTGTTGCTTGCTTGCAGGGCGATTTGGAGCTTGATCTAAAAGCACTTGCTCACGCGTGTGGTGCCAAACGCTGCGAGCTTATAAATTTAAAAGACTTAGAAAAGATCACTGGCTACATCAGGGGCGGCTGCTCACCGCTTGCTATGAAAAAACACTTTGCAACATTTATCGATGAACGTGCAAAAGAGCAAGAATACGTGTTAGTAAGTGCTGGAGTAAGAGGCAAACAGATAAAAATAGCACCAAATGATCTTTTAAAGGCTTGCGAGGCAAGTTTTGTCAATATCGCTAGGCTAGCTCTTTAAAAACTCTATAAATTTAAACTTCTCGCCTAAAAACTCGGGCGAGAGTAGAAATTTCGCCTGTTTGGCTGCATTTTCATAGGCTTGCTTGCTACCTTTTTCAAGTACTAAAGATAAAATTTCATCCACACCAAGATCGCAAACTAAAGCTTCGTTTTGTTTTTTAAATTTAAGCATCTTAAAGCCAGCCTCACTAAAAGCCTCTTTTACTTGCTTAAAGCAAAGGCTATATGTTAGATCCGATCTTTTAAAATATGGCTCAAGATCTGAAATTTCAAATAAAGAAAATACTTGATGGTCTTTAAAAATCCTTAAACTAAATTCATTTTTTGGCTCAAATTCGCCGTAGTCAAAGCTTAAAAATCTCACCTTTTTTGCCGCATTTGCAAGCTGGAGCGCAAATTTAGCGTAGCTAGTTGATATCTCGCCCTTTTTTATGCCAAATTTTTTTGCAAGAGCTAGTAAATTTTGATCCGCCTTTTGCCAGTGAAATTTTAGATCATCATCCACAAAAAGTATATTTTGTCCGTCTATCACCTCGCAACCAAATGCGTCAAGTAGCTCATTTGAGATGACAAAAATTTCATCAAACGAGCACTCGTCCAAATTTTCATAGTGCCCTACTCTAACCTCGTCACCAAAGCGATTTTTAAAGGTTTCAAGCTGTTTTTTGCGTAAAATTTCATGAGGTTCGATGATTATAAACTCCAAATTTGGCAAAATTTCTGGCTCAAGTGTAAAAATTCCTTGCGCAAAGTCAGCTAGCATATCGCCTGAGTTCGCACCGATCTCCACGACCTTGCAAGAGCTAGAAATTTCGCCGTTTTTAAGCAGCTTTAAAAAGTAGTTCGCAAGGCAAGCACCAAAAAGATAGCCAACGCTTACATTTGTATAAAAATCGCCCTTTTTACCGATATCTACGCCAAATTTATAGTAGTTTTCATTGACCCAGATATCAAAAAACTCGCTAAATTTCATAGATCAGGTAGCTTCCAGCCTCTATAAAATGCAAACATCCTAACTGTAATGCCAGCAGCGAGCAAGAGCATGGTAAAAAATATATTGGTAAGACCTAGATGATATAGCACAAAGTAAGCAAGCCCCACACCAAGGCTTATCGTGCCGTAAAGTCCAGTGCGTAAAAACCATGGAATTTCATTTAGCAATATATCTCTTAAGATACCGCCGCCAACGCCGTTAAAAAAGGCGATCATCATCACGCCAAAGATGTTGTAGTTGTACTCAATAGCAACCATCGCACCAACGATCGAAAAGCAGATAACATCGATCGCATCGGCGAAGATGAATACAAATTTTCGCTCCAAGCCTTCTCTTTTTATGTGTAAATTTGCCACTCTTGAAACAATCAACATAAAAATAACAACGCTTACTGGCATATAGTGCGTAAATGAATAAACCGCCCTACCAACAAGCATATCACGCATGATACCGCCACCAAGTGCGGTCAAAAATGCAGACAAAAAGACTCCAAGCCAGTCGCACTCCTTTTTTACTGCAAATAAAAACCCGCTAAGTGCAGCTGATGCGATACCGACGTATTCGACAAAAAGTATTAAACTCATATTTTTCCCTTAAAAGGTCGCATTTTATAATGAACTCTCATAAAAAATCATTAATAATATTTTTACCATTAGTTTATTTTAGGCTATAATAACGAAAAATTTAAGGAAGGAATTTTAATGAAAAAACTATTAATCATATTTCTTGCTGGTTTATTTTTCACGCCACACTTAAATGCTGATGTGGTCCAAAATCAAAAGCTAAAAAATGCAATAAATATTTTAAATGCTTTTGGTGCAAGAAATTTAAAGCCAAACACTAAATTTGAAGGCATAAAAGCGATCGCCATAATCCCTGATGTGACAAAAGCAGGCGCTGTTGTAACTGGCTCAACAGGTAAAGGCGTATTTATCGCTAAAAACGATGATGGTGAATGGTCAAGTCCATTTTTTGTAAATTACACATCTGGAAGCATAGGCTTACAACTTGGTTACAGCTCAGCTGACATGATCATCTTATTTAAAAATTCAGAAGCTTATGCAAATTTATTTAATGCAAAAGATACGATCAGCCTAAAAGCAGAAGCAACTGGTGGCGTTGGTAATGAGGTAGCGATCACAAGTGATTTGCCTGAAATTTCAGCATTTGCTGAGGAGCGTGGCAAGACAAGTGGTGCCTTTATAGGCGTTAGCTTAGATGTGGCAAGGCTTAAAATAAATATACAAGATACAAATGATTACTATGAGCGAATGTATGATTTTGAGAATATCTACAACAATAGCCCAAAAGCTAGTAAATACACACTAAAATTTAAAGAAATAATCTCAAAATACTTCTTATAGCTCAAATTTCTTGGCTCATTAAGTGGGTCAAGAGCTCTTTTTATTTTTACTTTTTTGATTAATTTTATAGAAGTTATGGCTTAGCTTTTTGCTAAACCATAAATAGTGAAACAAAGCGTTTTTTAGGGATTGGAGAAAATTGAGTCATATACTCAAACGCTTCTTCGTAATCGCCATCTGTATATTGTGCAACTTGTTCGATAAGCTCATAAAGCTCCTCATCGTCCATAGAATCAAAGCTGCCTCTATTTTCTAAAACCTCTAACAAAACGGCGTCTAATTCAAGCTCGTCGTAAGTCATTTTATTCCTTAATTTTGATTTAAAAAATGCGACACTATACCAAAACAATCTTATAAAATACTTTACTTGAAATTCGTAAGAAATTTTATGCTTTTTTTATAAGTAAAGTTGTAAAATCCTTATATTCATTATCATTTTAGTTAGGTTTTTGTGGATAATTTTGAACTATTTTATAAGCATTTTAAAGAATTTTTAGAAGCCTTTGGGCAGAAAAGCTCAGAGTTAAAAGAACAAATTTTGCATGTACTTTTCATTAGCAACTCTCATCTAAGTGCTCAAGAAATTTCTTCAGAAATTTACAAAATCCACAAGAATGAAATTTCAATGACATCAATTTACTCGTTTTTAAATTTTCTCGAAATGCATCATCTTGCAAATTGTTTTGAAGAAAATGGAGTAAAAAAATTTGAACTAAATTTAAAATCCTCGCACGATCATTTGATATGTGAAATTTGTGAAAAGATAGTTGATTTTGAAGATGAGATGATAGAGCAAAGACAAGAGCAAATTTGCAAAGAAAAAAATTTTAGTGAACAGTCGCATACAATGATACTTTATGGTATTTGTAGTGATTGCCAAGAGAAAAATGGAAATTAAATTTTATCATTTCATTTTACTTTTTGATAATGAAAAACAAAAAAATTTCAGATTTATTTAAGCTGTGAAATAGATAATACACAATTAAAAAAAGGATGAAAATGGATATAAAAACACAAACTTTAGCACAAGTTGCAAGCTATTTTTCAATGATAGCTCACACAAACGGCAGACTAAGAGTAAGAGTTAGCCCAAAGATAAAAGAGCTAAGTAGCAGCGTAAATTTAGCTAGCCTAGATGATGTGATAGCTCAGATAAATGGTATAAAAAATGTAAAATTTAACAAGCTAATCGGCTCTGTAACGATCGAATACGATCATGAAATTTTTCCAAAAAATCTTTGGGAAGATCTTTTAAAAGGGCAAAATTTAGAAGAGATTTCAACTAGAGTAAATGAAGTTGCAAAAGAAGTGAAATATGCTTAATGAACTTTTAAATGCATCATATACCAGCGAAAAGAACGCACTTAGCTTATATGAAAATTTAGCTTCGTTTGGTGATGTTTTTAACGAGATCGCAAATATCAGAAAAAATGCGATCATCTTAATAGAAAAATTTGCGAGCACACATGATTATGAGCTTGCTTGCGAAAATGAAGCTATATTTTTGCCGGCAAAAAATAAAGAAGATGCGCTGATACAAGCTTTAAACTATGAGTTAGAGCTAAATAAAATGTATGAAAAATTTTGTGAAAGCTTAGATGATGAAGAGCTAAAAGATCTATTTTTTAGACTTTGGGCTACTTCAAATAACGAATACATCGCCTCTTTAAAGCAATGCTTAAAAGAAATTTATAGTAGCTGTGAAATAAAAAATGAGCTAAATTTAAATGAAATTTCACAAAATTTTGAGCAAAATGGCATAACAAATATTTTAGAAAACTATCAAAATGACTTTAATGAGATAACTAAAAGCTTGCAAAATATCGCAAGTGGCAAGGCTGATAAAAGCGAGTTAGCAAAGATAACTAATAATCCAAATTTCTCGTTTTTTAGCGGACTTGCGCTTGGGGCATTAGGCATTTCAGTAGTTAGTAAAAATTTTAATAAGGATGAAGAAAATGAATAATTTACAAAATCAAACAAAGAAAGGATTTAAAATGGCATTACCATTTTTAGCAGGTTTAGCAGTAGGCGGTTTAGCAATAGCTGCTTGGAATAAAAGAGATAAGATCAAAGAGTACGCCCAAGATGGCTTTGATAAAGGCAAAGAAGCCGCAAAAGATCTTTACAAAAAAGGTAAAAGCGTTGCAAAAGATGCAAAAGACTTTATAGTAAAAGAAGAGAAAAAAGCAAAACGCGGTGCTAAAAAAGTAGAAAAAGAGGCTGAAAAAGTGGTAAAGAAAACAAGAAAACCACGCGCTAAAAAGCCAGCCGCTCCAAAAGCTATCACACCAAACGATATAGCTTAAGGATAGAGAATGCAAGAAAATAGTCTTTTTACACTTTCAAGCACAAGACTTCCATTTGATCACTTCATCAGCGGTGCTTTAATCGCTGGCATGGGTGCAGCTGCACTTGGCTTTAGCGACTATCTAAATAATAGAGCAACTAAAAAAGATGTTGCTAAAAAGATAGCGAAATACGCTGTAACTGGTGGTTTTGTAGGTGCTGTTGGTATTCATGCTTCAAATTTAATAGCACAAAAAAAATATCTAAATGCAGCAGCTTTTACAGCAGCTGGCATTGGCGGTCTTTTGATAGCAGAAAAACTAATAAAATTGGAGAGTAAATAATGAATAACCCTTACATCAATGAAGAAAACGTAGCAAGTGAAACTGCGGCTAACAATGCAGCAGCTACTCAACCAAGCGCAATCGATAATGCAATAAACAATGCAGCTCAAAATTTACCATTTGTACCTGAAAATTTTAATGCTGCTGGCTTTGTAAAAGGTCTAGTTCTAGGTGGTATCGCAGCTTATGTACTGACTAATCCAAAAGCACAAGAGTGCGTATTTAAAGCGATTATCAAAGGTGGCGAGCTTATAAATGCTGGCATAGAAGAACTAAAAGAGCGTTTTGAAGATGTCAAAGCAGAACTTGACTCACAAAAATAAGATCACTCTAGCTCACAAGAGTAAAAATAGAGCGAGGTTTATTTGCGAGAGCCTAAACGCTAGAAGCGACGTCAGCGCTATCGAGGCTGCGATCTCAGAGCGAACTGATGCACTAAGTGTTCGTGTAAATAAATACGCAAAAAGTATTATCGTTGAATACAATAAAAACTACGATAAAATTTTAAACTTTATAAAGAGCTATGAATTTCCAACAAAGGCAAAAGATCCAAATTTGCCAAGCAAGGCAAATATCTATAAGGCTGCTGCCGCACTTGGTATAACGCCATTTATGAGCAATAAAACTCTAAAATCAGCCGTGACTCTTTACGCCACAGCACCAAATTTAATAGAAGGTGCAAAAGAGCTAAGGCATGAGGGCGTTACTTCAAAAGTGCTTGAAGCAACAGCTATTGGCACTAGCCTAGCAATGGGCGATCATTTAGCAGCAAATAGCACAAATTTGATGATAAATATCGGCGAATATATGGAAGAAAGTGCTAGTCACAGAAGTGATGATCTCATCAAAGAGCTAGCAAAACCAAATATTGAAGAAGTCTGGGTCGAGAGAAATTTAAATGGTGAAAAGACGCTTGAAAAAGTAAAAACCGAAAATTTAAAAAAAGGCGACATCGTAGTAGTCGGAGCTGGTGAGACGATAGGCGTTGATGGTTATATCGTTGAAGGTAACGCCGATGTAAATCAAGTCTCAATGACTGGAGAGGCTGAACCTATACCAAAAGCTAGAGGCGACCGTGTTATAAGTGGCACTGTTGTCGATGAAGGTAGGATAAAAATTTGGGCTGAAAATGTAGGTAGTGATACAGCAACAGCTAGGATCAAAGAGTACATACAAACTTCACTCAATGAAAAATCAGCCATTGGTGTAAAAGCATTAAAACTAGCCGATAAACTTGTGCCTGTTACACTCTCGCTTGCTGGACTTTCATACATTATAAATAAAAATATGAATAGCGTTGCTAGCGTACTTCAAGCGGACTACTCTTGTGCATTAAAGCTTGCTACACCAGTTGCTTTTAAATCAAGTATTTCAAAAGCTGGTAGAAACGGCATTCTTGTAAAAGGCGCAAAGGCGATCGAAGCTTTAAGCTCAGTTGATACTTTTGTATTTGATAAGACCGGCACTCTGACACATGGGCGCCTAAGCGTAGTTGAAATTTACTCATTTAAAGAGGGCTTTTCTCAAAATGATATATTAAATTTAACTGCAAGTGCCGAAGAGCACTACTTTCATCCAGTAGCCGAAGCAATAGTTGAAGCTGCAAATAAGCGTGGTTTCCACCATATTCATCACGATGAAGTTGAATTTATCGTAGCTCACGGCGTAAAAACTGCGATGCACGGCAAAGAGGTGGTTATCGGCAGTAGACACTTTTTAGAAGATGACGAGATGATAAGCTTTAAAGCTCATGAAGCTTTAATAAGCAAAGCATTAAATAGCGGACTAACCTTACTCTATGTAGGATATGATAAAGAGCTAGTTGGCGTCATCGCTATGAAAGATGATATGAGAGAAAACGCAAAAGATATGGTTAAAAAGCTAAGAAGCCTTGGCGTAAAAGAGGTCGTCATGCTAAGCGGCGACATCAAAAGCAAGGCTGAAGAAGTAGCACGTGAGCTTGGACTTGATAGGGTCTATGCAGAGTGCTTACCAACAGATAAAGCAGCTATCATCGAAGAGCTAAAGAGTGAGGGCAAAAAAGTAGCCTTTGTGGGAGATGGCATAAATGATGCTCCAAGTCTAACTAAGGCAAATGTGGGCATAAGCATGCACAAAGGTGCTGATATAGCTAAAGCGACGGCTGACATAAGTCTTTTAAAAGACGACATCATGAGCGTAGCTCTCGTAAAAGAGCTTGCAAATAAAACAATGGATTTAATTAGCTCAAATTTCCGCTCAACAGTTGGCGTAAACACAGCTATACTAAGCGCTGCGACACTTGGTATGTTAAATCCAATAGCAACTGCCATGCTTCATAATGGCACAACGATTTGGCTTTTATTAAATTCAATGAAGGGCGTAAAATTCAAATCAAAATAAATTTGAAAGGGTAGATGGTGCTTGATAGTTTCTTAAATTTTTTAAACGGCAAAATGGACGTAGCCAACGACTTTTTATATGGATATTTTTTAGTCATTATTCTTGTGGCTACGGGAATTTATTTTAGTTATTTGACTCGTTTTGTGCAGTTTAGGATGTTTTTTGAGGCTTGCAGAGTCTTAGTAGAAAAAAAGGACAAGTATAATAAGCACCATTTAACACCATTTCAAGCACTTATGATCTCGACTGCTTCACGCGTTGGCATAGGCAATATCGCTGGAATTTCAGCTGCCATTGTTGCGGGCGGTCCTGGTGCTCTTTTTTGGATGTGCTTGATGGCATTTTTAGGATCAGCTTCAGCTTTTATAGAGAGTACGCTAGCACAAATTTATAAGACAAAAGACGTTTTTGGATTTAAAGGTGGTCCAGCTTATTACATCAAAAATGGCCTTGGCATAAAGTGGTTGGCTTCGCTTTTTGCGGTGATTCTCATCATCACCTACGCATACGGCTTTAACGGCCTTCAAAGCTACACCATGACATCAGCTTTTGAAATTTACTATGACAAAGCTGGTAGCAACGTTAGCTTTGCACAAAGTGGCCTACCTGTTGGCATCGGCCTTATCCTTACAGCATTTGCGGCGGTTATGTTTTTTAGCAAAAGTCACATCATCGGTAAAGTAAGCTCATATATCGTGCCTTTCATGGCACTTGCCTACATCTCGCTAGCACTTATTGCTATCGTTTTAAATTTCAAAGAAATTCCTGATGTTGTTAAGATGATTTTAGAAAATGCCTTTGATTTTAAAGCGATATTTGGTGGATTTGCCGGCAGCGTGATCGTAATAGGCATCAAAAGAGGCCTTTTCTCAAACGAAGCTGGCATGGGCTCAGCTCCAAACGCAGCAGCCGCAGCACATACTAGCCACCCAGTAAAACAAGGCCTAGTTCAAGCAATGGCAGTCTTTATAGACATGACTATATGTATCGCTTCTGGTATGATCGTACTATTTTCACAGGCATATCTTACAAAGCAAACTGGATCAAGTGGCGAGGTGCTAACCGCCCTTCCTCTCGTTCAAGCCGCAATGAAAGAGTATTTTGGTGAATTTGGAGTTCATTTTACTACTCTTGCAGTTGTACTTTTTGCCATCACTTCGCTTATTGGCAACTACTACTACGCTCAGGCAAATATGAAATTTTTAACCAAAAACCACAAGTTTACATTGCTATTTAAGATAACAGCTGTCGTTATGATATTTATTGGTGCTCAGATGAATTTAAAGCTCGCTTGGAATATCGCTGATATCACAATGGCTGCAATGGCAACTATTAATATTATCGCTATATTCTTACTTTCAAAAGTAGTGATAATAGCAGTCAAAGACTACGAAGCTCAAAGAAAAGCTGGGATAAATCCAGAATTTGACCCAGAAAGTCTTGGCATCAAAAATACAAGTTGCTGGAATAAAAACTAAATGGAGAAGAATTTGAAAAACGATACAAAAATAAGTGGCAAACTACTTGACATAAATACTCACAGAAAGGTAGCAAAGGTCGGTATGGGCGTTACTTTAGCGACAGTTTGCTTAACGGCACTTTGCATGAATGGCAGAGGTATGAAAAAATTACACACAGTTTCAGGCATTGCATTTACTTGCTTTGCTCTTTATCATGCTGGGCTTTATGACAATGGAATCTTTAAAAAAATGATAATAAAAGCAAAAAATGAGGCAAAAAAGGCATAAAATGATACTTAGCGACGCAGAAATTCTAAGCTATATAAACGAAGATATACCTTACTTTGATCTTACTACGTCGCTTCAAAATATCGATAAAAATGCCTTACTTGAAATTTATTCACGTGATGAAATTTGCGTTAGCTGCGTTGATGTAGCCGCAAGTGTTGCAAAGCTACTTGGGTGCGAGAGTAAAATTTTTGTGCAAAATTCTCAAATTTGCAAGGCTGGCGATGTAATCATAAAAATTTATGGCAGCTACAAAGATGTGCATAAAGCTTGGAAACTAGCTCAAGTCGCACTAGAATATGCCAGTGCCATCGCAACTTATACAAACAAAATGGTAAATGCCACAAAGTGCGTCAATAAAAAATGTGAAGTGTTGGCAACTAGAAAGAGTTTTCCGTTTGCTAAGAAATTTTGCGTAAAAGCCGTACTTGAAGGCGGTGGTGGCATCCATAGGCTTGGGCTTAGCGATAGTATTTTATTTTTTAAAAACCACATGAAAGCCTACGGTAGCTTTGATAAATTTTTATCGCATTTGCCAGAGTTTAAAGCAAAAATGGCTGAGCGAAAAGTATGCATTGAAGCTGAAAATTTAGACGAAGTAAGCAAGCTTTTAAAAGCAAATTGCGACGTCGTGCAGTGCGATAAATTTAGTCCAGAGCTCATCGAAAATGTACTCTCTTTAAGAGATGAGATTTCGCCAAATACCATTATCCTAGCAGCCGGTGGTATAAATTTATCAAATGCAAAAGATTACGCAAATGCCGATGCGATAGTAACATCAGCGATGTATTCAAAAGGCGTTGCTGATATCAGCACCAGACTTGAGATTTTATAAATTTTTACAATGACCGATACAGCAAAACATCTATCAAAGTTAAAAATTTACAGAAAATGCATTTTGGCTCTGGAATTTGAACGATACGCAACAAAAAATTAACATTTTTTATTTCAAATTTATCTCATAGCTACAAGCAAAAATACAAACCAATAAAGTTAAATTTTCTAATTTGTTTTCTCTAAAAAATAAGGACACTCATATCTTGCTTTACACCACGTGCATAAAACTCAATCAAATTTTAAAATTTACAAACAAGTATATCACGCTTTTAAATTCAGTAACAAACGATAACGAGTGAGTAAAATTTAGAATTTGCCTAGAAATTTTCAAATTCCAGGCAAATTTCACTCAAATTTACTCTCTAACAACATGTAAAAACTGCATGTGTTTGCGGTATTGCTCGATGACGTCGTTTATCAGCGTGGCTTCGCTCCAGCCAAGCACGTCGTAGTCCTGACCGCCCTCTTTTAGATAGACTTCAGCTCTATAGTAAAGATCATCGCCGTCAAGCTCTCTGGTGTAGTCTGGGCTCTGGCTTTTGGTGAGATAGACGCCATATCTAAAGTCCATCTCATCGCCAAGTCCAACGTTTAAATTTACAAAATTTTCACCATTTGTGACCTTTGCTTCAAGGCCGTTTTTAGCAAATTCCTCTTTTAGCTCATTAAACGCTTTTAGTGCGACTTCGTTTAAAAATTTCTTGCCATCTTTCTTGCCTGGAAGCGTGATGATCGCACTTAGGCGCTCTTGCCACGGCTTTGAAAGATCACTAAGAGGCATGTTACTAAAGTTATTTGTCTCTTTTTTGGTTAGATCCACGCGCAAAGCCTTAAATAGCCCGTAAATAGCGCCAAGTAGCACGATCGCAAATGGCAGCGCCGTGGTGATAGTAAGCGCTTGAAGCGAGCCAAGACCGCCAGCTAGCATCAAAAATGCCGCCACGACGCCAACTGCAACGCCCCAAAAGACCTTTTGCCAAACTGGCGTATCGTCTTTGCCGTTTGAGCAGAGCATGTTCATAACGATCGCCGCAGAGTCGGCGGAAGTGACGAAAAATATGACGATCATAAAGACTGCGATCGTGCTTAGCACACCTGAGAAGCTAAATTTTTCTAAAAACATAAAAAGTGCTGAGGCTGAGTCGGAATTTACAGTCGTTGCTAGCTCGCTAAAGCCATTTTGAACAAGCGCAATCGCTGAGTTACCAAAAAAGCTCATCCAAGCAAAGGTAAAGCCAGTTGGCACGAGAAGCACGCCGATCACAAATTCTCTGATCGTTCTGCCTTTTGAAATTTTAGCTATAAAAAGCCCCACAAACGGCGACCAAGATAGCCACCAAGCCCAGTATAGCAGCGTCCAGCCGCCAAGCCAGCTCTCGTTTTGCCTCTCGTAGGCGTAGAGGTTAAATGTATTTGAGATGAGCGTAGAGATGTAGTCGCCGCTGTTTTGCACAAACGACTTTAAAAGCTGTGTCGTATCGCCCAAAAATAGTATCAAAAACATAAAACAAATAGCTAGCGCGATATTTGCGTTTGATAAGATCTTAATGCCCTTATCCACGCCACTTGCCGCTGAGATGGTCGCAGCTAGGCAAAGCACTATTAAAAGCGTGATATGCATAGTTGGCAGGCCAAAAACGTGCGTAAGGCCAGCATTTACCTGAAGCACGCCGTATCCTAGCGATGTCGCCACGCCAAAAAGGGTCGCCACGACGGCAAATGTATCGATGGCGCTACCTATCTTGCCATAAATTTTATCTCCGATGATCGGATAAAACGCCGATCTAAGCGTTAGTGGCAAGCCGTGTCTATACGAGAAAAAGGCTAGAATTAGCGCTACGATAGCATAAACTGACCATGCGCTCATGCCCCAGTGAAAAAATGTGATATTCAACGCAAGCTTTTGCGCTGCGATAGTTTGCGCGTCGCCAACTGGTGGGTTTAGATAGTGCATGAGCGGCTCGGCCACACCAAAAAATACTAGACCTATGCCCATGCCAGCGGCAAAAAGCATAGAAAACCACGAAATATTTTTGTGCTCTGGCTTTACGTGATCAGCTCCTAGCTTGATCTCGCCAAGCTTACTAAAGCCAAGAATGATGACGCTTAGCAGTATGACGGCAACAACTAGGATATAAAACCAGCCAAATTTGGCCGCGATGTAGTTTTGCATACCCTTAAAAAACTCATTTGAGAAATTTGGAAATATCGCTGCAAATGCCGCTATTAAAAATATGACAATAAGCGATGGGATAAATACTGAATTGTTAAATTTTGACCTTTGAAATTTAAACATTTTTCTCCTTTTTATAAATTTCAGTTTTGCCTTAAAATAACAAAAAAGAGTAAATAGGCCAAATTTTCTCTTTAAATTTTTATGAAATTTTAAGCTCTAGCCACCAAAAATAGCCACTTCGAAATTTATCTCAAGTCTCTTTCATCTCTCTTTGGTTTTGCAAGAGTTGTTAGCACTATGACGACAAAAGCGATGCCAAATGTGATATACAAAATGATCTTTGGCGAGTCATACTCTATCCTCGATCTTGCAACCTCTTCGCCGCTTGCCTCCACTAGCTCACCGCGCTTTATCATCTCGCTGATATCTTTTGCGCTAAGCTCTTTAGACGCTCTTGTTAAAATTTCTATGACGCTAGGACCCGCCACCTCATAAACGCTATGCTTTATGCCGTAAAATGGCTTTATCTTGCTAAAAAAATAGACCTTCTCGCCGTTTGCATATACTGCGCCATACTCGCCATCTTTTACTAGCCCTATCTCACGCCAAGAGCTGCTTGGGGCAAATTTATATAAAGAGACTGTTTGCGCCTCTAAGTGCCTGCCGTGCTTTGAGCGACGCCACTCTTCGCCTTGCTGTAAGAAATACGCTGAGCTCTCATCTACAAAAACGTCAGCATAGAGCCTTTTTAGCTCGCCTTTTAGCTGGTAGTCTGAAATTTTAGCCTGCTCGTTTTTCGTGCTATCCCAAAAGTAAATTCCATCTTTGCTGGCAAAAAGAGGCCAAAACGAATGCACGTTATCCACGCTATAAATGGCACTATAAGGCATATTTTGGGTGCTAAATTTGAGCTCATTTGCAAACGCCGCCCCACTTTTTGGCTCAAAAAGATATTCTATATCATGCTTTTGGTCATAGCATATCCGGCGCGTCTCATCTGTGTAGCTTGTATCAAGCTTATAAAAGCCTAAAAATAGGCTTTTGCTGTCTGTGTAATATCCGCTAGGAGCGCCATTTTCTGCCGTGATGTATCTTAGCCCGCTAGGCTGTGCGTCAAGCTTTTCGCCCTTGTAGTAAAGCGTGCCCCCATCTCTTGCAAAGCCAGCGTCAAAGATAGGCTCTAAATTTGTGCTTTCAACCCTTTTTGTCCTGTAAAAATAAGGGCTATCATCATAGCTTTTTATAAAGATGTGAGCGACGCTTTTCATGACGGCGATAAATTCATTAAATCCCGCCTTTTTCTCACTTCTAGAGCTGCAATAATAGCTTATCTTGCCATCACTTAGATAGCCATTGCCAAGCACTTTGGTGCTGTTTGGATCAAGCCCAGGCAAAATTTCTCTAGAGCAATAGACGCTGTTTTTATCAGCCGCCACATTTGAGTAATCATATGCGTGTTTTAGCTTTAAGACCCTAAAACTAGCCTCATCAACTCCTTTTAGCTCATACTTGCCACTGCCTGAAATTTGAACATAAATTTTACCCTCAGGCGAGCGGTAAAACTCGCTACTATCAATGTTTGCAAAGCCTCTTTGATACTCGCCCTCACGCCACAGATAAAGCATAGCCAAAACAAAAAATAGTGTCAAAATGACAAAAAGATAAAGTATCTTAGTCGCAATTTTTCTCATAATCTATAATCATCTACCCTTTTTTTAAGCTTGTTTGCTTGCTTTTTATTTTTAAAAATAGCGCCAACTACCGAGGCCACAAATGCAATGGCAAGAAATATCCAGTAGGCATATTTTTGCGAGTAATCATCAAAGTCGCTTATCGCATCGATCACCACCTCACCATCAGCTGGCGTCATAGCGCCTTGATCTACCATTTTTACTATCTCATCAAGTTTTAAATTCTTAACATTTGGGCCATAAGGACGAGTGAGAATTTCAACCACGCCAAGGTCGTTTATATCATAAACGCTGCTGTTAAAATGCCAGCCGTAGCCGACGTTATCAAAATAATATGTCTTATCTCCGTTTGCATAAACCGCTCCGTAGCCATCGTTTCTTACAAGCCCTATCTTTCGCCACTGCTCTTTTGTATCAAGCCTTACGATGCAAGTGTGGCGTGAGCTTAGGCTGTGATCATTTTTCGTGTTGTGCCAAATTTCATAGGTTTTTAGAAAATATGTCTTGCCATCACTTATCACCACATCACCATATAGCGGCGTTATCTCGCCTTTAAAAGGATCGTCTCCATCTCTTACAAACTCGCCCTCATCTATGCTGTTATACCACTGCCACTTTCGCTCCCAGTGATAGATACCGCCTTTGCCACGAAAAAGAGCATGATAGGAGTGCTCATCTTTTAGGTTAAAAAGTGGCTCGTATGGGGCAAATTGTGGGTCAAATTCGTGATCGTTTGCATAGACCATGCCAGAATTTGGCTCATAAAGATAGTGAATGCGCCATATCTCGCCGATATCACGCATTTGCGGGCTAAATTTGATCCCTAGTTTTGTGCTGTCATAATAGACATTTTCTCCGTCAGTCGTAAAATGCACGCTCTTTCTGCCAGATGCCTGCTCGATGTATCGCATTTTGCTGGCATTTGCGCCCTCTAGCTCTTTGCCCTCATGATAGACCTTTACTCCGTCGCTTGCATAGCCAAAGCCCAAGATCGCAGCTAAATTAGCGTTATCAACCTGTCTAAATTTATAGATATGAGTTTGCGCTTTTGGCGTATCAAACATTTTATGTGAGACGATGTCCCAAAACTCTTTAAGTGCGGATATTTCGAGGTTCGTCTCGCTTACGCTATCGCAAAAATATGTTATCTTGCCATCACCAAAATAGCCATTGCCAAGCGCTCTAACGCCATTTGGATCAAGCCCGCTCATCACGAGATTGCCACAATATACCGCCTCATCGCTAGAGCCAACGTTTCTGTTGTCGTATTTGCCGGTGTCAATGTATCTAAATTTGCTGGCCCTCACGCCTATTAGCTCAAATTTACCGCCACTTGGCACCATAGCATAGACTTTGTCATCTTTGACGTAAAAAAAGCTATTATTTAACTCTTTACTATCGCCAATGTCGTCATCTAAAATAGAAACTAACCCAAAGATAAAAAAGTAGGTAGCAAAAAATATCACAACAATAGCTATCACTACAGAGATTAGCGGATGTTTTTTTAGCATTTTAGCCCCATTTCAAACAAATTTAGCGACCTCATCAAGCCGCAAACCTTTCATATATTTAAATTTCAAAGTTCTATCCAAATATAAAATATCTAAATATCAAAAACTTAAGATATGCAAATTTACCCATCAAAAACAAAAAACAAGCGGCTGCTAATGTAATAGTAAGCCTAATAATATTAAATTCCAACGTAACCCCATAATAAATAAAAACTAACGCAATAAAGCAAAAATAAAAACAACCAAGCATGAAGATCAAATTTGTAATCCTTGCAAAAAACCCTGACTCTTCGCTGCTTTTTGCGATTAGCCTAATGGTCTCTATCTTATTTAAAAATCCAACCCTCTTATATTTTATCTGGACTAGATCGCCCACTTCATATTTATATATTTTAGGCGAAAATGTCTCACTAAACCTCATTTTATCAACGATAATGCTAAGGCTTACAACAGAATTTTGTCTAACAACTCTCGTATTTAGCGCGCTTATCCTACCGATCTTTTTCAAGCTACTCTAGCTCCTCGGCGATCTCAAGCACTTCAAAATACTCATTTTCTAGGCTTTCAAGCTCAGCTTTTGCACTTTCAAGCTCTTCATAAAGCTTAGTTAGTCCCACTTCTTGATAAATTTTTGGATCGCTAAGCCCCTCGTTTAGCTCGGTCACTCTTGCTTCAAGGGTTGAAATTTTATCTGGATATGTATTTAAAATTTGTGTTTGTTTGTAGCTTAGCTTTACGCCGGTTTTGCTCTTTTGTTTGGCTTCATTTTGGCTATTTGAGAGCTCTTTTTCAAATTTATCAAGCTCTTTTAGCTCATCTTCAAGCTCCAAATAGACGCTATACTCTTCATGCAAGACATTTATCTTTGAGCCCTCAAATGCCCAAAGTTTGTTTGCCATCTTATCGACAAAATATCTATCGTGGCTAACTAGCAAGATAGCTCCCTCAAAGCTTTGCAAGTAGTCCTCTAAGATGTTGATAGTTGCGATATCAAGGTCGTTTGTCGGCTCGTCAAGCACCAGCACATCGTAAGTTTTAGTAAAAAGCATCGCAAGTGCGACACGGTTTTTCTCGCCGCCACTTAAAACGCCTATCTTTTTATCTAAAAATTCCTTTGGAAAGAGGAAATTTTTAAGATAGCCATAGACGTGCATATTTCGCCCACGAATCAGCACGTGATCGCCGCCATTTGGACAAAATGTCTCTATTAGACTCTTGTCATCATCAAGGACATTTCTAGCTTGATCAAAGTAGCCAATACTTACCTCGCCTCTTTTTATCTCGCCGCTACTTGGCTTTTCAAGCCCTAGCAAAATTTTAAGCAGCGTGCTTTTACCGCTACCGTTTCGTCCGACTATGGCGATCCTCTCGCCCTGTAAGACCCTTGCGTCAAATTTTTCAAAAAGCACCTTGCCGTCTATACTTTTGCTTAAATTTTTAAACTCAAAGAGCATTTTTTTGCGGTTTTGGCTCTGCGTTTGGTTGAAATTTTTACTCGCACGCTCCAGCTCAAGCCTCACGCGCCTTATCACACCTGGATTTTTCTTAGCCTCTTCGCGCATGGCGAGCACTCGCTCTTTTCTGCCTTCATTTCGTTTTAGTCTAGCTTTTACTCCGCGCCTTAGCCACTCCTCTTCAGCTTTTAGCTGCTTTAGTAGCGTTTCATGCGACTTTGCAAGGCTTGCTAAAATTTCCTCTTTTTTTGTTAGATAGTTTGCATATCCACCATCAAAGCTTCTAAGCCCAGCCTCCTCGACCTCAACGCACCTAGTTGCCAGCGCATCGATAAAATACCTATCGTGGCTTATAAAAACTATGCTTTGATTTGAGCCCTTTAGCATATCTTCAAGAAATTTGACCATGTAAACATCAAGGTGGTTTGTCGGCTCGTCAAGTAGCAAGACATCAGGCTTTTTAAGGATGAGAGCACCCAGTGCCACGCGTCTGATCTCGCCGCCACTTAGCGAGCAAATAGGCCTGTTTTCATACTCTTTTAGTTTAAATTCTTGCAAAATTCGCTCGATCTTGTGCTCGATATTCCAGCCATCCTTTGCCTCTATAAATTTTAAAAGTCTCTCTTGTTCTTTTAAAATTTCTTTGTTTTCAGGGTCATTTGCTAGCAAAACACCGCTCTTTTCATATTCGCTTATCGCATCAAATATCTCTTTTAGCTCGTTATTTAGTGCCTGCCTTACGGTAAAAGTTGCGTTAAAATTTGGAGTTTGAGCTAGCATCTCGACGCTTATTAAGTTTTGCACTATGCGTCTACCACTATCTACTGCCACCTCGCCAGAGATGATCTTCATAAGCGTGCTTTTACCGCTGCCATTTTTACCGATGATCGCTATTTTTTCATTTTCATTTACACTAAAATTTACAGCGTTTAAAATCTCATTTGCGCCAAATTTTTTACTTACGTCTATCAGGTCGATTAATGCCATTTTTATCTCATTTTTTAAATTTCTCGCGATTATATCAAAAGGGAGCTAAAACCTAATTTTGGCTATAATCGCCAAAATTTTTAAAATAATTAAGGAAAATTTAATGAACTTATCTATGAGAAAACTCGTAGTTCCGATATTTTTGGATATGTTTTTACACTTCATTACGCTCATCATCAACACCTACATGGTGACAAAAGTAAGTGTGCATCTAGTTGGTGCAATGGGTGCTGGCAATCAAGTGATGGATCTTTTTATGACCATTTTTAACTTCCTAAGCATTGGCTGTTCAGTTGTCGTCGCCCAAGCACTAGGAGCTAAAAAGAACGATCTTGCATCAAGCGTTATACACGCAAGCATCACGTCAAATACGCTCTTTGGTATCTTCTCAGCTATCATTATCTACGTCTTTGGCTACAATATCTTAAATTTACTAAACGTGCCAAAAGAGCTTATAAATGATAGCTTCTCATATCTTCATATCCTTGGCTTTGCCCTACTTTTTGATGGTATCGGCATGGTACTAGCTGCGGTGCTTCGTGTTTATAATCTAGCAACTGCTGTTATGCTAACTTCGGTTTTAATGAACGTAATTACGATTTTAGGCAATGCTATCTCCCTTTTTGGCTGGTTTGATCTGCCAAATTTAGGACTACAAGGTGTCGCTATCTCGACACTTGTTGGCAGATTAGTAGGCATTTTTGTGCTAGCTTATATGCTAAGTCAAAAAGCAAAAGTTAAAATTTATTTTAAAAAGCTACTTGTCGTGCCATTTGAAATTTTAAAGAAAATCCTCTCAATTGGCCTTCCAAGCGCAGGCGAAAATTTACTCTGGATGGCGCAATACATGGTCGCTTTTGGCTTTGTGGCAAGCATGGGCGAGGCTAGCCTTAGCGTGCAGACCATTTACTTTCAGATCACGCTTCTTATCTTGCTTTGTGGAGCGAGCATCAGTGTGGCAAACGAGGTCATCGTTGGGCATTTAGTTGGAGCAAGCGAGTTTAACGAGGCCTACACAAGGACATTTAGGGCGCTAAGACTTGGAGTTTTTATAACGCTTGTAGTCGTGCTTATAGCTTATGCGCTAAAGTATCAAATCATGGACGCACTGAATTTAAACGAAAATTTACGTGCGATCATGCTACCGCTTTTTACACTTTCGATATTTCTTGAAGCTGGCAGAACCTTTAACATAGTCATCGTAAACGCCCTTCGTGCAAGCGGTGATGCAAAATTTCCTCTTGCGACTGGCCTTATCTTCATGTGGGGGCTTTCACTGCCACTTGGATATTTTTTAGGTATCTATCTTGGCTGGGGAATTATCGGCGTTTGGATAGGATTTTGTGCTGATGAATGGCTAAGAGGCCTTGCAAATACGTGGCGTTGGAGAAGCAAAAAATGGCAAGAAAAACGCCTAGTTTAAAGCAAAAGAGCATAAATTTAGACTTTTATGGGCTAAGCGTTTTAATAAATTTTAAAACAAATGTAAAATCCATGCGTCTAAGAGTTGGCAAGGACGCTAAGATCACGCTATCTATGCCATTTTACAGCACACAAAAGATGGCTCTTAGCTTTCTTGAGATGCATAAAATTTGGCTTGAAAATACTTACAAAAAAGCTCTTTTAAATTTACCAAAAGATGATGAGATGAAATTTCTTGGACAAATTTATAAGATAAAATTTGATGAAAATTTTAAAGAGCCATTTTTTGATGGCGAGTTTGTCTTTACGCCAAATTTAAAAAGCCTTGAGCGTTTTAAAAAAGTAAGGGCAAAAGAGCTATTTTTAGAGCTTATAAGCCATTTTCAGCCTTTTATAAACAAACCAATCAAGCGTATAGTCATACGAAATAGCAAAACTCGCTGGGGCAGCTGCAATCACAAAAAAGGCTACATAAACCTAAGCCTAAGACTCATAGAAAAGCCGCTCTCAGCTGTGCGCTACGTCGTTCTTCACGAGCTAACACACCTGCTCTATCCACATCATCAAAAAAGTTTTTACGATTTTATAGAAAAAATCATGCCTGATTATAGAAAGCAAGAGCAAATTTTAAAAGTGTAATTATTTTTCATCAAGTAAGTGTAAATTTAATATGATAAAATTGCGAGAAATTTTACAAAAGGAAATTTAAATGAAAAAAATGATTCTTGTATCGCTTTTAGCTGCTTGTGCTTTCGCAGGCGATTTTGAAGATGGCTTAAAAGCGTATGCTGGTTCAAATTTCAAAGAAGCTTTGGCTAAATTTGAAGCAGGATGTTTGGCAAATGACGTAAAATCTTGCGTAAAAGTTGGAGCGATTTACCAACTAGGAAAAACAGCTCTACCTAATCCAAGCAAGGCTTTAGAGTACTATAACAAAGCTTGCGAAGCTGGCGAGGTTGAAGGTTGCTCGGCAGCTGGTGGACTTTATCTAAACACTGAGCCACAAAAAGCAAGAGAACTTTTTAACAAAGCTTGTGATAAGAATGATGGATATTCTTGCGAGATGGTAGGTTCTATCTTGATAGAAGCTAAAGAATTTAAAAAAGCTTACGAATTTTTAGTAAAAGGCTGCGAATTAGGCGATAAGATGTCTTGCGAATTTGCAGGCGATCTAAGACGCTCAAAACAACTATAATTTTTAGGCTTACGAGCCTAAAAATTTCTTATTTAATTTATTACACCAATATCCTTAAACAAAAAATCAAAAACACACTTATTTTAAATAGGAATTACTCAAAATACAAAAGTAGCTCTAAAAATTTATATTAGAAATTTAGGCAAGAGTACTCTTGCCTAAGATTAGATTATTTTTATTTGATCAAGTGGTTTGTCTTTAATACCCCATTGAGTCATAAAAACAAACCCATAAAGTACAGCAGCTACGATATAAGCAGTGTATTCGTTTGGTATAAGATTAAATTTCACACATATATTTGGTACAAGAGCTAGTGGCACAACAGGGATCAAAAGAATACGCTCCCAGATCCTAAGCTTTGTGACATAGTAGCCTTGAAGTAAGCTTGAAAAAGCAAACATTCCCACGATCGCCATACCAAAGACAAGTAAAATTTCAAGCGGATTACTCATCCAGATTATTCCTTTTGAATCAAGCGGGTCGCCCTCATTTACGCTTTCTATTAGCATAAGTTTGTTGTTAAAGAAAAAGGCAAATGGCAAGATCGCCGTTCTTAGATCGTAAAAGAATCCTTGAACGCCAACGGTTATAGGATTTGCTTTAGCAATACCAGCTGCCGCATAAGCCGCGATACCAACTGGTGGCGTGTCATCAGCTAAAATTCCAAAGTAAAAGACAAAAAGATGCACAGCAATGGCTGGGATTAAAAAGCCATTTTTGTGCGCCAAAAATAAAATAACAGGTGCCACAAGGCTTGAAACTACGATGTAGTTTGCCGTCGTTGGAAGGCCCATTCCTAGTATAAGTGACATCATCGCAGTAAGAAGCAATATCATAACTATATTATCACCAGCAAGTAGCTCAACTAGATCTGAAAGTACTTGGCCAAGGCCAGTTAGAGAGATAGAACCCACGATGATACCTGCAAGTGCGGTTGCAATGGCGATCGTTGTCATACTTTTTGCGGCTGCGACCATCGCCCAAAATATATCTTCAAAGCCTATTAATACATCATTTATTCCAACTTTTTCGCCACTTGCTAGTTTTTTAACTGGCTCTTGAAAGATCATTATTAAAAATAAAAATCCAATCGCATTAAACGCCGCAGCGATAGCTGACTCTTTTGCGATTAATAGTGTATAAAGCAAAATTAAAATCGGAGTTATATAGTGAAGTCCGCTTACAAAAATTTTAAATCTTGAGTGAAACTCGCTTTGGTTTATACCTTTTAAACCAAGCTTGACGCTCTCCAAATGAACGATAAAAAATAGTGACAAATAACAAGCAAACGCTGGGATAACCGCTGCCATCATGACATTTGTATATGTCATGCCTAAAAACTCAGCGATAATAAAAGCAGCTGCGCCCATGATCGGAGGCATAAGCTGGCCATTTACGCCAGCTGCAACCTCGATGGCTCCAGCTTTTGTGCGCGAAAGACCAGCTTTTTTCATAAGTGGTATGGTAAATGTACCAACGGTTACAACATTTGCTGTGGAGCTGCCTGAAACCATGCCAGTTAGACCACTTGCGATGACTGAAGCTTTAGCTGGACCGCCTCTATATTTGCCAAGAAGAGAGAAAGCTAAATTTATGAAATATTGCCCAGCTCCTGCCCTCTCAAGCAATGAGCCAAAAAGAACAAAAAGATAGATAAAGCTAACGCTAACTCCGATAGGCACACCAAAGATACCTTCGGTCGTTAAAAACATATGACCTGCGATCTTTTCAAAGCTAGCGCCTTGGTGAGCGATGATGTCTGGCATATAAGGGCCAAAGTGATCATATATCAAAAATAATATACAAATGATAGGAAGCGCTGGTCCCATGACACGCCTGCCGGCTTCAAGCAAAACAATGATCGCTAAAAACGATATGACGATATCTTGAGTGATGTAGTCCCCTGTCCTATCAGCTAGCTCGTAAAAATAAACCGCTGGATAAAGCACGGCAACAACGCCTACCACGCAAAAAACTAGGTCATAAAACGGCAAACTTGAGTGGGCCTTTTTATGAAAAGTGACTGGATAGAGCAAAAATACAAGCCCAACCGCAAAGGCTAGGTGAATAGAGCGCGAAATGTTAGTGTTTAGCGGAAAATAAGCTATATAAAGCTGAAAAACTGACCAAGAAAAGCATACAATCGCAATGAAATAGTTGTAAAAACTGCTATTTATCTCCCTTGTTTTTACCTCGACAAATTGTTCTTCGTTGTCTTTGACTTCGTTCATCTCTCTCCTTTAAAATTTAAATATATAAATTTAAAAGAATTTGCATATTTAAATTTTATCCAGAGGCAAAAGCCCCTGGAAATTTGAACTATTTTAAGATACCAGCCTCTTTAAACGCAGCCTCTGCAGCTGGGTGAAGCGGAGCTGAAAGACCTTGGACGAGATCTTCTTTATTTACTGATTTTAGTGCTGGGTGAAGAGTTTTATACTCATCAAAGTTGTCTAAAATAGCTTTTATCACAGCTTTTACAGCCTCATCTTTTGTATCTTTATTGGTTACCAAAACAGCTTTTACGCCGATAGTATTTACATCGTGATCTACGCCGTCATATGAGCCTTTTGGGATCACACCTTTTGCAAAGTATGGCTTCTCTGCAAGAAGTTTGTCGATCTCGCTACCTTCGATGTTTAGGATATCAATAGGCAAAGATGTCGCAGCGTCAGTGATATTTGCAGTTGGGTGGCCGACGACAAAGCTATATCCGTCTATTTTTTTATCTTTTAGTGCGTGTGGGCATTCGCCAACTGTTAAAACGCCGCGGTAGCCTAGTTTTGAGACGTCAAAGCCTTTTGCTTTGAAGACTTCAAGTGTACTCACTTCGTTGCCGCTGCCTGGGTTACCGACATTGTATTTTTTGCCTGCAAATGAAGAAAGATCGCTTGTAAGACCACTATCTTTTGCCACGACAAATGCAAGAAGCTCTGGATAGATAGCAACTACTGAGCGTAAATTTTCATCTTTTGCTCCGTCAAATTTGCCAGTGCCGTTAAATTTATCATAGACGACGTCACTTTGAACAAAGCCGAATGTAAGCTCTTTTTTAAGGACGTTATTTACGTTATAAACCGAGCCGCCAGTTGATTGGACTGAGCATTTTACATCAGTGTTTTTGTTTGCTAAGCGGCAGATCGCTCCACCTATCGGATAGTACGTACCTGTCATACCGCCAGTACCGATACTGATAAATTCTTTTGCTGAAAGAGTAGTTGCCAAAAGCAAGCCAGCAAGTGCCAAAGAAGTAGTTTTCATCTAAAATCCTTTCAAAAAATTTAAGGCTATTTTATTCTATAAATTTAGCTTTGTATCTTTTTGTTATGATATTTTTATGCCATTTTTGTAAAGTTGCAACCATTCTACACAATCAAGACTTAAAAAAATATTTTCTTAAGAATAAATTTATATTTATTTATAGGTCAATTTGATTTTAATCAGATCACAACTTAAATGTTATTTTTATTGTATAATGACGGCAAAGTTCTAAGTTTTAGAAAAACTGTTGCAAATTTACAACATAACCAATAGCTTTTACAAATGTTAATAACAATCAAATTTTGGAGGTTTTTATGAAAAAATCACTTATGTTGGCTGCTTCTATGCTGCTTTTATCTTTAAATTTTGCTTCTGGTGCGGATGAAAAAACGCAAGTTAGCTTTAGTGGCTCATCTACTCTAGCTCCAGTCATCGCTAAAATTTCAACTGACTTTATCGAAAAGTACGAGACTTGGGACAAGGTAGATAGCTCTTTGCCAAACAAAAATATCACCATTTTTGTCTCAGCTGGTGGCTCTGGTGCTGGCGTAAAAGCCGTTCTTGATCATGTCGCTGACTTTGGCATGCTAGCTCGCGACGTAAAAGATAGCGAAAAAGCTAAGATCAAAGATATGAAAGCCTACACGCTTGGCATAGATGCACTTTGCGTAGCTGTAAATCCAGAAAATGAGGTGATAAAGCTAAAAGGCGGAAATTTAAACAAAGATGAGATCGTAAAAATTTTCTCAGGCGAATATAAAAAGTGGAGTGACCTTGACAAATCCCTACCAAATGACGAAATTGTCGTAGTTACAAGGGATCTTGGTGGCGGTGCTCACGAGGTATTTCAAAAAAAGATAATGAAAGATGTCAAAGTTAGTAAAAACGTCATCCAATCACCATCAATGGGCGCGCTTGTCTCAAAAATAATCGAAAATAAAAACGCTATTGGCTACGCATCTTTTGGTATCACAAACCAAAACAAAGGCAAGCTAATACCACTAAATGTTGACGGTGTGGAGCCAACTGTTAAAAATATAGTTGATGGCAAATACTACATCTCTCGCCCGCTCATCATCGTAAAAAGTGGCGATCTAAGCAAGAGCGAGCAAATTTTTGTTGATGTGTTAAATTCAGCCGAAGGTCAAAAGACTATCGAAAAAATGGGATTTATACCAGTAAAATAGTCCAATGACGGGGCAAATTTTTAAAGGCGCGATATATCTTTTCACACTTTTATCCGCCATGCTTTTGCTTTTACTCGTGGGGTTTTTACTGCTAAATTCCACGAGTTTTTTTGCAAAAGTAAGCATTTTTGACTTCTTACTAAATGGCGACTGGGACGTTAGCACAGAGCCTTTTAGCTTTGGACTATTTAATATCCTAGTCGCAAATTTTGCAGTTGCGTTTTTAGCTTGCATATTTTCATTTTTTATCTCGCTTGGCGTTACTATATTTATATGCTTTTTTGCGAGCGCCTGGCTTAGGCACGTGCTAGACTGGATGATACGAATACTAGCTGGCATACCCTCTATCATATATGGATTTTTTGCGCTTTACACGGTTGTAAAAATTTTAGAGTCAGGGCTAAAAATGTCCGCTGGCGAGTCAGTTTTGGCAGCTAGCCTCATCCTTAGCGTCATGATACTGCCCTTTTTTACCTCGCATTTGCTCCAAAGTGTCGATTTGCTAAAGCAAAATTTCAAAACAAACTCAGACGCGCTTGGCGTAAGCACAGGATATTTTATAAGAAAAATAATTTTTAGGAAATCTATAAAAGCTAGCATTTCAGGCTTTATACTAGCATTTTCAAGGGCAGCTGGCGAGACGATGGCTGTGATGATGGTCATAGGCAACACCCCGCTTTTTCCGCACCTACTCTCAAAAGCTCAGACCATACCATCTCTAATAGCTCTTGAAATGGGTATGAGCGAGGCTGGTAGCCTACACTATCACGCCCTTATTGCAAGCGGATTTGTCCTGCTTGTTTTTATATTTTTGCTAAATATTTTTATCTTTAAATTCGAGAAAAACAATGAACGCTTTTAAAGATCATCTAGTCAAATTTTACGCTTATCTTTGCGTATTTATAGTGGTTGCGGTGATATTTTGGATATTTTATTTCATCTTTGCAAATGGCATCTCTCAGATAAATTTAGACTTTCTAATCAAAAATCCGCAAGGTTTAAATTTAGGTGAGAGTGGCGGCATAAGAGACGCTATCATAGGCTCATTTTTGCTGATGCTACTATCTATGATATTTTCTGCACTTCTTGGCGTTAGCTGCGCCATTTATAGGCAAATTTACTGCACCTCTGGCACGATCAAGCTTGGACTTAAATTTATCATCCAAACGATGGCCTCCATACCCTCTATCTTGCTTGGGATGTTTGTTTATGGGCTTTTTATAGTTAGCCTTGATATCCCAAAGAGCCTGCTAACAGCTAGCATTACGCTTGCTTTGATGGTCTTTCCATTTGTGGAAGTTAGCACAGAAAAGGTGATCTCGCAGATAGATGAAAAGATGTTAAGAGATAGCTTTGCACTTGGCGTTGATAAAAATTTCATGGCTAGAAAGCTAGTTTTGCCAACTATTAGAAAAAATATCATATCTATCTTGATACTTGCTGGCAGCTACGCCATAGGGGCTACCGCACCGCTACTTTTAACAGGGGTCGTTTTTATGGCAAAGGCAGAAGGCCTGCTCTCGCCAGTTATGGCACTGCCTTTTCACCTGCACATGCTCCTAAGCCAGTCAGTCGCAACGCAAAATGCCTACGCCACGGCGCTTGTGCTCATTTTTATATTGATCATTTTGCACCTGCTTTCAGCCGTAGTTTTATTTGATATAGGAGAGAAAATTGCCAGATATTTTAAACATAAAAGATCTTAGTATTTTTTATCAAGATAATGAAATTTTAAAAGATCTAAATTTAAACATCGCTCAAAACGAGATCATCTGTCTAATGGGCAGCTCAGGATGTGGCAAATCGACATTTCTATCAGCGCTAAATGGCTTTTTGGAGCAAAAGGGCGGCAGATATAGCGGAGAGATATTATTTAAAGGTGAAAATATCAAAACCAAAGACGAAATTTGGCTAAGGCGAAAGCTAGCCATACTCTTTCAAGACGCCACGCTCTTTCCATTTAGTGTAGAAAGAAATTTGACCTATGCGATGGAATTTTATGAAGGCAGCATAAAAGATAAGCAAAAAAGAGTAGAGGAGCTGCTTAAAAGCGTAAATTTACTTGATGAGATCAGTGACCTTGACATGCCAGCTAGCAAACTTTCC
This sequence comes from Campylobacter concisus, assembly GCF_003049735.1. Lineage (NCBI taxonomy): Bacteria > Pseudomonadati > Campylobacterota > Epsilonproteobacteria > Campylobacterales > Campylobacteraceae > Campylobacter > Campylobacter concisus. The sequence continues at coordinate 144,391 of NZ_PIRM01000001.1, read as the reverse complement.
GGCGGTCAAAAGCAAAGACTTTGCATCGCAAGGATGCTAACCACAAAGCCTGAAGTGCTTATGCTTGATGAGCCTTGTTCGTCGCTTGATATGAAAAATATCTTGATTATAGAGGAGCTTTTAAAAAGCTTGTCGCAAAAATATACGATCATCATCACCACGCACAATGAAGAGCAGGCAAAAAGGCTTGGCGGCAGAATAGTTCGCATCGTAGATAAGAAATTTACATTTTAAAAGAGCTAGAATTTCTAGCTCTAAATTTAGTCGATAAACCTCTTTGTGATATTTGAGTAGGCATCGATCCTGCGGTCTCTTAAAAATGGCCAAATTCTACGCACTTCTTCGCTTCTTTTCATGTCTATCTCAACGATCTTGCAAAGCTCATCTGTGCTATTTGCGCGGAAAAGCTGCTCGCCTTGTGGCCCAAAAACAAAGCTATTTCCCCAAAATTTTATCCCATCCATCACGCCGCTATCATCTTTTTCAAAGCCCACACGATTTACCGCAACAACCGGCAGGCCATTTGCAACGCTGTGACCTCTTTGCACCGCCACCCACGCTTCAAGCTGTCTTGATTTTTCATCATCACTATCGCCATCAAACCAGCCAATAGCCGTTGGATAGATGAGAATTTTTGCCCCTTTTAGCGCCATCAGCCTTGCTGCCTCTGGATACCACTGATCCCAACACACCAAAACACCAAGCTTGCCAAGGCTGGTTTCAATAGGCTCAAAGCCAATATCGCCAGGCGTGAAGTAAAATTTCTCGTAAAATCCAGGATCATCAGGGATGTGCATTTTTCGGTATTTGCCAGCCACGCTGCCGTCACGCTCGAAGACAAAGGCGGTGTTGTGATAAAGTCCGTTAGCCCTCTTTTCAAAAAGCGAAGTGACTAAAACTACGCCATTTTCTTTTGCTACCTTGCCCCAAAAAGCGACGTCCTCTTGCCAGTCGTTTGCGTGATCAAAGAAATTTGTATCCTCGCTTTGGCAAAAGTATTGCGTCTGGTGCAGCTCTTGGCAGACAGCTAGATCAACGCCACCTTTTTTTGCCTCGGCGATTAGCTCAAGCGTCTTTGCGATAGTCGCCTCTTTTGTCCCTTTAAATTCTTGTTGAAGTAGTGCTACTTTCATCTCATCTCCCTTCTTTGTCGTTATATGGGTCTAAATGCGTGGTTATCTGCCACGAATAATCCCTAAATTTCTCTCTTATCTCAGCTTCAAGCGAGTCGGCCACCTCGTGTGCATCGTAAAGCGAGATATCTTTGTCAAAAACTAAATGCAGCGTTAAAAATATGGTATTTGCGCTCTGTCTTGTGTTTAGATAGTGAAAGTCTGAAATTCTCTGCTTTGCCTTTATCATCTTGATGATCCCCTCTGTGACCTCAGGACTTGCTGCATGATCTAGCAAGATACCAAGGGCGTCTTTGCCAAGGCTTATAGCGCTTTGAGCGATGTAGCCACTTATCACGATACCAAAGATCGCATCTATCATCACAAATCCGCTAAATTTAATGATAAGAAGAGAAATAATGACTGCAAGGTTGCTAAAAAGGTCGATCTTATAGTGCAGTGCGTCTGCTTTTATGATAAGATTGCCACTTTTTTTAGAAATTTGGTTTAAAAATAGCACCAAACATAGCGTTACTACGACCGAAAAGACCATCACGCCAAGGCTTAAGCCAAGGTCTATCTCTAAATTTGGCTCGCTAAATTTTTTAATACTCTCATAAAAAATATATCCAGCGGCCACAACGATGATGACGCACTCAAATAGCGCTGCCAAGGCCTCCAGCTTTGTGTAGCCAAAGTTAAATCTCTCATCAGCTTGTTTTCTTGACTTTCTAAGCGCAAATAAATTTAAAAGCGAGACTATAAAATCAAGCATCGAGTCAATCGCCGAGCCAAGCACAGCGACCGAGCCGCTAAAAAGCCCAGCTGTAAATTTCACAAGTGCGAGCAAAAAGGCGCAAGCTCCAGCTGCGATAACTGCCTTGTTTTCGCCCTGAGTGCACTCCTGCTTATTTATACGGTTAAACTCATAATCAAACGGACTTGACAAGACTAAGACCTTTTATATCTATTTTGGCTTGAGCAGTGAAGCGAGCCATTTTGACGCACAAAAACTAGCGAATTTACACCGATGATCTTTCTATCTGGCAGTGCCTTGGCTAGTAAATTTAGCACCTTTTCATCGTTTTCGTCGTTATATGCTGGCACGATCAAGGCACCATTTATAAAGATGAAATTTGCATAGGTGCAGCCAAGCCTTTTGCCCTCATAAAATTTAGGCTTAGGAAGCGGCAGAGCAAGTAGCTTAAAGCCAGTTTTTTTAAGCTCATCCTCCATCTTTTTAAGCTCATCAAAGTGCTCATCACTCTTGTCTTCGCAAGATGCGTAAGCTATCGTATCAGGCGTGATAAAACGCGCTAAAGTGTCGATGTGACTATCTGTATCATCGCCTCTTATAAAGCCATTTTCAAGCCAGATGATACGTTTTAAGCCAAATAAATTTTTTAGTTTTTCTTCGATCTGCTCTTTGCTAAGCGATTTGTTTCTATTTTCATTTAGCAAGCATTTTGAGGTGGTTAAAAGTACGCCATCTCCGTTAAACTCAACACTCCCACCCTCTAGTATCATATCAACTGGCTCAAGCTTAGTTTTGTAAATTTTAGCTAGCTCCAAATTTATCGCATCATCTTTTGAGCTCTTAAATTTACCGCCCCAAGCGTTAAATTTAAAGTCGTAGCTCTTTACGCCGTCCTTGGTGCAAACATCGATCATGCCGTAGTCTCTGATCCAAGTATCATCAGTATCAAGCTTTACAAACTCAACATTTTTAAATTTCTTAAACCTAGCAAAATTTGTCTCATCTGGGCAGATTAGTACCACCTTTTCAAAGGGCGTAATAGCAGCCACTAGCTCCTCATAGCTCGCCAAAATCTCCTCTAAATAGGGCTCCCAGTCGCTCTTACTATGTGGCAGCGATAAAAACAAAAGCTCCTGCTCTTCCCACTCTGCGTAAGCTCTCACGCTCTCTCCTTATAAATTTTATAAATTCCATAAATCGTGATGAATATCCAAAAGACCTCTATCAAAAATGAACCGAGGTTAAAGTGCACAAAAAGCGAGATTATAAGTAGCACCGCACCTACTAAATTTATTATCTGATAGGCTAGATCGAGGCTATTTAGGCGGCCGATCTGAAGTAAAAAGTAGCCCATCACGATGCAAATCATCCCTAAAAAGCCGATGATCTGAAAAAGATCGATCAAATTTTATCCTTTTTGCAAGCTTAAATTTAATGCAAGATCATATCTAATTAGTTTTAAATTTATGATTATAAGATAAAATAACTCCATTTTTCAGATTGGATTAAAGTTTTATGGATTTTGAGTTTATTGAGAAATTTTATCCGCTTTATGCTAAGGCCGGAGTGCTTACCTGTGAGATCGCCTTTTTAGGGATCATTTTTTCTATTTTGATCGGTATTTTTTGTATGGCTGTAAAATTTTACAAGCTAAAATTTCTATCAAAAGTGATTGACTGCTACGTCGAGCTCTCAAGAAATACGCCACTTCTTATACAGCTTTTCTTTTTATATTATGGCTTGCCAAAGCTTGGAGTGTCAATGAGTGGCTTTGCCTGTGCGGTCGCTGGTCTTAGCTTTCTTGGTGGTAGCTATATGAGCGAGAGCTTTAGGCTTGGCTTTGAGGCGGTGAGAAGGTCACAGATAGAAGCGGGACTAAGCATCGCACTTAGCAAAAATCAGCTCTTAAGATATGTTATCTTGCCTCAAGCATTTAGTGTAGCGGTGCCAAGCATTAGTGCAAATATTATCTTTTTACTAAAAGAAACAAGCATCGTTAGTATCGTGGCACTTGCTGATCTAGTTTACGTCGCAAAGGATCTTATCGGGCTTTATTACAAAACAGATGAGGCACTTTTTATGCTAGTAATTAGCTATCTCATCATCATCTTGCCAGTCTCGCTGGTACTTAGCTATGTCGAAAAAAGGGTGAGAAATGCAAGGAGTTAGTATATTATTTGATACGCAAAATTTACTAAGGCTCTTTGACGGTCTAGTCGTTAGCACAGAAATTTCATTTATCTCTATATTTATCTCTATAATCGGTGGTTTAGTGCTTGGCGTACTTATGAGCATGAAAAATAAATTTATCTATTTTATTTTAAAAATTTGCCTAGAAATCGTTCGTATAATGCCTCAGATCGTTTGGCTATTTTTATTTTATTTTGGTGTTAGTAAGGCGTTTGATATTCACATTTCAGCATTTACAGCCTCACTCATCGTCTTTAGCTTGTGGGGAATTTTTGAAATGATGGACATCGTGCGTGGTGCAATAACATCGATACCAAAACATCAATTTGAATCAGCCGCCTCGCTTGGGCTTAGTAAATTTCAAATTTACTCTCACGTCATCATCCCACTTGCCACGAGAAGGCTAGTGCCTGGGGCTGTAAATTTACTAAGCCGTATGATAAAAACGACCTCTATCGTCGTGCTAATTGGCGTTGTAGAGGTAGTCAAGGTCGGTCAGCAGATCATCGAGCGAAATGTATTTACAAATCCTATGGCACCATTTTGGATATACGCGCTCATATTCTTTTTATATTTTGTGATCTGCTATCCAGTCTCAAAACTATCAAAAAAACTAGAAGAAAAATGGAGTTAAAATGAGCGAAAACATATTAGAACTTAAAAAAATAAACAAATTTTATGGAGAGCTTCACGCCTTAAAAGATATAAATTTAGAGGTAAAAAGTGGTGAGGTGGTCGTGCTTCTTGGCCCATCAGGCTGTGGCAAAAGCACAACTCTTAGGTGCATAAACGGCCTTGAGAGTATCGCAAGCGGTGAGATAATAATCGATGGTGAAGCAATTGATGCTAAATTTAATGATTGGCAAAGGATCCGCCAAAAAGTCGGCATGGTCTTTCAAAGCTATGAGCTGTTTGATCATATGAACGTCATAGACAACGTCCTTCTTGGGCCTTTAAAGGTGCAAAAAAGAGATAGGGTCGAGGCCGAAAAGACCGCTGATATGTGGTTAAGCAAGGTTGGGCTACTTGATAAGAAATTTGCCTATCCAAAGGAGCTAAGTGGCGGCCAAAAGCAGCGCATAGCAATAGTAAGAAGCCTTTGTTTAAACCCTGAAATTATGCTATTTGACGAGGTTACGGCTGCGCTTGATCCAGAGATCGTTAGAGAAGTGCTTGATGTGATACTAAATTTAGCCAAAGATGGCATGACGATGCTAATAGTCACACACGAGATGAGCTTTGCAAGAGCAGTTGCAAACAAGATCGTATTTATGGATGCTGGGGCGATCGTGGAGATCAGCAAACCAGAGGAATTTTTTACCAACCCAAAGAGCGATCGCGCTAAGAAATTTCTAAATTTATTCTCGTTTTAGAAAAAATAAGAGATAATTTGCCGTTTTTTCAAAATGCGTTTAGAGCGAAATTTTAACGCTCTTATTTATTTAACTTTTTTACAAGGAGAAAGAGTGAGAAAATTTAAATTTTTCTTATTAGCATTAATCGCTACCGTCTTTCTAACGGGTTGTGGTAATGACAAAGGTGCCGACACGGCAAAAGCTGCTTCAAACGAAGCTGATGCGATCGCAAAGATCAAAGAGCGTGGATTTGTAAGAATTGGCGTTTTCAGCGACAAACCACCATTTGGCTATGTCGATAAAGACGGCAAAAACCAAGGCTATGATATTTACTTTGCAAAACGTATCGCAAAAGACCTACTAGGCGATGAGAGCAAGGTAAAATTTGAGCTAGTCGAGGCTGCTGGTAGAGTTGAAGTTTTAGTAGCTGATAAAGTAGATATTACGCTTGCAAATTTTACAAAGACACCTGAGCGCGCACAAGTTGTTGATTTTGCGCTTCCATACATGAAGGTTTCGCTTGGCATCGTAAGCCCTGAAGGTGCAGTGATAAAGAGCATCGATGAGCTAAAAGATAAAACCCTAATCGTAAATAAGGGCACGACTGCGGACGCGTTTTTTACAAAAAATTATCCTGACATTAAGCTTGCAAAATACGACCAAAATACTGAAACATTTGCGGCTTTGGTTGATAAAAGAGGTGCTGCACTAGCACATGATAACGCACTACTTTTTGCCTGGGCGAAAGAAACTCCAGGCTTTGTTGTAGGCGTTGAGGCACTTGGTGATGTGGACGTGATAGCACCAGCTGTTAAAAAAGGTAACAAAGTTTTACTTGACTGGCTAAACAATGAGATCATTGAGCTCGGAAAAGAAAATTTCTTCCACAAAGACTATGATGCTACACTAAAACCAATCTATGGTGATAGCGTAAATCCAGAATCACTTGTCGTTGAAGGTGGCAAACTCTAAAATTTAATGGCGTAAATTTTTACGCCATCTCTCTTTTTTTAAATTTAACAAATACGTTTGTAAAAATTTTTGCCGGTAGGTTACACTGCATAAAATCCATAAAGGGCGGATATCTTACATACCTGAGTAGCAAACTAGTAGACGACCCCTTGCAAAATAATGAGCTATAGATAGACTACTTGCGGATTTAAATTGCATTATCCACATGAAGGTTCAAAAAAGTTAAGCCGCATGTTATTTTATAAATTTAAATTCTAGATGGATGGTATGTATGCAAAGTTTCCAAAAAATCCACGAAAGCTAGGTGAGAAAGATACAACTTAGTTTTTAAATGTTTAAACAAAAATTTTAAAGAGCATTTTGGAGTAAATTTAACCCAAAATGCTTTTATTGGTTACATTAAGCTCTTAAGCAAATTTGTCACTTTTTGCTCGATCTCTTCTAAAAATTCCTTACTCTTTGCTTCAAATCTAGTGACGATAACTGGCGTTGTATTTGATGCGCGCACCAGTGCCCAGCCATTTTCAAACTGAATCCTTATGCCATCAATATCAATGATATTTTTTATCTTTGGCAGGTCGCAACTCTCGTTTTTTATGCACTCTTTTAGCTTGGCAACTATCTTAAATTTAGCCTCATCAGTCGTCTTTACCTTGATCTCATCAGTGCTAAAGACAAGCGGCATCTTATCAAGCTCACCATCAAGATCAAAACCCTTGTGAACCAGCTCAAGCACCCTCATCATCGCATAAAGTGCGTCGTCAAAGCCAAAATAGCGCTCTTTAAAAAAGATATGACCGCTAACTTCAGCCGCAAGATCGACATTTAGCTCTTTCATCATCTTTTTTATATTGCTGTGTCCTGTTTTTCCCATGAAAACTTCGCCGATCTTTGCGATCTCATCGTACATGTTTTGCGAGCATTTAACCTCACCAAGTACCTTTGGATGTTTCATATTTAGAGCATAAAGATAGGCTAGCTCATCGCCTTTTATATCTCTTTTTGGCGTTATAACTGCGATCCTGTCGCCATCTCCGTCAAAGCCAAATCCAAGGTCAAATTCTTTCTTTTCGATGAGCGAAAATAGCTCTTTTAAATTCTCTTTTTCACTTGGATCTGGGTGGTGATTTGGGAAATTTCCGTCTGGATCTTCATATAAAATTTTTGCATTTAGCCCAAGTGCTTTGACGATGGGCACCAAGCTTACGCCAACAGCGCCATTTGCACAGTCAATAACAAAGGGCTTTTTGAAATTTTTAAGCTCACTAAATTCTTGTACAAAAAACTCAACGTATTTTTCTAAGATATTAAATTTCTCACAGCTTTCATCGTCTGCAATCTGCTCACCAGAGGCGATTATCTCATTCACCTTATCTTTTAAAATTTGCAGATCTTTGCCAAAAAAACTATCTTTTTTGATAGTGATCTTAAAGCCGTTATAATCTTTTGGGTTGTGAGAGCCCGTGATCATGATGTTTGCGTCAAAATAATCAGCATAAACGCTAAAGTAGCCAACAGGAGTTGGAAGCAAGCCGATGTTATAAATTTTAAAGCCACCAGCCTTGTTTAGACCACTTAGCAGATACCTAAAAAGCGTGCTAGCACTTAGCCTTGCATCAAAACCAACACTTAAAGTTTTCACGCCAAATTCGTTAAATTTCTTACCCAAAGCAAGCCCTATAGCCTTGACGCTATCTTCTGTCAAGTCCTTTTCAAAAATACCGCGGATGTCATATTCTCTAAAAATTTCATCATATTTCATTGTAAATTCTCCATAAAAGAAAGCAAAATGATACAAGAATAAATTTAAAAAGGAGTAAATAATTTTATAAATTTAGTGAGGTTAAAGTTTAAATATAAATTCGAGCTAGAAGGCTCTAGCTCGAAAAGGGCTGCTACATCATGCCGCCCATACCACCCATTCCGCCCATGTCAGGCATTGCAGGCATTGCTTTTTCTTCTTTTATCTCGCTGATAGTTGCCTCAGTCGTTAGCAACAAACTAGCCACGCTAACAGCATTTTGAAGCGCAACTCTCTCAACTTTCACTGGATCGATGATGCCAGCTTCAAACATATTTACATATTCGCCAGTTGCAGCGTTAAAGCCAAAATTTGCATCTTTGCTTGTCTCAACTGCGTTTGCTACTACGCCTGCGTCAAAACCAGCGTTCTCAGCGATTTGGCGAAGTGGAGCACGAAGCGCTCTTCTGACGATCTCAGCGCCGATTGCCTCATCACCTTGTAAATTTAGATTTACACTCTTTGAAGCAAGGATAAGAGCTGAACCGCCACCTACTACAATACCCTCTTCAACAGCTGCACGAGTAGCGCTTAGAGCATCATCAACGCGGTCTTTTTTCTCTTTCATCTCAGTTTCAGTCGCAGCACCTACTTTGATAACTGCCACGCCGCCGCTTAGTTTTGCAAGACGCTCTTGTAGTTTTTCTTTGTCATAGTCGCTTGTAGTTTCTGCGATTTGAGCTTTGATCTGAGTTATTCTAGCGTCTATTGCTGACTTCTCGCCTGCACCATTTACGATAGTTGTGTTATCTTTGTCGATAACTACGCTTGAAGCTTGTCCAAGGTCATTTATAGTAGCGCTTTCAAGTGTTCTGCCTAGCTCTTCACTGATAACTTCGCCACCTGTTAAAATAGCGATATCTTCAAGCATCGCTTTTCTTCTGTCGCCAAAACCAGGAGCTTTTACAGCTGAGATGTTTAGTACGCCGCGAAGTTTATTTACAACAAGCGTTGCAAGCGCCTCGCCCTCGATATCTTCAGCGATGATTAGAAGTGGTTTGCCACTCTTTTGTACTTGCTCAAGCACTGGAAGCAGGTCTTTTAAATTTGTGATCTTCTTGTCAAATAGCAATATAAATGGATTGCTTAGCTCAACTTGCATCTTTTCAGGGTTTGTGATGAAGTATGGGCTTAGGTATCCGCGGTCAAACTGCATACCCTCAACAACGCTTAGCTCGTCTTGGATAGATTTTGCCTCTTCTACTGTTATGACGCCATCTTTACCGACTTTTTCCATCGCATCAGCGATTAGTTTACCGATGCTCTCATCTGAGTTAGCAGAGATAGTAGCGATCTGAGCGATCTCTTTTGAGCCTGATACTTTTTTAGAGATATTTTTTAGTGCATCTATAAGAGCTGCTACTTCTTTATCCATACCGCGTTTTACTTCGATAGGATTTGCGCCAGCAGTTACGTTTCTAAGGCCCTCTTTAAATATAGCGTGAGCTAGCACGGTTGCTGTTGTAGTGCCGTCACCTGCTTGGTCGTTTGTCTTGCTTGCTACTTCTCTAACTAGGCTTGCACCCATGTTTTCGATAGTATCTTTTAGCTCAACCTCTTTAGCCACACTAACGCCGTCTTTTGTGATGTTTGGAGCACCAAAGCTCTTTTGGATAAGGACATTTCTGCCTCTTGGTCCCATTGTCACTTTTACAGCGTCATTTAGTTTTTTTACGCCCTCGTATAGGCGGTTTCTTGCATCATCAGAGTAAAAAATTTCTTTTGCCATTGTTTTTCCTTTCGGTTTTAATTTATTTTAAAAAATCAGCCTTATTTATCATTGACAAAGGCATATTAATATCAAAAATTTTACCGCGAATATTTGAATAGCCGTTTTTAGCTAGTCTTTCACTGTGCATTTTCAGATATTTTTCCGCATTCTCCTTATTGTCAAAAAGATAAATTCCGCCGGCTTCTTTTGTTTGTTTATTCTCAGTCCAAATTTTCCATATCATACCGGGTTCTTGGTTGATACTTTTAGCCAAATCCTCAAAAGCTTTTGACATCTCGTCTCCAAAAAGACCTTCTTGCGGAAAATCAACATACATAATCGCAGCCATCTGCAGCCTTATTTTAAAACACCTAAAACATCATCAATGTTTAAAACAAGATATGTTTTATCATCTAAATTTATCTCAGTGCCACCGTATTTTGCAAATACAACTTTATCACCAACTTTTACGCCCTCTACTTCAGCACCAACTGCTTTTACCTCACCGCTTAAAGGTTTTTCTTTTGCGTTATCAGGTATAATAATGCCCGAAGCTGTGGTCTTTGTCTCCTCTACGCGTTCGACTAGAACACGCTTGCCTAATGGTTGAAAGTTCATTGTTCATCCTTTTGGTTTAATTGTCTTTTTTAGCACTCTTTATTTTTGAGTGATGAGATCCTAGCACTTTTTTCTAAAAAAGTCAATAATTTATAGTTAAATTTTATTAAAACTTTAGTCACTTGCACTAAAGATTTATGATATATAAAACTAATATAAAGGAAATTTATGAAAAAAATAGCCTATTTAGTAGTGGCTTTGGCGCTGATAATCCTTTGCATTTTTGGCTTTATCTTTAGCTCTTTTGGCAATAAATTTATAGCCAACAAAATAGAAAAAGAGGCACTCGCTCGTGGTATTGATGTCAAATTTAAAGATTTTAGCCTAGGATTTAGCACGCTGAATTTAGAAGCAACCGTGATGAATGCCATAAATTTAAAAGCAAATGGCGACCTCTCCTTGTTTACTCAAAGCATGAATTTAAACATAGATATAAATGCCGACAAGGCAAAGGCTAACGAGCTTGGGTTAAAAAGAGATGTAGCGCTTAAAGCAAACGTGGCTGGTAAATTTAGCGACTTCAAGCTAGTGGCAACTGGCACGGCGCTTGGCTCAAACATAAATTTAAATGCAATTTTAAAAGACTACCTGCCAAAAGCTCTAAATCTTGACGCTAAAAATATCGAACTTTCCGAGATATCAGCCCTTGCACAAAAGCCAAATTTAGCTAGTGGCAAGCTTGATCTAACGAGCAACATGCAAGGGGTTGATGAGAAAAATGAGCCAATCATTAACGCTCAAATTTTAGCAAGTGGTGCAGTGATAAACAAAGAAATTCTTAAAAACGAATTTGGGCTAAATTTGGTAAAAGATATAAGCTTTAAAGGCGGCGTAAATGCTAAATTTGCAAATGAAAAAGTAGTGGCAAAAGCCCTCATCATCGCACCTGAAGCCACTTTAAAAGCAAATGAGACGACTTATGATCTAGCTAGCAAAAATTTAAAGAGCGACTTTTCGCTAAACGTGCCTGATCTTGCCCTTTTTGGCAAGCTCATAAATCAACAACTAAGCGGCGCTGTGGATGCAAACGGCGAAATTACAATGCAAGAAAATGTCCTTAAAAACCTAAAAGCTGAGATAAACGGGCTTGGTGGCAAGATAAATGCAAATTTTGATAGTAAAAACTTAGCCCTAAATGCGGCCAGCATAAAGCTAAAAAAGCTTCTAGCGCTTGCCTTGCAGCCTAGCTACGCAGACGGAGAGATAAATTTAAACGCAAATTTTAGCGGCTTTGACGAGCTAAAAAAGCTTGCAGGCGAGGCTAAATTTGAGATAAAAAATGGCCTTATAAATAATGGTCTTGCAAAGCTTAAAAACGCGGCTAAATTTGAGCTGAAAGGCGGCGCCACCGCAAAAGGTGAGCTTGTAAATTTTGACGCAAGCGTGCTTAGCGACCTTGGCGAGCTAAAGGATGTAAAGGGCGTTTTTGGCCTAAAAAACAGTCAAATTTTTAGCAAATTTGCTCTGCTCATTAGCGACCATGAGAAATTTAAAGCGGTTAGCGGCTTTGAGGTTGGCTCAAAGATGGCGCTTGCGGGCGACGTGAAGGTTAAAGAGAGCAAGATAGATGAGCTAAATTTAGGCGGCGATGCCTTTGCTGGCAAGCTAAACGTCACCATAAAAAATGAAAATCTTGATCTTAGCCTAAAAGAGGCGCAGTTAGGAGAGATCTTGGCACTTAGCGGCAACGACAGGCTGGCAAATGCTAAGACAAATGTCCAAGCAAAGGGGCAAAATATCTTTAGTAAAAGCCCAAGCGTTACCGCAACGATCGCTTTAAATGATGGTAAATTTAACGCCGCAGCGCTTAGCAAAATGCTTGATAAAAAATTCCCTGAAAATGAGAAATTTAGCTCAAATTTGAGCCTAGACTACAAAGGCGACATGGCAAAATTTAGTGGCGACTTTCTTAGCTCGCTAGCTGATATAAAGGGCATAGACGGCAGCTTTGACGCGGGCAAAAACACGCTAAACTTAAAGCTTCAAGCGGTAGTTTCAGAGCTAAATAAGCTTGCATTTTTAGCTGGTCGCGAGCTTCACGGTAAATTTGCAGCCCTCATAAAGGCAAATGGCAAAGTGGACGACCTTGTAGTAAAAGCCACTTCAGATGATCTATTTAAGGGTAAACTCGAGGCAAACTACAAAGGCGGCGCGCTTGATGCGGCGCTAAAAAACTTTGAGGTTAAAGGGCTAACGCAGACTTTGGGGCTAGAGCATCTTTATGACGGCAACGGCGATGCTAAATTTGACTACGAAACAAAGCAAAAGCTCGGCAAATTTGACATCTTACTAAAAGAGGGTCACCTAGCCAGCACAAATCTCACAAACAGCATCAAAACCTTCACTGGCAAGGACATCACAAAAGAGATTTACAAAGACGGCAAAATTTATGGCGATATAAAAGGCGATAATGTAGTTTTTAACGTAAATTTAAGCTCACCAAAAAGCGACATAAAGGTTGCAAACGGCACTTATAATACCGCGACAAAAATGCTTAACGCACCGCTTGTTTGCAGGCTAGAAAAGACCGATCTAAACGTGCAAATTTCAGGCACGACAGATAAGCTAAAATACGACGTCAGATCACAATATCTCGAAAATAAGGTCAAAAAAGAGATAGGTAGATTTTTAGATAAAAAGCTTGGCAAAGATGATGACGCAAGCAGCGAAAAGCAAAATTTAAAAGGGCTTTTAAAGGGGCTATTTTAGATAAAAAGGCAGAGGATTTAAAGTATCTAATGGGGCTTGGGCAATTTTGTAGCGACATAAACCAAAGTGCCCTTGGCGCGATGCTGCCATTTTTCATCGCAAGCTACCACTACGACTATGCCACAGCCGCCTCGCTTGTGACCGCCACAAATTGCTCATCCAACCACTTATCGGCCGCCTAAGAGACAAAAAGAGCTGCCATACATCATCCCGCTTGGGCTACTACTTGCTGGCGGGGGCATAAGCCTCACTGGCTTTGTCACAAACTACTACCTCATCTTGGTTTGCGTGATGATAAGCGGTATCGGCGCCGCGCTCTTTCATCCAAGCGCTGCAAGGATCGTAAACTACGCCTCAAACACCAAAAATAGAGCCAAAAGCATAAGTATATTTTCATTTGGTGGCAATGTGGGCTTTGCGGTTGGACCCATTTTAGTCGCCGTTTTTGTGGGAAATTTTGGCCTAAAAGGGACGCTGGTCTTTATAATCCCTCAAATTTTTCTGACACTTTTATACCTTAAAAAGGGCAAATTTATAAAAGCGCTAGAAGGCAATCACAAAAAGCAAATTTCACAAAAAACAAGCGTCCTAAAAGACGATCTGGGCGCGTTTTTAAGGCTTTCTCTGTATATATTTTCACGCTCGATCGTCGCTTTTGGCTTTTCAGCATTTTTTAGCATATACCTCATCAAAATTTTTGGCCTTAGCAAAGAAGCTGCAAATGTAAATTTAAGCCTATTTTTTGCTGCAGGTGCGATCTCTACGCTATTTGGCGGAGCGCTAGCGGATAGATACGGCCTAGTTAGGCTTATCAAAATAAGCCTAAGTATCGCCGCGCCACTAGTCGTGCTAATGCTCTTTATCGACAGCTATGCGCTATTTCTCGCAGCCTCTATGTGTGTGAGCGCCTGCATCAGCCTATCTTTTAGCCCCTCAATCGCCCTTGCGCAGCTTTATTTGCCAAATCAAATCGGCCTAGCCTCAGGCGTAACGCTTGGCCTTAGTATCACGATCGGTGGCATATTCGCAACGGTCATCGGCAAGATCGCCGACATCTTTAGCCTAACGCACTCGTTTTACTTTATTGCCACAGTATCACTTATTTGTGCAACATCGAGCTATTTTTTAAAGTCAGTTAGTAGAACTTAAATTTATATCCCCTACTTCATTTTTATATAAAAATTACGTAAGGAAATTTACGAGTAAATTTTAATTTCTATTTATTTTGCCCTACTCGCAACGAGACTTCGCTGCGGGGAAATAAGCGAAATTTTAAGACGTAAAAGAGCCGAGCCATGGCTTTTGGGCGGCGGTATTTTGTGATATATTTAAATGTTGCGCGGTTAAAATTTGCGCAGACTAGACAAATAGAAAATTTAAATTTTGATTAATAAAGCATCAAGGCAAAGTATCTTGTGATGATTTTAAATGCTACGAAGAAATTTTCGACTGAAGATAAAGCAAATAAATTTAAGCCACCAAGACAAGAATTTTTTGTTTTGTTTAGTAATTTTAAACCCAAGATGCAGTATTTTTTGCTAAACCTAGGTAAAAATTTTACGACGTAAAAGAGCTGATCCATGGCACTTGACGGCAATATTTTATTGTATATCTAAATGTTGTGAGGTTAAAATTTGCGCAGACTAGACACATGGTCTGTCGAGCAAAATTTTAGCAAGCTCATTTAAAGATACACAAAAGACAACGCTTATAATTTTCTCATCTTCGCTATTTCGTCTCTTAACGCCGCCGCCTTCTCAAACTCCAGCTGCGCCGCCGCTTCAAGCATCTGCTTTCTTAGCTCTTTTACTATCGCGGCTCGCTCGCTTGCTGGCATCTTCTCTAAATTTTTACCACGCTTGTAAATTTCACCATCATCTTCGACATGCAAGCTCTCTTCGATATTTCTACTTGCAGAGTGTGGTGTAATGCCGTGAGCTTTGTTGTATTCATCTTGAAATTTACGCCTAGCAGTCGTCGTATCGATGGCCTCTTTCATGGATTTTGTTACCTTTTTGGCAAACATTAATACCTTGCCATTTACATTTCTAGCCGCGCGCCCCATCGTCTGTATAAGGCTCGTGGTCGAGCGCAAAAAGCCCTCTTTATCGGCGTCCATTATCGCTATCAGGCTCACTTCAGGCAGGTCAAGCCCCTCACGAAGCAAATTTATGCCTATTAGCATGTCAAATTCGCCACTTCTAAGCCCTCTAATGATCTCATTTCGCTCGATCGCGTCGATGTCTGAGTGCATATACTTGACCTTTATGCCAAGCTCGATGTAGTAGCGGCTTAGCTCCTCGGCCATCTTTTTAGTTAGTACCGTAACCAGCACACGCTCACCTCTTGCGATGACCGCCTTTGCCTCGTCAAACAGCGCCTCAACTTGATTGTCACTATCTTTTATCTCAATCAAAGGATCAAGCAGCCCGGTAGGACGCAAAATTTGCTCATAAACATGCCCCTGGCTGATGCCAAGCTCGTATTCGTTTGGCGTGGCTGAGACAAAGAGAAATTTCGCCTTTTTGCTTATAAACTCGTCAAATTTAAGCGGCCTGTTATCAAGAGCTGATGGCAAGCGAAATCCATACTCCACAAGCACCTCTTTACGGCTCCTATCACCCGCGTACATACCTCTAAACTGCGGCAAACTCACGTGGCTCTCATCGACGATAACCAGATAGTCTTTGCCACTTATCTCAAAGTAGTCAAACATCGAGTACGGCGTCTCTCCAGGCTTTTGTCCGGTTAGGTGGCGCGCGTAGTTTTCGATGCCCTTGCACATACCTGTACTTGCCATCATCTCAAGGTCAAACTCTACCCTTTGCTTTAGCCTCTGCGCCTCGACTAACTTGCCTTGCTCGTTAAACTCTTTTAAACGAATATCTAGCTCCTCTTCGATCTCTTTCATCGCGATCTTTAGCCTATCAGCGCCCACGATGAACTGGCTTGTCGCATAAAGCGTAAATTTAGAGATGTCCTTTAGCCTCTTGTTATCAAGCACGTCAAAATGATACATCGCATCGATCTCATCGCCAAAAAACTCGATCCTTAGGGCTTCGTCGTTATAGTAAGCTGGATAAACGTCCACCACATCGCCATTTACGCGAAAGTCACCCCTATCAAAATAGTTGTCATTGCGCTTATAGCCCATATCCACAAGCTGCTCTAAAAGCTTTCTTTGACTTATCTTCTCACCCACGCTAAGATATGCCACCATCCCCTTATACTCGCTTGGATTACCAAGTCCGTAGTTTGCAGAGACTGAAGCCACGCAGATGACATCATCAAAGCTTAGCAAGCTAGCCGTCGCAGAGAGGCGCAGGCGCTCAAGCTCCTCATTTACCGAGCTATCCTTTTCTATATATAGGTCACTTCTTGGGATGTAGGCCTCTGGCTGGTAGTAGTCGTAGTAGCTTATGAAGTACTCGACATGATTTTTTGGGAAAAAGCCCTTAAATTCGCTATAAAGCTGCGCGGCTAAGGATTTGTTATGCGTCATGATAAGCGTTGGCATGTTTAGCTCACGTATGACGTTTGCCATGGTAAAGGTCTTGCCAGATCCTGTCACGCCTAGAAGAGTTTGGTACTTATTGCCTGATTTTATGCTTTTTACTATCTCTTTTATCGCTCTTGCTTGGTCACTGCTTGGGCTAAATTTAGATGAAATTTCAAATTTACTCATTGATTGCCTTTAAATTTGGGTGAATTTTATAGCAAAGATAGTGCTTTGTCAAATGAGAATTTTAATAAGAATTTAGCCTCTGCGTGTTAGAATACGAGCCTAATTATTATTTTAAAGGAACTTTTATGTTTGAAGATAATGCGATCTTAACCACACTAAGCGATAAAGTAAATGACCTGATCACAAAATATGACGAACTTTGCAAAACGAACGAAGAGTTGCGTAATGAGATCGTAACTTTAAAAGCACAAAATGAGGCAAAAAGCAATCAAATCATGCGTTTAGAAGAGGATCTTGACAAGAAAAATACTGAAGCTGACGATGTAATGAGAAAAATCGAAGCTGTCCTTGGCAGATAAGCTTGGTTAAAATATGAAAAAAATTACGCTCACGATATCATCTCGCGACTACACGATCACGCTTGATGATGATTTTGCTAAATTCTTTGAAGATGACTGGCAAAATTTAATGGGCGGACGCCAATTTATCGAGCCAAAAGAGCTTTTAAACGCCTTTATAGAAAAATGTTATGAGAATTATGCTGTGATAAAGGCAGTAAAAAATTTAACTGGCAATGTTGATGAGATATTAAAGCGAGAAGAGAGATGAAAAGACGAGCTTACACCTTGCTTGAGCTAATATTTATAGTAGTTATACTAGGTATTTTAAGCACAGTCGCTATACCTAGGCTATTTTTTTCTAGAAGTGATGCTACCGTCTCAAATGCCAAAACTCAACTTGCTGCCATAAGAAGCGGAATTTCACTAAAATACAATGACAACATCTTGCAAGCAAAGCCAGAATTTCCACAAAAGCTAGACGATGGCGATCCAAGCAAACTCTTTAAAAATGTTATAAATATACCGATAAAAGATAGCGGTAGCAAAAATGGCTGGCACAGAATAAACGATGACAAATATACATTTAGGCTAGATGGCAAAGTAGCAAATTTCAAATACGACAAAAATACTGGCGATTTTGGTTGCAGTGATGAAAATGAAATTTGCAAATCACTTCAGTAATGCATTATTACATACTCGCATTTTATGGGCTAAATTTAGCCCCACTCACTTATGAAAGCGATCAAAAACTAGAAAAATTTCAAGGCGTAAAGGCTTCTTTAAAAGGCAAAATTCTTACTGCTTTTATCGTAAACGAGACTGACAAACCAGAGTTTAAAACAAGCAAAATTTTAGAAATTCTACCGATTAATCTAACTTCAATGCAAAGCGAATTAGCAATATTTATCTCAAAATATTACACATGCGAGCTTGGCGTCAGCCTAAATTTATTTGAACCAAATAACATTATTGCAGCAGATAAATTTTATGAAAATCAAAATTTTAATGTGGCACCCAAACTAAGCGAAAAACAGCAAGAGGCTTTGGATTTTATAAATAAACGTAAAATTTCACTCATCTTTGGCGACACTGGAAGCGGAAAAAGTGAGATTTACATCGCTAAGATCAGAGAAATTTTAAACGCAGGCAGCCAAGCGCTATTTTTAATGCCTGAAATTTCACTCACGCCACAAATGCAAAAACGCCTTGAGAGCTTCTTTGGCGAGGCAGTAGCAGTCTGGCACTCAAAGATAACATCAAAGAAAAAAGAGCAAATTTTAAAAGATATAAAAAATGGGAAAGTTAGGCTCGTTGCAGGTGCGAGGTCGGCTTTATTTTTACCACTTGAAAAACTAAAACTTATCATCATCGACGAAGAACACGACGATAGCTATAAAAATACAGGCTCAAAGCCACACTACAACGCAAGAGATCTCGCCCTCTTTTTAACTAGTAAATTTGATCTACAAGTGGGGCTTGGAAGTGCCACGCCAAGCCTTACTAGCTTTTACAAGCAGGAGCATTTTCGCTTAAAAGGGACATATTTTGATTCGCAAAAAAATTACATTTTCGATGAGAGCGAGACGGGAATTAGTGAAATTTTAAAAGATGAAATTTCAAAAACACTCGCGAATAAAAGGCAAGCTGTCATCTGCCTGCCAACAAGGGCAAATTTTAAATATCTAGTCTGCAAAAACTGCGGTGAAACGCTAAAGTGCCCTTTTTGTAGCATCGGCATGAGCTACTATAAAAAGCAAAACGTGCTAAAGTGCCAATACTGCGAGCATAAAATGGCAGTGCCAAAGACCTGCCATCAGTGCGGTAGCGAGATGATAGAGGCCAAAAAAATTGGTACTAGCGAGCTACTTGAGAGACTGCAAAACGAGTTTGCAAACGCCAGAATCGCTAAATTTGACAGAGATGAGATAACGACACAAAACAAGCTTGTAAAGGCTTTAAAAGAATTTAACGACGGCAAGATAGATATCTTACTTGGTACGCAAATGCTAAGCAAAGGGCATGACTACCACAACGTCGAGCTTGCTGTCATCATGGGATTTGACGAACTTTTAAATTTTCCTGATTATAAAGCCAGGGAGCGAACGCTCGCTCTTGCCATGCAAGTAGCTGGAAGAGCTGGTAGAAACGGGGTTGGTAGAGTTATCATTCAAAGCAAACAAAGAGAATTTTTTGAGAGCTACATCAGTGATTATGACGCATTTTTAAAAGATGAGATAAATTATAGAAAAGAGCTTTATCCGCCATTTACCAGGCTTCTTCGCATTATCATCTCACATAAAGATGAACACATAGTAAAAAATACAATGAATGAATTTGTACAAAGAATAGAACCTTTAAAAAGCGATGAGCTTGAGATCATAGGATACGGAAAGTGCCAGATAGAGTATCTTGGAAGCAAATTTAGATATGAAATTTTACTCCGCTCAAACTCTCATATACCTCTTTTAAAAGCTGCAAATCTCTGCAAAAGTGAACTTAGCGATATTGATATAGACCCGGTAAATTTTAGTTAAAAATGCTAGTCTAAAAACCATCCAACAAAGACATGGTAAATTTTAAAATAGATAATAGAGAAACCTAAGGCTTATGAAAGCATTATGAAATTTGATAAGTTGGCTATAAAGAGTAAGTAAAATTTTAGAAACTACATCCAATAAAAATACTAATTTTTATAAACTATTAAAAATAAATTTTCAAGCCTTTTAAAAGCCATTTTTCTTTATAATCCCCAATAAAAATTTAAAGGCAAAATTTTGCAACGATACCCAACAAAACAGATAAAAATTCGCAATGTTTTAATAGGCGGTGACGCACCGATCTCCGTGCAGTCGATGACATTTTCAAAGACAAAAGACGTAAAAGGCACGCTTGAGCAGATACAAAGGCTATATTTTGCCGGCTGTGATATCGTGCGCTGCGCAGTTTTTGACAAAGAGGATGCCAGCGTGCTAAAGCAGATCGTTGCAGGCTCACCTATTCCAGTCGTTGCAGACATTCATTTTAACCACACCTACGCACTCATCGTTAGCGAATTTGTCGATGCTATCCGCATAAATCCCGGCAACATCGGCTCCACTAAAAATATAAAAGCAGTCGTTGATGCCTGCAAGCAGAGAAATCTGCCTATCCGCATAGGCGTAAATTCTGGCTCGCTTGAAAAGCAGTTTGAGGATCGCTACGGCCGCACGGTGGAGGCGATGGTGGAGAGTGCTATGTATAACATCAAGCTTCTTGAGGATTTTGACTTTACGGACATTAAAATTTCGCTCAAATCAAGCGACGTAGAGCGCACGATGCAAGCTTATAGAGCGCTTCGACCAAAGACAAACTATCCGTTTCATCTTGGTGTAACAGAGGCAGGTACCACTTTTCACGCGACTATCAAGTCCGCGATCGCACTTGGCGGGCTTTTGCTTGAGGGTATAGGCGATACGATGAGAGTTAGCATAACTGGCGAGCTTGAAGAGGAGATAAAAGTCGCAAAAGCGATCTTAAAAGATAGCGGCCGCCAAAAAGAGGGACTAAATATCATCTCATGCCCAACTTGTGGGCGTTTGCAAGCTGATCTAATGGCGGCAGTAAAGCTCGTAGAAGAAAAAACAAAAGGTATAAAAGAGCCGCTAAACGTTTCAGTCATGGGCTGCGTGGTAAATGCGATCGGCGAGGCAAAGGGCGCAGATGTTGCCATAGCATTTGGAAAAGGCAATGGCATGATCATGCGTCACGGCGAAGTGGTCGCAAGACTGCCTGAGAGCGAGCTTGTGGATAGATTTTTACAAGAGATCGATGACGAGATAAAAAGTAGGGACTAAAGGAAAAGTTGTGGCAAAGCAAAGAGTTAACGAGATAGAATTTACCCACCTTTACGACATTGATATGGAGCGAGCTATACTAAGCTCCATTTTGCAAAACAACGATATTTTAGGTGAAATTTTTGACATTGTTAAGGCAAAGGATTTTTATCTAAAAGGGCATTCGCAAATATACGATGCAATGGTAGCATGCCTAAATAGCGATGATCCTATAACTATGCCATTTTTAAAAAATAGACTTGGCGAAAAATACGACGAAGAGCTAATACTAGATATTTTGGGCACAAACTCCCTAATAGACATTCAAAAATACGCAAACGAACTAAGAGAAAAATCTATAAAACGAAGTCTTGTAAAGATCGCTCACAATATACCAAGCAAAGTAAATGAAGACAAGCCAAGCCGCGATATGGTCGATGATCTTAGCCAGGAATTTTACTCTTTGATAGAAGGTGGAAGCACTGGAGTTATAAAAGAAGGCAAAGAGATCATCATGAAAATGATGGATCATATTAATGCTCAAGCTTTACTTGGCGAAAAAGATATCGTTGGACTTGATACTGGATTTAAAAAGCTAAATGAGATGATAAAGGGCTTTAAAAATGGAGACCTCATCATCGTCGCAGCTCGTCCAGGCATGGGAAAAACGACGCTTTGTTTAAATTTTATGAGTCAGGTTTTAAAAAATAATACTGGAGTTGTTTTTTTCTCACTCGAGATGCCAGCTGAGCAAATAATGATGAGAATGCTAGCAAGCAAGACCTCTATCCCACTTCAAGATATAATGACTGCAAAGATGGATGATGAAGCGTTGGCTAGATTTAGCGATGCTTGCGAGGAGTTTGCTGCTAGCAAGCTTTTTGTGCATGATAGTGGCTATGTAAATATCCATCAAGTAAGAACACAAATGCGAAAACTAAAGGCTATGCATCCTGAAATTTCACTTTGTGTGATTGACTACATCGGTCTTATGATGAGTACAAATAACTACGCTGATCGTCATGTCCAAATAGCTGAAATTTCTCGTGGATTAAAGCTTTTAGCACGCGAGCTAGATATGCCAATCATCGCCCTTTCTCAGCTAAATAGAAGCCTAGAATCTCGCGCAAACAAGCGCCCTATGCTAAGCGATCTAAGAGAATCAGGCGCAATCGAGCAAGATGCTGACATCATTCTTTTTGTTTATAGAGATGAGTTTTATCTAGAACAAGAAGAAAAAGAGAAAGAAAAACGCGCAAGTGCCGAGGGCAAAGAGTACAAGAGCAATCACGTCTTTAATAAGCTTCAAGAAAAGGCTGAGATCATCGTTGGCAAAAATAGAAATGGCGAAACTGGTTCAGTTGATGTGCTCTTTCAAAAGCAACACTCAAGGTTTGAAGATATGTCTGCAATGCCAGTATCTGATGTTTCATTTGAAGGCTGATGCGTTTTAAAGCTTTAAAAAATAGAGAAATTTTTACTATATTTTGTCTGTTTTGCCTTTGTATTTTTTCTGTAAATTTAGCTATTAACTATCATAAATATCAAATTTTTATGGACAAAGGCGAACAAGAGCTAACAGCAACCGTGATTTCTAGCTACGAAAAGCTTGGAGATGACGGCAAGAAAAGGCAAATTTTAAAGCTTAAGACTGATGAGTTTTCATTTTATACGCTTGGGGCTAAAACAGATGACTTTAAAGCCGGAGATAATATATTTCTAAGCGTCATAAATTTAGACGTTAGTTTTAAAGACTATCTTGCTTCCTCCTTTTACATGCCTAGCTTTTCACGCGAAAAACTGCCACAAAAAGCCACGCTAAATATCAACCAAAAACTACAATCAATAATCTACGCCCAGCATGAAAATAGCAAAATTTCACAACTCTACTCGGCTCTATTTTTAGGCACAAGCATTGACGGCAAGCTAAGAGATGACGTCTCGCACCTTGGTATAGCGCATCTTATAGCCATAAGTGGCTATCATTTAGGTTTCATAAGTGCGGTTATATTTTTTGTATTTAGGCCGCTTTTAAAATTTTTATATGCGAGGTTTTTACCTTTTAGAAACTACAACTTTGATCTAGCTATTATCGTTTTTATAGTCTTGTCATTTTACTTTTTTATAATAGGCTTTATACCAAGCTTTTTGCGAGCGTTCTTAATGAGCATTTTAGGATTTTATTGCACGTTAAAAGGTGTTAAAATTTTAAACTTCAAGACACTTTTTATAGTAGCGCTTGTTAGCATATCGCTCTTTCCGCAGCTACTTTTTAGTGTAGGTTTTTACTTTTCACTTATGGGCGTTTTTTACATATTTTTATATTTTAAACACCTAAAAGATAAATTTTTACCTTTCATTCATCTTATACTTTTAAATTTATATGTTTGCTTTGCAATGGAAATTTGCGTGCTTTATTTCTTTCCGCTCATTAGCTTACAGCAGCTTAGCGTCCTTGCTATCAACTACATCTTTAGCGTTTTTTATCCATTAAGCGCCATACTTCATATGGCTTCGTATGGCGACATTTTTGATGGATTGCTAAATAATGTTTTAAATTTTAGACTAAGCTCGACTAAAATTTTCGTGCCAGCTATTATTTTTATCTTTTATAATATCGCTTCGCTTCTAGCTATAAAATTTAGATCCATATTCTACATCTTGCCACTACTTGGGCTTTTATGCTTTTTCGTTGCTGGCTATAAAATTTACGCCTAAGCGATCTTCATACCATAAAATTTCATTATCTTGTTATGAATTATCAAAGATATATACATTATGACAGCGCCTAAAATTAGCCTAGTTAAGTCTGTATCCTTTTGCCAAAAGACTAAATTTACGATGATGGCAGCTGGAATGAGAGCGTTATTCATGATAGCAAGCACGCCACTATCAACTTCGCAAGCACCTTTGTTCCACATAAAATACCCTAGCCCACTAGCGACCACTCCAAGCCAGAGAAGCACTAAAATTTGAGTTGAAGTAAGTGAAAATTTGGCTGGATTGCCAAGGGTAAGAAGCGCAACGACAGCTACAAAAAATGCCCCAAAGTGAAAGTAGCCAAAGACATTTTTTTGATCGACGTCAAATTTTTCTAAAAGTGCCTTATATGCGCTCTGCCCTGCTCCAAAGCAGATATTTGCCGCTTGCACTAGCAAAAAGCCTTTTAATACACCATCGTTTATAGCGCCGTATTTTATAACCAAAGCTCCAAAAACCGCAACACCAACGCTAAATAGATAAAGTGGTCTAAATTTAAAGCTAAATGCGTCGTAGATGAGCGTCACATAAAACGGCGTAAAAATGGTAAAAAGTGCGACTTCTGGCACGCTTAGATACAAAAATGAATTGTAATAAAATAGATACATAAACCCTATTTGCACCGCTCCGATCGCCATTATGCCAAATGCTAGCTTTGGACTGATACCACGAAATTTTGTAAATGGCAAAAAGACTAAGCTCGCAAGCACAACCCGAATAAAAACAGCCAAATAGCTATCAACCTTGCCAGCTAAAAACTCACCTATCAAACTAAAGCTAAACGCCCACAAAATGGTTACAAAGATCAGTTTATTCAATTATCACCTCATTTATTTTTCTTGCACATTCAAAAAAATACTCAAGCTTATTTAGCTCAAGCAAATCGCCATCAAGTATAAAATTTGCCCTATCACTAAAATTTTTCTCACTCACAAACAAAAATTCTTCATATTTTATCTCGCCATCAAGATAGCCATTTAACAAATCAATAAAATCACTATCAAGCTTATCTTGCTTCAAATCTTGCAAATTTAACTTTGCATTTAAGCCTTTGATCGTGCTTTCTAGCTCTTTTAGGCGAGTGATTATCCTATTTTCTTCATCGCTTAGATCAAGTGCCGCCTTTTGCTCTTCAATGCGTTTAACTTGACTTTGCTTGCTAAGACTTAAGCTATCAGGCAGCTTCCACTCAAACTCCACTCTAGGCTTGTTCGCATCAGCGTAAGCACCTATCATCTGCGAAGTCGTCCTCTCACCTTTTTTAAAGCTGTTATTATTCACACTTTGCGTATCTTTTAAGTAAATTTTTGGAGCAAATTTACTCTTTTGCTTCTCATTTTCTTGCTCTTTTATAAATTTTTCTTGCTCCATCGCCCCAAGTTTTGCACTTATATCATCTTTGCTAAAATCTGGCATCATTATCTTTGAGCCAGCATTAAAGCCGATCTCGCCGTTTGAGAGCAAATTTATCCTTGAGTTTAGCTCGGCTAGCTTAAGCCCAAGCTCGTCAAGCTCAGCTCTTTTTTTATTTAACGTGAAATTTATCGCATCAAATTCACTCTTATCGATCTCACCATACTCAAACCAAAACTCATTTTCAGCCGCAGCCTTAGCAAAGCTATCTACAAATTTTGTCTCTAAATTTATAAGCGAATTTAGTGCAACGGCGTTAAAATAGACCTTTGCGACCTGAAAAGCAGTGAGATTCATCAGCTCTTCATCTTTGTAAATTTTCTCCACGCCCTTGTGGTCTAAAATTTTATCAGCAGCCTCGCTCGCACCGCCGTCAAAGATAAGATACTCAACCTTTGCCGTGATCGAGCCTGCCTTTGTCATATATCCACCCTTTATCTCATCAGGCACAAAGGTATATCTACCATCAAGGGATAAATTTAGCTTTTTACTCTTATTTTTATTTATATATTCATTTTTATTAAATTCTTTCAAACTCTCAAGCCTTGCACTTTGCGCTAGAGCGATGATCTCTAGTAAATTTCCAGCCCAAAGAGGCAAAGCAAAGAGCAAAACCGCTAAAATCTTCTTCAAATTCTCTCCCTTTCATAAAATTTTCTTATAAATTTATCAAGATTATAAACCCATGCAAAAAGCACTGGCACGACAAGCAGGCTAAGTAAGGTCGAGCTAATGAGCCCAAAGATGATGCTTATAGCCATAGGTGAGTTTGCCTCAAAGCCAGCACCCCTGCTAAGTGCAAGTGGCAGCATAGCAAATATCATCGCAAAAGTGGTCATCAAAACAGCCCTTAGGCGCTTTTTTGCAGCCATTTTCACAGCTTCGTTTGCCTCTATGCCGCTATTTGCAAAGTGGTTTGCAAAATCAACCACCAAAATGGCGTTTTTACCGACCATGCCAAAGAGCAATATGACGCCAACCATGACAAAAAGGCTAAATGGATTGCCGCTTATAAAAAGGCCAATCACCACGCCACAAAAGGCAAGCGGCATGGCAAGCATGATGAGAAATGGCAGCAAAAAGCTCTCGTAAAGTGCAGCAAGCACCATATAAATAAGTACCGCACTAGCGCTCACCGTAAAGATAAAAGAGGCGTTCGTATCATCCATCAGCTCAACAAATCCTAGAAATTTATACTTGAAATTTGCTGGCAAAATTTCATCAAGCTTCTTTGAAATTTCATTTGCCACGCTATTTAGCGGAGCGTTATTTTTGGTATTTGCTAGAAATTTGATCTCATCAGCTCTATTAAACCTCGAAATACTAGCTGGCTTTTGCTCAAAACTAATCGTCGCCACATCGCCAAGTGTCACGAAAAAGCCCTCGTTGCTTCTTATTTTAGTCTTTAAGATATCATCTGTATCGCTTCTAAATTTATCATCAAGACGCATATAAAGCTCATACTCTTTGCCATTTTCGTTTTCAAAAACAGAGACCTCGTTCTGGCTAAATGCGCTATAAACGGCGCTTGCAACGCTGGCTTTGTCTAAATTTAGCCTCTTTGCCTTATCTTCATCAATAGAAATTTGCACACGCTTTAGCAGATCTTCTTCAGGAGAATTTACGTCCGTTGCGTCATTTATCTCTTTTAGCATTTTGCTAATCTTTGGTACAAATTTCTCTAGCTCTTTGCCATTTTCAGAGGTGATAGTAAGCTTAACTGGCTGCACATCGCCACCTTCAACCACTGGCAGATCAGCCACGATGACGCTCATATCATCGCTCTTTAGTCTGTCACGAAAACTTTGCATGATAGCGTTTTGCCGCTCGTGATTAGCTCTATCTTTTAGCTCCTTTAGTCTAACGTAAGCCTTTACAAGATAAGGCTGCTTGGCGTCTGTGTAGCCAAGGATGAAGTAGGCGTAAGCTACCTGAGGATCGGCATTTATGAGTGAAATTTTATCTTTTAGCTTCTCTTTGCTAGCTTGCAGGCTAAGTGAGGGATCGAGCTTAAAGTAGATGTTAAACTCCGAGTTATCCTCGCTTGGCATGAAGTCACCGCCTACAAATTTAGCCAGCCCAAACGAGCAAACAACAACCGCAATCGTTATAGCTAAAAATATGAGCTTAAATTTAAGCGCTAAAGCTAAAATTTTCTCATAGCCATTTTCAAGTGCCTCAAAAAATGGCTCACTTTTTAGAAAAAAGCCACTTTGTTTAGCATTTACAAACCTTGCACTAAGCATTGGCACGAGAAATATGCTCACAAAAAATGAGATGACGATGCCAGCTGCCACGCTCATCGCAAAGGAGTTAAAGTACTTGCCAACGATGCCGCTCATAAAGGCGATAGGCACGAAGACGCAAAGCAGCACGAGCGAGATCGCAAAGACGCTAAATGCTATCTCTTTTATACCTGCAAAGCTTGCTTTTAGGGCATTTGGCTCATCTTTTAGCTTGCTAGCGATATTTTCAGTGACAACTATCGCATCATCGATGAAAATTCCGATACCAAGGGTCAGCGCTATGAGGCTTAAGCGGTTTATGTCGTATCCTAGGGCATTTATGATGAAAAATGTCGCTACGATGCTAGTTGGTATCGCTACGACTGAGATGATAGTGATCGAGAAATTTCTTAAAAACAGATATACGATCACGATGGTTAGCAAGACGCCAAGGATCATATCAAAGGCGGTTTGATCGATGTGTTTTTGTATCACTTCGCTCTTATCATAAGCTATTTTTACGTCGTATTCGCCACCAAGTAGGCTTTTAAACTGATCTAGCTTTGACTTAGCTAGAGCGATCACGGTTAGAGCGTTTGCGTCTGGAGCTAGCTCAAGGCCAAGCAAGACGCCACTTTTTTTATCCATTATCGCTGCTTCATTTGCGTCTTTGTAAGCAAGATCAACGCTTGCGATATCTTTTAAAAAAACCCCTTGCTTGATCGTTAAATTTCTTATCTCATCTATGCTTTTGGCGCTGAAATTTGACTTGATCGCCATTTGGATCTGCTCATTTTCTATCTTACCAAGAGGTGCTTTTAAATTTTCAACCTTTATCAAATTTGCCACTTCGTTTGCACTAAGGGCGTTTTTATCAAGCTTAAATCTATCTAGTAAAATTTTCACCGCTGGCTCTAAAAAGCCATTTGTCTTGACCTTTGAAACGCCGCTTATGCGCTCTAAAAATGGCTTTGCCACGTCATCGATCTCTTGCATGAGCTTGGTTTCATTACCATCAAGCCTTGTGATAAAGAGGCTAAAGACAGATGACGAGAGACCATTTAGCTTTTCTATCTCGTAGTTTGCGTTTAGGCGTGCTTTTTGCATCTTGTCGCGGACGTCGTTTGTGGCGCTCTCTAGGTCTTTGTTTAGCTCAAATTCGATGCTTACCACGCTTAGGTTGTCAAAGCTAGTTGAGTAAAGCTTTTTTATTCCCTCGATGCTTGAGACCTCATCCTCGATCTTTTGCGTGATCTTTGTCTTGATGTAGTTCATATCGCCATTTGCGTAGGTCGTGATCTTAACGATTGGGATATTTACTTGCGGGTATAAATTTACATTCATCGTCTTTAGCGAGTAGATACCAAAGACAACGAGGCTTAAAAAAATCATAAGCGTAGTTATGGGGCGATTTATGGCTGTTTTTATCATTTATTTTCGCCGATTATCACTTTTCCTTGACCAAACATGCCTGGCTTCATCCCCACATCGTAAGCTTCGGCGTAAAATTTTCTAGTCTCTCGCTTGATCTCTGGATAGATGAGAGCGATTTTTACCTCTTTTTCATTGCTTGTTGCGTCAAGTTTAAATTTAAATGTATCGCCAATCTTTACCAAATCTACATATTTTTCATCGATCGCTATTAAAATTTTTGCCTCATTTGAATTTAAAACAAAAGCTGGACTAAGTGGCGAAATACCCTCTCCAAGCTCAATGTTTTTACTAGCGATAACGCCATCAAATGGAGCTTTTAAAACAGCTTTTTTAAGGCGATCTTGCGCATTTAAAATGGCGATTTGTGCACTTTGAACCCGAAGTATCGCTTCGTCAAATTTATACTTTACCTCGTCAAACTCTTGCTTTGAAGTGACATCCCTTACTTGAGTAAATTTACTTAAAGTATTTTTTGCAAATTCACTAGCATTTTTTGCCAGCTCAAGATCATTTTTTGCCTTTTTAAGAGCGATTTCTAAGCTGCTTTGATCAAGGCTAGCTAAAGCGTCGCCCTTTTTAACATGACTTGAAACATCTACAAAAATTTTATCCACTTTACCACTGCTCTCAAATGCAAGCTTTGAGCTTTGCTTGGCATAGACTTCAAAGTCAGCAAAAATTTCTTCACTAGCAAATGAAAAAATACCAAATATCATCAAAATTATCAGCTTTTTCAATCTCTAATCCTCTCTAAAATGCTCTCACCATTTTCAAAAAAGAACTCCGCTTTTTTAATCTCAAGCTCATCTTTTGCACTCTCAAAAAGGCTAATGGCATCAAATTTTTGAGAGAGTGCCTCAAGCAGATCGCTATATCCCAAAAGCCCAGAGTTATACTTTTCATAGCTAGCTTTTAATGCCAAATCGCTTGCTCTTACATATTCATTTAGTGAAGCGATTTTTGAAGTAAGCACCACGATTTCACTTTGCAAATTTTTAAGCTTTGTCTCATTTTCACGCTTTTTGTACTCCAAATTTAGCCTTGCCTCATCAAGCGCGATCTTTTGAGCCTGACTCATCTTACTAGTGGCGAAAAAATCAAAAATTTTCCATTTAAAAGCGATACCAAATTTATTACCATGAGTATCTTCTTTTAAGTATTTATCCACGTATGAGCGGTAAGAGCTAAGCCTGCCTAGATCGATATCGTAATTATTTTTATAAAATCCATATGTGTCATAAAGCATTATTTGGGGTAAAAAACCAGCCTTTGCCTCGATAAGCTTTGCCTCGCCTAAAAATACATCTTGGCTTAGTCTATCAAGCTCAGCATTCTTTGAAGCTAAATTTGAACTAATATCAGCCATCTTTGCTCCAGCTACTGGCAAAATTTGCTCACCAGTTAGCAAATTTATCTCATTTAAGATTTGCTCCATTTTGTTTTTATATTCAAGCTGCGTGCTATTTGCTAAGTAATATTTAGCCCTTACATTTTCAAGCTCATCTTTTGCGGCAAGGCCTGCAACGTTTGCCTTTTCAAGCTTGTCTAAAACGCCTTTTAAAAAATTTGCTTGAGCCTGCTTGGCTGTGATTATATTTTCAAGTGCAGCTGCATTAAAGTATAAATTTACAGCCTTAAGTGCAAGGTAGTTTTTGGCTTCATCACTTGCTATGGCGGCTTTGTTTTTTAAAAGCTGGCTCATCTTTAGCCTAGCCTCTCTCGCTCCGCCGTCATAAAGCAAAAAATCAATCCTAGCTAGCACACCGGCTGACTCTTTAGCGACTACACTTGGAAAAGTGCTTGCATTTTTGCCGTATGAGCCCTCTAGGCTAAGGCTTGGCATATATGAGCTTAACGTAGCTTCATCGCTTAAATTTGCTCTTTTTAACTCAAGCTCTTTGATCTTTGAAATTTCATTTTGCGTTGCCTTGTTTGCGATCACGCTTAAATTTGAACCAAGCAAAAATACCGGCAAAAAAATGAATAAAAATTTTTTCATTAGTGAAAGCTTTTTACAAGATTTCCTATTAGTAAATTCCAGCCATCAACAAGCACGAATATGAGCAGTTTAAATGGTAGTGAGATCATGACAGGAGGAAGCATCATCATACCCATAGCCATTAGCACTGAGCTTACGACCATGTCGATGACAAGAAATGGCAAATAGAGCAAAAATGCTATCTCAAAAGATGTCTTTAGCTCACTTATCATGAAAGCTGACATTGCGATACTTAGCGGTATTTCTTCGATATTTGCTGGATTTTGTAAATTTCTAATCCTAAAAAAAAGTGCAAGGTCTTTTTCTCTTGTGTTTTTTACCATAAATTCTTTAAATGGCTTTAAGCTTTTATCAAGCATCTCTTCATAACCTATCTGCTCAGCTATATAAGGCTTTATGCCATCATTATAGCTCTTTTGCCCAACTGGTTCCATGATAAAAAAGGTAAGAACCATCGCAAGCGAGATAAGCACTGTTGAAGGAGGCACTTGTTGCGTGCCCATCGCTTGGCGTAAAAATGAAAATACGATAACAAGCCTTAAAAAACTTGTCATCATAAAAATGAGCGAAGGAGCGAGTGCAAGTGCGGTGAGGATTAGTAAAACGTTTAGAGAATTTACAAGTTGCTCGGCATTTGTTGGAGAATTTAGACTTAAATTTATAGTTGGTAGCGCAGGATCAGCCCCAAAAACCGTGCAAAGTAAAACCGCTAAAGCAAGCAGTGCTTTCACGACTAATTCCTCATATCAAGGATACTTTTCTTAGTAGCCTCTTTATTTTTTGGCTCAAGCGATATGAAGTGAATTTCTACTCTATTATTCTTAGCTCTACCCTCTTCTGTACCGTTGCTAGCGATCGGATCAAACGAAGCTTTGCCAGAAGCTATTATTCTATTTTGTGGCACGCCATCGTTAATTAACTCTTCAACTACGCTTAAAGCCCTTGCAGTTGAGAGCTGCCAGTTATTTTTATAAGCTGAGTCTTTGCTTGGTTCTATATTATCTGTATGGCCGATAATATCGGCTTTTACATCATTAGGCATTTTCGCCACAATCATGCCTATTCGTTTTAAAAATAGCTTCGCATCTTCGCCAGAAATTTCAGCACTATCCTTATCAAAAAGCATAGCTGCTGGAAGCCTTACGATAAAGCCATCTTCACTCTCTTCCATCGTAATCTCGGGCGCTCCACTAGCAGCTAGCAGCTCATTTATCTTTTTAACATTCATATTTAGCTCACTTTGTGAGCCCTTTTGCTTGCTTACCTTTTTTGCACGAGTATTTTCTGGATCCGTCTCTTTTTCTATCTGATTTTCAGGTCTAGCGCCACCTTCAAGCACACTTAAAGCACCAGCTAGTGAGCCAACGGCAGCCTCCATCTTTTTAGCATCCATTGTCGCCATAGAAAGCAATAAAACGAAAAAACAAAGCAAAAGTGACATGAGGTCGCCAAAAGCAGCTAGCCACTCAGGCATACATTTTGGACACTCTTCTGGTTTTATTAACTTACCCATTATTCAAACTGACTTTTTCTATCTTTTGGTGGTAAAAATGCTAAGAGTTTAGCTTCAAGCGTTCTTGGATTATCACCTGCTTGTATCGACATGATTCCCTCAAGTACGACTTGTTTTTCAAGTGCTTCATCAGCATCGCGAATAGAGAGGATATTTGCCACAGGCGCACCTATGATGTTACCTATCATCGCACCATAAAGTGTCGTAAGCAAGGCAACCGCCATTGATGGACCGATCGCACTAGGATCTGACATGTTAAGAAGCATCGCAACAAGACCGATTAGCGTTCCGATCATACCCATAGCACCCGCAAAACCGCCGACTTGCTCAAAAATTTTAATATTATTTGAATGTCTTGTGCTAGTTTGATCGATATCAATCTCTAAAAGCGCTCTAATCGCATCTGGCTCATTGCCATCGACCGCCATTGAGAGGCCTCTTTTTAAAAACTGATTTGTCTCATTATTTACTTCGCTTTCGAGCGATAAGATACCATCACGTCTAGCTTTAGTTGAATAATCGACTATTTTTTTTATAGTCTCAGGTAAATTTACTACGACTGATGGCTTAACAGCAATGCCATAAAATTTACCAATTCCTTTAAGCGTCTCCATCTTGAAGCCAACCATCATAACGCCGATAGTACCACCAAAAACGATCATCACAGAAGGAATATCGATGTATGGTCCTATACCAACGCCTATCGCCATTGATCCAAACAAAAGCACCAGGGTCAAAACCCAGCCGACGACGGTTCCTAAATCCATTTAAGCTCACTTTATTTATAAATTCTTAAGAATTGCTATTTTATTAGCTTTTTGTTGAAACAATCGTTAAATTAAAAAAAATGTTTGGCATTTTTTGCTACAATCTGCGAAATTTTTAACGTTAAAAGGCTTAAAAATGAACAATACTTCAATCATAATTTTAGCGGCTGGTCTTGGCACCAGAATGAAATCAAAACGTCCAAAAGTCCTATTTGAACTTTGCGGTGAGCCAATGATCATTCACATCTTAAAGCAAGCTTATGCGATCACAAATGACGTTAGCGTCGTGCTTCACTACGAAAAAGAGTTAATTAGTCAAAAAATAAAAGAAATTTTCCCTCAAACTAAAATTTTTGAGCAAGATCATACAAATTTCCCAGGTACTGCTGGAGCGATAAAAAGCGTAAATTTAAGTGGCGAAAAGGTGCTTGTAACTTGTGGCGATATGCCTCTTGTAAAATCAACCGATCTAATGCGTCTAGCAAATGCTGAAGCGGACGTGGTTATGAGCTCATTTGAAGCAGCAAATCCTTTTGGCTACGGCAGAG
Source organism: Campylobacter concisus (assembly GCF_003049735.1). Lineage (NCBI taxonomy): Bacteria > Pseudomonadati > Campylobacterota > Epsilonproteobacteria > Campylobacterales > Campylobacteraceae > Campylobacter > Campylobacter concisus. Next base: position 110,669 of record NZ_PIRM01000001.1, on the reverse strand, counting down.
TCATCATAAAAAACGGCAAAGTTGAAGGTATCGTCGAGCAAAAAGATGCTAGCGAAGCGCAGCTTGCGATAAAAAGCGTAAATGCTGGCTGCTACTGCTTTAAGCGCGAAGCGCTAGAGCAAATTTTACCGCTCATAAGCAACCAAAACGCGCAAAAAGAGTACTACCTAACTGATGCCATAAAAATAGCAAATGAAAAGGGCTTAAAGTGCGTTGCAGTAAATGTTAATGAACAAAATTTCATGGGCATAAATGATAAATTTCAGCTTAGTATCGCTGAAAAAATAATGCAAGATGAGATCAAGCAAAATTTGATGAAAGCTGGCGTTTTGATGCGCATGCCTGAGAGCATTTTCATAGACAGCAGAGCTAAATTTGAAGGCGAATGCGTGCTAGAAGAAAACGTAAGCATCCTTGGCGAGTGCGTCATCACAGAGAGCATCATCAAAAGCTCATCAGTGATCGAAAGTAGCATCATCAAAAACTCAGACATCGGCCCACTAGCTCATATAAGGCCAAATTCTGAAATTTCTGACACACATATAGGAAATTTCGTCGAGATAAAAAAAGGCGTTTTGAGCGGCGTAAAAGCTGGGCATTTGAGCTATCTTGGCGACTGCGAGATAGAAAGTGGCACAAATATCGGATGTGGCACTATCACATGCAACTACGACGGCAAGGCAAAATACAAAACCAAAATCGGCAAAAACGTTTTTGTTGGCTCAGATACGCAACTAGTTGCCCCTGTAAATATCGCTGATAACGTCATCATCGCAGCAGGAAGCACTATCACAAAAGATGTTGAAAGCGGTGCATTGGCGATTAGCAGAACTCGACAAGAGAACAAAAGCGGCTTTTTTGAGAAATTCTTTGGCAAAGACGATGTTAAAAAATAAGAAGATTTTAATAGCCGTTTGCGGCAGTATCGCCTTTTACAAGGCATTCGAAATTTTATCACTGCTTAAAAAGCAAGGCGCTGATGTTTATGTGGCTTTAAGTGACGGAGCACTTGAATTTTGCAGTGTAAGCGGCTTTGAGGCGCTAAGTGAGCATAAAATTTTAAGCTCACAAACACAAAACTGGCAAGATGGCGTAAATCACATAGCCTACTCTAAAATGGATCTAGTTCTCATCGCTCCAGCCTCTGTAAATACGATAAATAAACTAACAGCTGGTATCTGTGATAATGTCTTCATGCAAACACTAATCGCCGCCTCACACGTGCCTTTAGTTGTAGCTCCGGCTGCAAATAACAATATGATCGAGCACTTCGCTACGCAAAATTCGCTTGAAATTTTAAAGAAAAACGGTGCTTTAGTGGTTGAGCCGGTTTTAAAAACTCTAGCTTGTGGTGACGTTGGCAAGGGTGGTCTTGCGAGTCCTGAGGTGATAGTAGAAGCCGCCATTAAAAGGCTTAGTAGGCCTCTTTTTGCAGGTAAAAAAGTAGTGATCACTGGTGGCGCAACGACTGAAAAGATAGATGATGTTAGAGCCATTACAAATTTCTCAAGTGGCAAGATGGCAAGAGCCTTGGCTAGAGCCTTTTTCTACGCAGGTGCGGAGGTAAAACTGCTTGCTAGCTTTGAAACTAGTAACGAGCCGTTTGAGTGCCTTAAATTTAGCTCAAGCAGTGAGCTTTTAGAGCTTTGCAAGAGCGAGTGTGAGAGTGCAAATTTGCTTGTAATGTGTGCTGCGGTGAGTGATTTTGTACCGACAAAAATTGATGGCAAGATAAAAAAAGAGGACGTTGGCGAAAATTTAAGCTTAAGTCTAAAGAGAAATGTCGATATTTTGCAAAGCTTAAAAGAGTTTAAATGTAAAAAGATCGGCTTTAAGCTTGAAATCTCAAGTGAGAACGCACACAAAAACGCTAGAGCAATGCTAGAGCAAAAGGGGCTTGACGCAGTTTGTCTAAATATCTTGGGTGAGAAAAATGGCTTTGCAAGCGAGCAAAATGAGGTAAATTTCATCACGAAAAATAGTGAAACTTTGCTGCCGCTTGCCACAAAAGACGAGATCGCAAGACATATCGTGGAGCTAGCGGCAAATTTATGATAGAGAAAATTTCTCGCATTCAAAAAATAGCAAAAAATGCAAATTCACCGTTAGTAGCTATAAATTCGTCACTTCCGCTTAGTATCTTGGTAAGCCAAAAGATCGGTTTTAACAGATACATTTTAAATTTCGCAAATAGAAATTTAAACACAAAAAGCGCAAAAGAGCTAAACGTAGGCTCGAGATACTGGGGCGAGGTGCAAAGCCAGGGCGAAAATATCGTCATAAAAAATTTATACGAAAAGCCAAGAATTTTAGACGAAGATATCTTGGCTGATGGGCTAAATCTTATCGAAAATTTGATAGAAAATGAGAATTTATCGTGGTTTTATGACTATTTATTTAAAAGTTTAAGTGAAGCTAAAACAAAAGACGAGATGAAAGTGCTAGCAAAAATACTCTTTGCTCTGCAAGAAAATGTCGTGCATATACCATTTATTTATAATGGCATAAACGGCGTTTTTCAGCTAAAAAAAGAGGAGAGTGATATGAAAATTTTTTTAATATTTTCAAATTTTGCTCCACTTATTTTTAAATTTAAAGATGAAGTTTTATACGAGATCGCCACTCCATTTAATAATGTAGCTAGCTTGTTAAAAAGTGAATTTAGCGCCAACATAACAGTGCAAAATGTAAGTGCTCTTTGGAGCAAAAAAGAACAAATTATTGATATAAAAGGCTAAAGATTGAATGAATTAAACCACCTTGCTATTATCATGGATGGAAATGGACGCTGGGCTAAAAAACGTGGATTTTTACGGACAAATGGGCACGAAGCCGGAGCAAATGTAGTAAGCGATATGTGCGAATTTTGTATCGATAATGGCGTGAAAATTTTAAGTCTTTACGCATTTAGTACTGAAAACTGGAAAAGACCACAAAAAGAGGTCGAGTTTTTGATGAATTTGCTTAAGAAATTTCTCATTTTAAAGCGTGCTGACTTTATAAAAAATGGGATCAAATTTAACACAATCGGCGATATTTCACCATTTAGCGATGAGCTAAAAAACGAGATAGAGATCACCAAAAACGCTACAAGAGAGAATAAAAATTTATTATTAAATTTAGCGATAAACTACGGCTCAAAAGATGAGATCATTAGAGCTGTGAAAAAGCTAACTTTAGAAGGCTGCGAGATAAACGATGCGAGCCTAAATGCAGCACTTGATGAGAGCGAGCCGGTGGATCTTCTCATTAGAACTGGTGGTGAGAGTAGGCTTTCAAATTTCATGCTCTGGCAGGCAAGCTACGCAGAGCTATTTTTTACACCGACACTTTGGCCCGACTTTGGCAAGAATGAGCTTGCAAATATCGTTAGCAAATTTAAAAACATAGAGCGAAGATTTGGCGGAGTTTAGCGAGATAATGGATAATTTAGTCATCTTTTTTGCCGTTTTTGCTTTTGTTTTTGGCATCTGCGTGGGCTCATTTTCAAATGTGCTGATATATCGCTTGCCACGAAATGAGAGCATAAATTTTCCAGCTTCTCATTGCCCAAACTGCGATCATAAGCTAAATTTTTATCACAATGTTCCAATTTTTTCGTGGCTATTTTTAGGCGGCAAATGCGCCTTTTGTAAGCAAAAAATAAGCCTCATCTATCCAGCAATCGAGCTAGTTTCTGGGATACTTTTTCTGATCTGTTTTTTTAAAGAGTGCGGCGAAATTTTAAGCGTAGAAACCTTGCTTTATGCGCTATTTTTAGGGCTTTGCTTTATTATGCTACTAGCTCTTAGCGTCATAGACATAAGATATAAAGCTGTGCCAGATCCGCTTCTTTTTGCGGCGCTATTTTTCGCATTTATCTACGCTCTGATGCTTTTTATATTTAAAGGAAATTTTGCCCAGATTTTAAATTTATTCCTTTTTGCATTTATCTTTTGGGCGCTTAGATTTGTCGTAAGCCTTGCCATAAAAAAAGAAGCGATGGGTAGCGCAGATATCTTTATAGCAGCGATCATCGGAGCTATCTTGTCAGTCAAACTGGCTCTAGTGGCGATCTATCTTGCAGCGCTTCTTACACTTCCAGTCTATGCGCTCGTTCACAAAAAGAGCTACGAGCTGGCTTTTGTGCCGTTTTTAAGTCTTGGATTACTTATTACATACGCTTTTAAAGAGCAAATTTTAGAAATTTTAAGGTTTATTTATGAGTAGAGTGAACAGATATCTTTTGTTTAACTTCCTAGGGACTTTTGCGTCGCTATTTAGTACGCTTTTTTTGATCATGTCGATCGTGTTTTTCATCCAGATCGCGCGCATCACTTCTTACATTGAGATCAGCTTTGGTGAGCTTTTTAAACTCTACTCATTTATGCTTCCACGCGTACTACTTTTTGTCGTGCCTATCGCATTTTTTGTATCACTTGCGATGACTCTTTTTAGATTATCAAAAGAGAATGAAAGTATCGTTATTTTTACGCTTGGTGGCTCACCAAATAAGATTGCTAAATTTTTCTTAATATTTTCAGCATTTTTAAGCACTGCTCTACTTGTAATTGCTACCATAATGATACCAATAGCCGCACAGCTAAATGCAAATTTTATTGATTATAAAAAGACTGTCGCAAAGCTAAATTTAAAGCCAACTCAGTTTGGACAAAAATTCTCTGACTGGATGGTCTATGTGGGCAGTGAAATGCAAGATAACAACGGCACTACTTATAAAGATATTGTGATGTTTAATCCTTACATTAAAGACTCCCAACGCTTAATCACTGCTAAAAATGCAAAGATCACTAATACAAATCAAAGCATCGAACTCTCTTTAGTAGATGGAAAAATGTATGACATAAAAGATGAAATTTATCATCAAAGCAACTTCAAATCCATGAAAATAAGGACTGCCCAAAGTGAAGAGATAAGCGATATAGGCAGTATAAAAGAGTACTGGACGGAGGCAAATAGTAGTGAAAAAAGAAGAAAAGACCTTAGCACATATGTGCTTGTTGCGCTATTTCCACTTGCCAGTACACTTTTTGCCATAAGCTTTGGCATCGTTACTTATAGATATGAAAAGGGCATGGTTTATGTTGGGACATTTGGCGTTTTATTTGGGTATTTTACACTCATAATGCTATTTTCATCAAAGCCAGCTTTTGCGATTCCACTCATATTTTTTGTCTTTTTGTTGACAGGAATTTTGCTTTTTAAAGCCAAGATCATGCGAAGATACTAATGAAAATCCAACTAATTTATAGCTACGATGGCTCCAAATTTCAAGGCTCGCAAACTCAGCCACATGAAAATGGCGTAGAAGATGAGCTTTCATGCGCTCTAGCTCACGTTGGAATATTTGAAAAAATAGTCTCTAGCTCACGTACAGACAAAAACGTCCATGCGATCAATCAAAGCTCAAGCGTAATTTGTGGCGATCATTTTAAAAATTTAGAGCACTTAAAAGAGCTAATCAACCGCCATGCGCATCCAAATATTCATATAAAACATATAAATTTGGTTGATGAAAATTTTCAAGCAAGGTTTGATGCCGTAGCAAGGTCTTATAGATACATTATAGATCATGGAGAATTTGATGTTTTTAGCTCAAACTATAAAGTCTTTTTGCCAAAATTTGATATCAAAAAAGCAAATGAAATTTTATCTAATTTTGTTGGCGAGCATGATTTTAGCTCCTATATGAAAACAGGAAGTGATACAAAAAGTCCAGTGCGAGAAATTTTTAAGGCATTTTGTTATGAATACAAAAACCAAACTATCATAGTTTTTAAAGCGAATGGCTTTTTACGCGCTCAAGTACGGCTCATGGTTGCAAATCTACTTAAAGCCTTAAGTATCAAAAATGGTGCTGAGCTCATCAATGCTTCACTTAATGGATGCTCTGCCCTAACTCGTATCCCAGCTCCAGCTGAAGGACTTTACCTAAATAGAGTTTTTTATAAATTTAACTAGGTATTTAAAATATTCAATAGTAAGCTTATTTAAAATATTAAATAGAGAATCTTATAAATCAGAATTTATAACTAGTTTGCACATTGCCCCACCTAAAGTCCCCTCTCACCTATAACTAACACCCTAAAATCCTTAACCCCTCCCCTCCTAAAAGCACAAGAAGCTTTAGAGGATAGTTTAAGGAGTATTACTTTACAAGATCTATTAGATGAACTTATTAATTTATAAAATTTAAAAAACAGGCAAACTAAGTTATAGAATTTAAAAAGTAGGCTGATATATAAAAAACCAATCTATTTTATTTATTAGGAACGCTATGCGCTCCTAACTATTTTTATATACTTTATGTAAGAATTTTTATAAATTTCTAGATTTATTACTCTTTGCTCTTCTCTTTTTTAGCTTTACTCTTTTTCTCTGCTTTATCTTTTAGGCTTTCTTTCTTATCTTTTATCTCTTTTATACTATCATCTTTAGCACTATCTTTTTTCTCTTTTACTTCATCACTCTTTTTGCTTACCTTTTCTTTTATCTCATCTTTTTTAGATTTTATTTTAGATTTTGTGTCGTCTATTTTTGTAGTGCCTGATACTGATATATCTGATTTTAAATTTTCAAATGTCTTATCGCCTATACCATTTACATTTTTTATATCTTCTATTGAGTTAAATTTATTTGCTTTTCTATACTCTATTATTGCATCTGCCTTTGAAGATCCTATACCATCTAAACTCATTAACTCTTCTTTTGTGGCGGTGTTTAAATTTATGGCTGCTAGTAATGTAGAAGCTGCTGCTAATAGTGAGAATATAATCTTTTTCATTTTTGTCCTTTTTGGGTAAATTTGGGTTTGGAGTCTATCATATTTGGTGTTTTTAGTCAACACTTGTATAAAAGCATAAACTAAAAGATATTTATAAACATAGAGATAAAAAGTCTGATTATTTAAAAAATAAATAAATGTAAGATTTGATATTTTGTTATAAATTAAGAAATAATATTAAAAGAAGATTGCTTAGATAAAGAAGATTAAAATTAACAAAGCCCGCAACGACCTACTTTTCCAACATCCCAGTAAGGGAGAGTATCATCAGCCAGGACGAGCTTAGCTTCTTGGTTCGAGATGGAGCAAGGCGTTTCCTCGTCTGTATAGTCACGGGCAGTGTTAAATAAAAGATATATTAGATAAATCTCTTATTTAACACTACTTGATAAAGTTAAAAGTCATAAACAAAGTTTTGCAAAAACATATCTTATTAAGTTTTTATCCTTAACAAGGAAGTGATGCTTATAAAAAGATAAGCAGACGAGCTATTAGTACTGGTCAGCTAAAGGACTTTCATCCATTACACACCCAGCCTATCAAACACATAGTCTATATGAGCTCTTAAAAGAAGATTCATCTTGGAGTTGGCTTCCTGCTTAGATGCTTTCAGCAGTTATCACATCCCAACATAGCTACCGAGCGGTGCTCTTGGCAGAACAACTCGTACACCAGTGGTTGGTTCGACCCGGTCCTCTCGTACTAGGGTCAACTCTCCTCAATCTTCTTGCGCCCACGGCAGATAGGGACCGAACTGTCTCACGACGTTCTGAACCCAGCTCGCGTACCGCTTTAAATGGCGAACAGCCATACCCTTGGGACCTGCTCCAGCCCCAGGATGCGATGAGCCGACATCGAGGTGCCAAACCTCCCCGTCGATGTGAGCTCTTGGGGGAGATCAGCCTGTTATCCCCGGGGTACCTTTTATCCTTTGAGCGATGGCCCTTCCACACAGAACCACCGGATCACTAAGACCGACTTTCGTCTCTGCTTGACGTGTATGTCTCGCAGTTAAGCTGGCTTATGCCTTTATACTCTACGAACGATTTCCAACCGTTCTGAGCCAACCTTTGTAAGCCTCCGTTACATTTTGGGAGGCGACCGCCCCAGTCAAACTACCCACCAGACATTGTCCTACTTGAGGATAACTCAAGCTAGTTAGCTATCAGAATAAAAAAGAGTGGTATCTCAACAATGGCTCACCATAAACTGGCGTCTATGGATCAAAGCCTCCCACCTATCCTGCACATTTTTATCCCAATAGCAGTGTCAAGCTGTAGTAAAGGTCCACGGGGTCTTTCCGTCTTGCCGCGGGTAGGAGGAATTTTCACCTCCACTACAATTTCACTGGATCCCTCTTCGAGACAGCTCCCATCTCGTTACGCCATTCATGCAGGTCGATATTTAATCGACAAGGAATTTCGCTACCTTAGGACCGTTATAGTTACGGCCGCCGTTTACTCGGGCTTCGATCAAACGCTTCGCAAAGCTAACGTCATCAATTAACCTTCGAGCACCGGGCAGGCGTCACACCCTATACATCCTCTTACGAGTTAGCAGAGTGCTGTGTTTTTGGTAAACAGTCGGGAGGGACTCTTTGTTGTAACCTTCAATGCTTACGGAGTAAATCCTTCACAAAGTTAGGCACACCTTATACCGAAGATACGGTGCTATTTTGCAGAGTTCCTTGAAGAGAGTTCTTCCACGCGCCTTAGAATACTCATCCCACCCACCTGTGTCGGTTTACGGTACGGGCAACTATAACTAAACTTAGAAACTTTTCTTGGCTCGACAGTATCGGCAATTCGCTATCCGTTCCGAAGAACTTCAAACGCCTGTGGGGTCTCGGCTTAAAAAGATCCGGATTTGCCTGGATCTTAACCTACACCTTTCGACTAGCACTACCATCCGCTAGCTTGCTTAACTCTAAGCGTCCTTCCATCGCACATTATAGTTGGCATTGGAATATTAACCAATTTTCCATCGCATACCCCTTTCGGACTTTGCTTAGGACCCGGCTAACCCTACGATGACGAGCATCGCGTAGGAAACCTTGGGTTTACGGCGTTGGGGATTCTCACCCCAATTATCGCTACTCATGCCTGCATGCTCACTTGTATTCGCTCCAGCACTCCTTACCGGTATACCTTCAACGCAAATACAACGCTCTCCTACCACTTAGTAAAACTAAGTCTAAAGCTTCGGTACTCATTTTAGCCCCGTTATATTTTCCGCGCAGAATCACTAGACCAGTGAGCTATTACGCTTTCTTTAAAGGATGGCTGCTTCTAAGCCAACCTCCTGGTTGTTTAAGTAACTCCACATCGTTTTCCACTTAAATGAGATTTAGGGACCTTAGCTGTTAGTCTGGGTTGTTCCCCTCTCGACGACGGATTTTATCACTCGCCGCCTGACTGCCATGATTACACACTAGGTATTCGGAGTTTGATAGGGTTTGGTACATTGGTGTATGCCCTAGCCCATTCAGTGCTCTACCCCCTAGTGTTACTACATGACGCTATACCTAAATATATTTCGGAGAGAACCAGCTATCACGATGTTTGATTGGCCTTTCACCCCTATCCACAAGTCATCCCATAGCTTTTCAACGCTAGCGGGTTCGGTCCTCCACCGGCTCTTACACCGGTTTCAACCTGCTCATGGATAGATCACATCGTTTCGGGTCTGCAACGTCTGACTAAACGCCCTATTAAGACTTGCTTTCGCTACGGCTCCGGGTTTCCTTAACCTTGCCAGACATCACAACTCGCAGGCTCATTATGCAAAAGGCAGTCCATCACCCTGATAAATCATAGGGCTCTGAATGATTGTAAGCAAATGGTTTCAGGTTCTATTTCACTCTGATCACCTCAGTTCTTTTCACCTTTCCCTCACGGTACTTGTGCACTATCGGTCTAGTAGTAGTATTTAGGGTTGGATAGTGGTCTACCCAGCTTCAGACAGAATATCACGTGTTCCGCCCTACTCAGGATACTGCTAAGTAAAACAAAGCTTTCATATACGGGAGTATCACCCTCTATGCTTAATCTTTCCAAATTATTCTATTAGCTAAGTTTAGTCTATATTGCAGTCCTACAACCCCGTTAGTAAACTAACGGTTTGCCCTCTTACGCGTTCGCTCGCCGCTACTAGCGTAATCTCTTTTGATTTCTTTTCCTGAGGGTACTAAGATGTTTCAATTCCCCTCGTTCGCTCCATATTAGGTAGTTAAGCTCGCGCTTAACTGGGTTGCCCCATTCAGAAATTCCCGGATCAAAGCCCCTTGACGGCTCCCCGAGACTTATCGCAGCCTGGCACGTCTTTCATCGCCTCTACTAGCCAAGGCATCCACCACTTGCTCTTTGTAGCTTACCTTTTCTATATTAGATTATTCTAATTCGCATCACTTCCTTGTTAAAGATAACTTTATGTTACTATATTTAAATTCTAGCTCTCAAGACGGAAAGCATTGACTACTATTTAGATAAGTTTTAAATCCTAAATAGATTGTGATGTCAAACTTTTGCATTAAATACAAAGAGAATAGAAATTTAAATCTTTAACAAGTCCTGTAAAATTGTTTTTAAAACTTGCTTGTGACTATTAACAATATTAATTAAAAGAACATTTAGACAAAAGTCTAATTAGAAAGTTTAAATTTTTAAGCTCTCTAATTAGACTTAATATAGTTAAACTATTTTATGGTGGAGAATAGCGGGATCGAACCGCTGACCTCCTGCGTGCAAAGCAGGCGCTCTCCCAGCTGAGCTAATTCCCCAATTAAATTCTCTGGTGGGCCTAACAAGACTTGAACTTGTGACCTCACCCTTATCAGGGGTGCACTCTAACCAGCTGAGCTATAGGCCCCTATAGGTCTATCAATCTTTCAAAACTAAACAAGGATGATTGAGAATATCTTTCTTATAGATATCTTGTGAGAGAATATCTATATGTACTCTAGAAAGGAGGTGATCCAACCGCAGGTTCTCCTACGGTTACCTTGTTACGACTTCACCCCAGTCGCTGATTCCACTGTGGACGGTAACTAATTTAGTATTCCGGCTTCGAGTGAAATCAACTCCCATGGTGTGACGGGCGGTGAGTACAAGACCCGGGAACGTATTCACCGTAGCATGGCTGATCTACGATTACTAGCGATTCCGGCTTCATGGAGTCGAGTTGCAGACTCCAATCCGAACTGGGACATATTTTATAGATTTGCTCCATCTCGCGATATTGCTTCTCATTGTATATGCCATTGTAGCACGTGTGTCGCCCCGGACATAAGGGCCATGATGACTTGACGTCGTCCACACCTTCCTCCTCCTTACGAAGGCAGTCTCATTAGAGTGCTCAGCCGAACTGTTAGCAACTAATGACGTGGGTTGCGCTCGTTGCGGGACTTAACCCAACATCTCACGACACGAGCTGACGACAGCCGTGCAGCACCTGTCTTAACATTTCTGCAAGCAGACACTCTTCTATCTCTAGATGATTTGTTAGATATCAAGTCCGGGTAAGGTTCTTCGCGTATCTTCGAATTAAACCACATGCTCCACCGCTTGTGCGGGTCCCCGTCTATTCCTTTGAGTTTTAATCTTGCGACCGTACTCCCCAGGCGGTATACTTAATCCGTTAGGTGCATTACTGCCAAGACTAGCTTAGCAACAACTAGTATACATCGTTTAGGGCGTGGACTACCAGGGTATCTAATCCTGTTTGCTCCCCACGCTTTCACGCATTAGCGTCAGTTGAGTTCCAGCAGATCGCCTTCGCAATGGGTATTCCTGGTGATCTCTACGGATTTTACCCCTACACCACCAATTCCATCTGCCTCTCCCTCACTCTAGATTACCAGTTTCCCAAGCAGTTCTATGGTTAAGCCATAGGATTTCACAAGAGACTTGATAATCCGCCTACGCGTCCTTTACGCCCAGTGATTCCGAGTAACGCTTGCACCCTCCGTATTACCGCGGCTGCTGGCACGGAGTTAGCCGGTGCTTATTCGTTAGGTACCGTCATTGTTCTTCCCTAACAAAAGGAGTTTACGCTCCGAAAAGTGTCATCCTCCACGCGGCGTTGCTGCTTCAGGGTTTCCCCCATTGAGCAATATTCCCTACTGCTGCCTCCCGTAGGAGTCTGGACCGTGTCTCAGTTCCAGTGTGACTGATCATCCTCTCAGACCAGTTATGCGTCATAGCCTTGGTGAGCCATTACCTCACCAACTAGCTGATACAATATAGCCTCATCCTACACCGAAAAACTTTCCCTATCTAACTTATGTAAGACAGGAGTATAGAGTATTAGCAGCCGTTTCCAACTGTTGTCCTCTAGTGTAGGGCAGATTAGCTATACATTACTCACCCGTGCGCCACTAACTCATAAGAGCAAGCTCTTACTTGTCCGTTCGACTTGCATGTATTAGGCACGCCGCCAGCGTTCACTCTGAGCCAGGATCAAACTCTCCATATTAATTACCTATCAAAATTTATTTAATAGGATTTTATTATGAAGTTTTTAATCAAAAAAACTTTTAGTTTTATTTATTAGTTTGTCTAATCTATTATAAATTATAAAATAATAGACTGGCTCAATCGATCACTTGTTTAGATTTCAAAGATTGACTAATAGTTTAACAATTGTAAGTTAAAAGAACAACGATAAAAAGAAAAGGCTTTATTAACCAATGAAGTTAAAGGTGGTTTCTCGTTTCGTGAGCTGGAATTATATACGAGCAATACTTAAATATAGTTGAAATAATTAGGGAATTTTAGAAAAATTTTTTAGGTGCTTAAAAATTTTAAATTGTGTATTTTTATTATTAGGTTTATAGGGTTTAGTTTATATATGCGTATCCACTTCTTTTTTCTATATTTATAGAGGCTACATTGTTATTTTTATCTGTTAAAATTATCTTGCAATCACCTTTCAATAGTCTTGAATAAGGTCTTTTTGCTCCTTTATTGTTAGTAACACTCACCACTCTCATGGGCCTACCTAATTCGTCAAAATCAATAGTTTGCATTTTGCCTTTTCCGCAACTACCGACAAATTTAACTGATTTTATGCCATATTTTTTCTCGATATTTAAATCTATATTAATTTTATTGCAATAGGACTGAGGAATGCCTCTCCAGCCCGCACTTAAGAATTTGTTTGATTTTTGTGTATCGATGGCAACCTCTTCTTTGGAATTTAGATTACCACTAAATTTATTACCACTACCTCTTTTATCATAAAAAATACTATATTTCCAAGATTTAACCCCAGGCTCATCTACAGAGCACTCTTGCAAACTAGTGTCATTAATAGCTATCCCCCATCTCATTTTAAACCAAAATTTTTCATTTTCTGAATGTACAAATTTATCATCTTGCATGGCAAGGTGCTGGGCGTACCTTATATGCGTTAGCATCTGTGTAGCTGCCTCTCTGGCTCCGTTTATTTCTAGCCTTGGTATGATCATTGCTGCAAGTATGCCAACGGCAATGATTACAAAGATAAGCTCTATAACAGTAAAACCCTTGTTTCTATTCATCTACCTGCCTCTTACATCAAAATTTGCAATTACTTTTCCCATTTTTTCTATGCAAAATTTTGATTTTCTATCTAGATCGGCGCTTACTAATAAATTTTTAGACTCATCTCTTACATCTATACCATAAAATTTAAGCCTTAATGCAAGCTTTTTATTATCAGTATATAAATCCTTAATTTCTACTTCTTTTAATTTAGCAGCAAGCTCTTTTACAATATCAAATTTATAGACAAAATGCTTTGTTGGGTTATCTAAAAATAGGTAAAAAATTTGATTAAATACGATCATCGACCAGTTTAAGGCTAAAAAAAGCATCACTAAGGTCGTACAAATTTTATAGCCTTTTCTAAATTTTGGCAATCTTACACGATACGAATTAAAAAATACTCTTACCATAAGTGGCGTTGCGATCACGCAAAATGGCAAAAACTGCTCAAGTTCCAGCCTTTGGCGCACTGAGACTATCATACAAAAGCAAAATGAGCAAATCGCAATAAACCACAAAAGATCCTTCTTTTCCTTAACCCAAATTCTATAAATCGTATAGACAAAAAAGATAAAAATAAACGGCGAAAAAACAGCGGCAAAGATACCAAAAGTATCAATGAAATGCCCACTTGGCCTACCATTTGTATCAAAGCCAAAAAAGTAAAGTGTTAGTAAAAATAAAATAGCACTTAGCCAAGCAAGTGGCGGCTTTCTTTTATAAAGTGAAAATATAAAAAATCCTACGTAAAATATCAAAAAATCGCCATCTATAAAAAAAGAAAGACAAAAAAATGTTACAAATAAAATTTTATTTTTAATATGAAAAAAGTATATACATAGGAGCGCCAGCATAACGCAAAGCCCAGCATTATTGACGATAAGAGCTGAAGCTAGCGTGCCAGGAAGTAAGATAAAAAGCAATACCGCAATAAGTCTGTCAAACTCTAATTTAATGTAAAATTTGCTTATCTTATACATTAAAATAACGCTTAGAATATGAAACGCGATCATCACAGATCTTAGAGCAATATCTGTTTGACCAAAAATTTGAACGCTTAAGTTTAAAACATGGCTAAGAAAATTTTGTTTGTTTAAAAAAATTTCAGCTTCACTATAACTTATACTAAGAGAATTTGCCGTATAAAGTAAAAATATACAATCAATCAAACATATCAAAAATACGCTAAAAGCGACGTGATGTCCAACAAATTCTCTAAATTTATCTAGCAAAAATTTTCCTTAAATATGTATATCCCAAAAAAACTCGATCCAATCGTGAGCCTCTTTTACCTTAAATTCTGGCAAAAGCAGAGCTTTCTCTTTATAAAAGACGGTCGCTATTTTGATATCTAAATTTGGATAACGCTTAAGCAGCTCTCTTTTTATCTCGACCATGCTCTCGCCACTATCGATGATGTCATCGACGAGCAAAATTTTAGTGTATTTGCTAAGATCTGGCACGTTAAAGATATTAATCGTATCAAGCTTGTTTGTATCTTCATAATGGATAGAATTTAGGGTAAATAAATTTCTATTATTAAGCGCAACAGCTAGCGAGTGGCCAAGCGTTAGACCACCTCTTGCCACAGCTAGTATCACCTCTGGATCAAACTCATCTTTTATCTGTTTTGCCATCTTTTTAGTATCAACAGCAAATTCATCATAGCTATAAAATATCATCTTTCTTCCTTATCAATGCACTAAAAATACGATAAAACTAATGAGCGCTAGCACGACTACGCCTAAATTTATATCGCTAAATTCTCTCTTTATGAGCTTAACTATTACGTATGACATAAATCCAAATGCAAGGCCGTTTGTGATCGAGTAAGTAAGCGGGATGAGCACAACTATGAAAAATGTCGCTACAGCTATGGCTGGATCTTTGAAATTTATACTAGCAAGCTCGGCAAACATAAGCACGCCAACCATTACAAGGATCGGATAAATGGCATTGCCAGGGATCGCTTTAAAAAGTGGCAACATAAAGAGCGTAAGTATAAACAAAAGTCCACAAAATACAGCCGTTAGACCAGTTCTACCGCCCTCTTCTACACCGCTAGCACTCTCTACAAACGATGTGGTCGTACTTACGCCTACAAGCGAGCCAGCCGCCGTAGCAATAGCGTCAGCTTCAAGAGTTTTTTCAAGTTTTACGACACCATCTTTTTTATTTTCGTCAAAAATTCCAGCCCTCGTTCCTACACCAGCTAATGTGCCTATCGAGTCAAAAAGATCGGTCACAAAAAATGTGATAACAACTGGCAGCAAGGCTAGGCTAAGCGCACCTTTTATATCAAGCTCTAAAAATATCGGAGAGATAGAGGCTGGAGTTGAGAAAATTTCTGTTGGATGAGGAGCGATACCAAGCACCCAAGCTATCACTGAAGTAGCAAGCACAGCTAGTATAAACGCGCCCTTTATCTTCCACGCCCAAAAGCAAATAACTAAAAATAGTCCCAAAACACCAAGAAGCACATTTGGATCTTTGAAATTTCCTATGCCAACCAAAACTGCGTCACTATTTACGATAAAGCCCATTTGCTGAAATGCAACAAAGCTGATAAATGTGCCTATGCCCGCACTTATCGCTCTTCGTAGGTCAAGCGGGATGGATCTTATTATCCACATCCTAAAATTTGTAAAAGATAAAACGACAAATATCACGCCGCTTAGAAAAACAACGCCAAGAGCCGTTTGCCAAGGCACTTTCATACCGATGCAAAGACCAAATGTAAAATAAGCGTTAAGCCCCATACCAACGCTCATCGCAACTGGTGTGTTCGCCCAAAGACCATTTAATATAGTAGAAAAGATGGTAATTAGCGCAGTTGCCGTGATTAATGCCTCATAAGGCATGCCAGTTTTGCTCATAATGATCGCATTTACCGGAACGATATACATCATCGCCAAAAACGTCGTAAGTCCCGCTCCAAATTCCTGCTTCACACTCGTTTTGTTTTGTGCTAAGTCAAAAAATTTCACCCCAAGCTCCTTTTAGTAAATTTTAAGTTCGTTATATAAGCTATCACGCTCAACCGGCGTAAAACCAGATGTCTTTATGAGATCGCAAAATGTCTTTAGTGTAACACCGTTTGCGCTATTTGCGCCAGCTGCACTTTGGATGCTCTCTTTTTCTATCGTGCCATCAAGATCATCAGCACCAAATTCCTGAGCTATCATGGCTAGATTTAGTGTCGAAGTAGCCCAATAAGCCTTTATGTGTGGGACGTTATCAAGCACCAAGCGAGATATCGCTATGGTCTTTAAAATTTCAGCTGATCCTAAAAATTTCACATCTTTTAAGTAGTTATTTTCTCTTTGATAAACTAGCGGGATAAATGCGTTAAATCCGCCAGTTTCATCTTGCAAGTCCCTGATCCTTAGCATATGATCGATCCTATTATCGCGACTTTCTATATGCCCAAAAAGCATTGTCGCGTTGCTTTGCTTACCCTTATCATGCCACATTTTGTGGATTTTGAGCCAGTTTTCGCTACTTACTTTGCCTTTGCAAATTTTAGCCCTGACCTCTTCGTCAAAAATTTCAGCCCCACCGCCTGGCATGCTATCGACGCCGTATTCAAGCATCTTTTCTATCACTTCTTCATAGCTTAAGCCGTAATGTCTTGATAAAAAGTCAATCTCAGCTGCCGTCATCGCCTTTACATGAAGCTCTGGATGAGCTGCCTTTATCTTTTTAAAAATTTCTAAGTACCACTGCCAGCCACTTTTTGCGTTGTGGGCTGATACGATGTGTATCTCTTTTACGCCGTGGCTTACGCTCTCATCAACGATCTTTAAAATTTCTTCGTGGCTCATTAAGTATGGATTTGGATTTTTTCTGTGAGCTGAAAATGCGCAAAATTTACAAATATCAGCGCAGATATTTGTTGGATTGATATGGCGGTTTACATTAAAAAAGACCTTGTTGCCGTGCAGTTTTCTACGTTTTTTATCGGCAAATTTAGCTAACGTAAAAAGATCAAGCTCATAAAGCGAAAAAGCCTCTTGCTTGCTTAATCTCTCGCCACTTTCTAGTTTTTGTAATAGATTCATTATCTTTATCGTCCTAAAGCTGAACTTAAGGCTTTATTATAAGCAAATAAAGCTTTGTTTTTGCAAAAATTATGTAACATTTGCCAAGATATTTTTAACAATGGAAACATTAAATGCTGGCTGATAAAAGTACCAAAAATAGCGACAATTATTTAAAAATCAAAGAGAAATTTCTTGATTTTAAGGCAAATTTGCCAAAACATTTTCAAAAAAATCAGGGTAGAAATTTTGCAAATTTTTTAGCCAAAGAATATGATGATTTTATAAAATCTTATTTAAATGAAACTATGCGAGATTTTTTTGATGATTTTATTCCGCAAAATGACAGCTTTGCCTTTAGTGTTTTAGCTACTGGAAAATACGCCCAAACCTTGCTTAGCGCAAATAGCGAGCTTGAAATTTTACTAGTTTATAAAAATTTAAAAGGCTACAACATAAAGAATTTCTTAAAAGAATTTAGCGAAATTTTAAGTAGCTCTGGAATAAATTTTTATATAAAAAGCGTTGAGTTAGATGAAATTTTTACAAATTACAAAGACGATCTCAAATTTAAAAGCGAAACATCGCAAGTCCGATATATCTGTGGTTCAAAAAGCCTCTACCGCTTAGTAAAAAGCGAGATCGTAAAATTAAAAGAATTTGATAAAAAAGCCTTTTTAAACTACCATTTAAAGGCGTTTTTGCCGTTTTCTAGCATCAGCTACTTAGCCCAAGAGCCAAATCTAAAAAGTGGCTTTGGCGGGATAGATGAAATTTATCACCTAAACTGCATACTAAACTGCCTAGATAGCGACATTTCAGTTAGATCACAAGCCCTAAAAGTGATGAATGAAAAAGAGATCGCTAGCTTTAACCTAAATGTGGACTTTTTACTAAGCCTACTAACCACCTTAAATTTAACGCAAAATTCTGATACTTTTAGCGCTTCAAGTGTTGAGATCACGACAAATTTCATGCAAACAAAGTCTAAAAAGCTTCAAGACAATGAAAGCGTCATCAGCCAAAAAATGCTAAGCTCAATGAATAATATCGCCATTTATTCGAGGTTTATCGTCGCTTCTCTTTGCAGGCCATTTTTCAAAAGTGAGCTAAATTTTGATCAGAGAAAATTTGCAAGGCTAAAAAATGGCTTTTACGAGATAAATGGCGTTATTTACGTGCCACTTCATAAAAAGCCAGCTCTCATCGAGGATCTCATAAATGAGCTTTTGGAACTAAAAGATGTGGATTATAAATTTGATATAAGCGCGATCTTTTACATCAAGCGAGCCATCATCACAAAAAGTGGCTTAGAGCACGCTATAAGCGAGTTTAAAAAGATATTTTTAAGAAAAAATTCCTACGCAATTTTAAAATCATTGCTCGATGCGCAAATGATACAAATTTTAATAAAACCAATGGAGCACATCAGTCAGCTAGCTCAGTACGACGGCTATCACGAATTTACGGTCGATGAGCATAGTATTTTAAGTGTAAAATTTCTTGAAAATATAAAAGATAAATTTATAAAAAATCTCTATACCGAGCTTTGCTTGGAGGGCAAGACGATGCTAAAGATCGTGACTTTAATGCACGACGTTGGCAAGGGGCTTGGCAAAG
Source organism: Campylobacter concisus (assembly GCF_003049735.1). Taxonomy (NCBI): domain Bacteria; kingdom Pseudomonadati; phylum Campylobacterota; class Epsilonproteobacteria; order Campylobacterales; family Campylobacteraceae; genus Campylobacter; species Campylobacter concisus. The sequence goes on along the minus strand of NZ_PIRM01000001.1, from coordinate 91,701 downwards.
ATCACGCAAATATCGGTGCTAATATCTTTAGAGCCTACGCAAACAAGCTAAATTTAAGCCAAAAAGCCGTAAATATCGGCGTCATCCTGATAAAATACCACACGCTAATGAGCAACGTCTCAAACAGAGAGGACATTTATTCACAACGCGTTATATTTGCTTTTATCTCAAAGCTTGGCGACAAGCAGGTTTTAAAACTGCTTTACATCCTTAGCTACTGCGTGATAAACGCCACAAATGAGAGGCTCTATAATGCCTACACAGCAAAGCTTTTAAGAGAGCTTTATAAAATTTCTCTTAGTGCATTTAGCGATGAAAATTTACTTGATGAAGCGACAAGGCGCGTAAAAAAAGAGCAGTCTATAAAACGAAATAGTGAGTTTTTGGCGCTTGAACCAAGTTTGCAAGAAAAAATTTTTAAAATCACATCAAATCTTGTCCTTATAAAATATAGTGCGAGTGAGATCATAAATTTAAGCAAAGCTGCAGATAGCTTAGATACGACAGAAATTTTTATAAATAACTCTAAAAATTTAAGCATTCAGATCTATACAAAAAAGAGTCTAAATTTAAGTGCCCTACTCTATGAATTTGCTAAATTTGACCTTGCATACATGGAAATTTTTGAGCTATTTGAGAAGAAATTTTATATCAGGCTTGACTTTAACCAAAATGTTAAAAAAGAGGAGCTTGAAAATACTAAAAATTTAGCTCTAAAATCCCTAAATAGTGAGGTTCTAAAAGAGCCTTTGAAACCAAACATTAACAAAGATGAGATAAACTTCGAGCTAAATCACTCAAAAGATTACGCCAAACTTAGCATCAATGCAAAAGATCAGCGTGGGTTAATGGCTTATGTGATGAGTGTTTTTGACAGGCTTCATTTTCAAGTCACGAGTGCTAGAATCCAAACGGTCAAAAATAGAACGAGAAATCTCTTTTTGATCGAGAAAAACGAGCGACTTGAGAGTAAAGGCGAAGAGATATTAAATTTATTAATAAGCGAGTAAAACATGTGTGGAATCGTAGGATACATCGGAGATAAAGAGAAAAAAGAGGTCATTTTAAGCGGTCTAAAAGAGCTTGAGTATCGCGGATATGACAGTGCTGGTATGGCTGTGATGAGTGATGGCAAGATCGACTTTTTCAAAGCTGTTGGCAAGCTTGAAAATTTAGCCCTAAAGACAAAGGACTTTACATCAGAGGGCTTTGGCGTGGCGATAGGTCACACACGCTGGGCGACGCATGGCAAACCAACTGAGATAAACGCTCACCCGCACCTTGGCGAGCACTCATTTGTCGTTCACAATGGCATCATCGAAAACTACAAAGAGCTTAAAGATGAGCTTGAAGCAAAGGGCGTGAAATTTGTCAGCCAAACCGATACTGAGGTGATCGTGCACCTTTTTGAAGAAATTTTAAAAGAGAAAAAAGATCCATTTAAAGCTTATGAGGCGACTATCGCAAAGCTAAAAGGTGCATACGCTACGCTACTTATTACCAAAACTGCACCTGGTAAGATATTTTTTGCAAAAGATGCCGCTCCTATGGCGATAGGTAAAAGCGATAAAAAAGAGTTATATTTTGCCTCATCTGATGCTCCACTTATCGGCAATGCAACAGAAGTGGCATATCTTGATGATAACAACTACGGCTACGTGAGCTTGGACGAGATTGCCGTTTTTAAACACGGCAAAAAGGCGAGCATAACGTTTAATGCTTTACCAAAAGATAAGAGCTATGCCCAAAAAGAGGGATATACATTTTTCATGGAGAAAGAAATTTACGAGCAAGGTGCGGTCGTATCTGAAACCATCATGGGCAGAGTCAAAAACCACAAAGTTACCCTTGAAAATTTAGACGATGAATATCTAAAAGATATCGATGATATCGTGCTTTGTGCGTGCGGTACGAGCTACCATGCAGCACTAACTGCAAGCTATCTTTTTGAAAGGCTTGCTAAAGTTAGAACAAAGGTCGAAGTGGCAAGCGAATTTAGATATAGAAAGCCTTATCTAAACAAAAACTCACTCTTCATCGTAATCTCACAAAGTGGCGAGACAGCTGACACTCTTGAAGCACTTAGGATAGCTAAAGAAGCTGGGCTTAGAACGCTTGCGATTTGCAATGTCGATAACTCATCTATCGTTAGACTAGCTGACAATACTCTTCTAACTCGTGCTGGTATCGAAAAAGGTGTTGCGAGTACAAAGGCCTTTGCAACGCAGATCATCGTACTTTGGATGCTTGTGCTTCAAATGGCAGCAGCGAAAGATTCTATCAGTAAAAAAGAGCTTGATCACGAGATCAAAACGCTTCTTCACATTCCACAAATTTTAAATATCAATAACTCTCTTCAAGAGAAGCTTCACCGCCTAAGCAAGCACTATTTACACGGTCATGGCTTCTTCTTTATCGGTAGAGATATCTTCTATCCGCTAGCACTTGAAGGTGCGCTAAAGCTTAAAGAAATTTCATATCTTCACGCCGAGGGCTATCCATCAGGTGAGATGAAACACGGCCCTATCGCACTTGCAGATGAGAAACTATTTACCATAGCGCTTATGCCTCAAAATTTACTCTATGAAAAGACAAAGAGCAATGTAGAAGAGCTTGCCGCAAGAGATGCTTACATCCTAGCTATAAGTCCACTTGAGTTTGAGCTAAGCGATGACTACGTAAAAACAAGCGTTCAAGATCACTATATGAGCGAATTTTTTGAGATGATGCTAGTGCTTCAGCTACTTGCACTTGAAATTTCTGTTAGACTTGGCAACAACGTCGATATGCCAAGGAATCTTGCAAAAAGCGTAACTGTTGAGTAATTTATGTGGCTGGCATCTTGCTGGCTGCTTAAATTTTTGTGAAAAATAATTTTGCATTTATGTTATTAAACATAAATTTTATATTAATATTTTTATAATATTTGCTTATATATAATGCTAAGACCAACTTAAATATTAAGGATAAAAATGAAGTTAAGTTCATCTTTACTAAGCGTAGGCCTTGGAGTTTTACTTTTAAGCGGTTGTGCAACTGGCAATAGCAACGGTGTAACTGGTAGTGCTGCTGGAAGCAATAACAATAATGCTAACACAAAAATAGAAAAATGCAGTAGCACTCTTGGAACACTTGCGTTTTATGAAGACCAAAATTCTGATTGGTATTCATATTTAACACACAACTACAAGCTCACATCAACTATTCCGGTTTTGCGTCTTCTTGCGCAACAAACTGGTTGTTTTGTTATAGTTGAACGTGGCGCTATGATGGATAATATGATGCAAGAGCGTGCACTTGATAGATCAGGCGAACTACGTGGTGGTTCCGGCTTTGGTAAAGGTAAAATGGTAGCAGCTGATTATACTATTCGCCCTGAAATTTTCTTTAGTAACGAAGATACGGGCGGTGCAGGTGCTCTTGTTGAAGCACTTTTTGGTAGTGTAGCAGGTGCTATAGCTGGTGGTTTTTCAACAAAAGAGACACAAACCACATTGGTTCTTATAGAAAATCGTTCAGGTGTTCAATTAGCAGCAGCTATTGGCTCAGCTTCTAGCACTGACTTCTTTGGCATGGGCGGCGGTGCTGGCGCTTCTCTTGGCGCGGGACTTGGCGTATATTCAAGAACACCTGAGGGAAAAACACTTGTAAATGCTTTCCTTGATTCAATGAATCAATTAGTTATTGCTCTAAAAGATTACAAAGCACAAAATGTAAAAGGCGGTCTTGGCAAAGGCGGAAGTCTAAAAGTAGGAGATTAATATGAAATTTTTAGCCATTTTATTTTGTTCATTGACTTTTTTGCTTGCTATGAGTTATGAAAAAAAAGTTGAAACTAGACTTTGCAATCTTATAAATCAAAGAGAAATGGCTAAATTTTATGGCGACATAAGAAGCATTGATAGCTTTGATAAAAAAATAGAAAGCTATAAATTTCGTAATGGAATAGAAAAATTCGATGAGGATAGTTGCCGTACAAATGGCTACTATCCTGTTGATCCAAACTATGCGCCATATCCGCCTAACTACCGCCCATACTATCGAAATGAGTACGAAAGATATGATAGATTTCAGCGTGGTTACCGCGGAGGCTACTATAACGATGACGACTATGATGATGGTTTTGAGCGTGGATATAGACGTGGTTATAAGGATGCTAGAAGAGACTATAGGCTAGGTAGATAATCTTATCTAGCCTTAACTTTAACTGGCTCTTTTCTAACAAAAAAACGACTTCTACAAATAGCAAATCAAAAACAATACATATACCAAATTTTACTGCTATAAATAAGTTCAGTGCATTGATTAAAAATTACAAAACCTGTGGATACGACAACATCCCAACTACCCAAATTTTTCTTTCGACAAAAGAGTAATAGACACCCTTACAAATAAGCTAGAGCAAGACCATAAAAATTTAAAAGAGCTAACAAGCAATATCAGCAGAGACGATCTTTTAAAGGTGCAAATTAGTGCACTTGAAGATGAAATAATAAGTTCATCTCTCATAGGGGGCGAAAGGCTTAAAAGATCAAGCATTCGCTCGTAGATAAAAAAGAGGCTAGATGAAAATTTTGACTGGCTAGCTGATACTCATGCGACTAGACACAGTGTTAATCTAGTCTCGCTAATGTTTGAAGTAAATTTAAACAAAGACTATATGAACCTCGAGCGGCTACATGGCTGGCACAATACCTTGTTTGAATATATCCAAAGCAAAACTTACAAGATAAAACGAGCCAAGTTTAGAGATGATGAGATGAGCGTCGTCTCAGGCTCTCCAGAAAATGTGCAAATCCACTATGAAGCCTTGCCAGTAGAGGTATAGAAGATGAGATGAGAACTTTTAAAATTTTATCAACAAAAGCCTTGAAAACGCATATCTAAAAAGTTTTATTGCACATCTTTAGTTTTTTATCCATCCTTATGATGACGGTAATGGACGCATAACAAGGGCTTTGGCGCACTACTTTTTAAGAGAAGATGGTGTTAAGCCATTTTCTATCTCTAGCATTATTTAAGCAAATAGAAAAAATTATTATGAAATTTTAGAGCAGATAACAAAGCTTGGAAATAATTTAAATTTTGATTTCACAGAGTGGATAATGTAGCACACCTACAAGCGGTAAATAGCGCTATAAACAAGCTATAAGCTTACTAAAAATATAAAATTTCTATCGTAATTTAAGAGTCAAAGCCATTAAAATTTATCTTTACCTAGTATCGTTGCCAGCTGTTCTTTGATTCTATCATCAAATTCACTAACGCTTATGACACCCCTACTTTCGCACATTTTAGCATCATTAACATCGCAGTAGTCACTAAGTGCGTTTTTGTATCCGCCTCTTATACAAGCCTCTCTGTCTTCTAAAAATCCGGCCCCACCAAGGATTAATACGCCAAGGTCAAAACCTATCTTAAATTTCGCACTCGCTGAGCTTTTAACCCAGCTTAAAAATATCTCATCGTATCTTAATCCAAGTGCTCCAACACCATCTGGCACGACTAAGATATCCACACCATAAAGGCTCTCAGCATAAATTTCTGGATGAAGCCTGACGCCAAATTCATCGACAACCTCAGGCTTTAGTGCGTAAGTCTTGATATTAAAATCCTCAAATTTATGTAAAAAATCATAAATTTTGGCAAAGCTTAGTAGATTTAGCTTGTCAAACATCAAAATGCCAACTTTCATGCTAGCTCCTTTTAATGAAGTGCCTCATTTAGCTTGATCGCCCTTTTGCTCGCACTTGCAGTGATCTGACCTGTTTGGCTATTTTGTCTAAAATGAAGTCCATTTAGCCCGCCAAGCTCAAGTGCTTTGTAAATTTCAGCTTCAAATTTAAACTCTGGATTTAGCTTAGCTAACTTTTCGCGCTCGCTAGCTGATATATAGACCTTTGTGCCCTCAAGCACTGCTATGCCAGCATCCACGATGCAGTTATCGCCAAGAGGTATGCCTGTGACTGAGTTTGCGCCAAGCAAGCAGTGTTTGCCGATGCTTACAGGGTTGCCGTTTGTGCCACTTAGCACGCCAAGTATGCTAGCTCCGCCACCTACGTCACTGCCCTCGCCCACTACGACAGAGCTGCTGACTCTGCCTTCAACCATCACCCCACCGGTTGTACCTGCGTTAAAGTTGATGTAGGCAGCACCTGGCATAACGACTGTGCCAGGATGCACGGCAGCGCCCATGCGAACCTTGGCTGAGTCTAAAATTCTCGTGTTATCAGCTGGGATGATATGGCTTAAAAATCTTGGGAATTTATCGACGCTAACGATCGCTGGATATTCGCCAAACATCTTTAGAGAAATTTCATTTTCTCTTAACCATTCAAGCTCTATTGGCGTATTTTGGCTGGTCCATGCAACATTTGGTAACACACCAAAAGCTCCATCAAGCATGATCGTTCTAGGTGCGACTTTACCAAGTGAGATCAAGTAAAGCTTGAGATAAACAGCTTCCACGCTAAGTGGTTTTGCATCATCAAACAAAAACACAAGCTTAAATTTATTCTCATTTAGTTCAAGATCGTCATCAAATGCCATTTTTACGGCATGTAAATTTTGTACATTTTTATGAGAGCTTATCTCTTTTTCAAAGACACTAAAGAGCTTGCTAGCTTTTTTCACCACTTTTGGCGTAAGATCAGCTACAAATTCAGAGCCGTTAAAATCAACCTTAACATCACATTTTTGTAAAGCATAGATATAAGCAGCAGCGCTTAAAAAGCTCTCTTTGTAATTTACAACAGCGAATGTCGCTTGCAAAATTTTGTCTGTATTTTTTTGTCCACGATCGATCCTAGCGATACCAAAAGCAAGCGGATCTTTGTAGCCATCTTTTTTTCTAAATTCTTCAAAAAATTCCTTAAATTCATTTGCATCTTTAAACTCTTTAGACATCTATTCTCCTTTAAATTTTTCTTAGTCTAGCCAAAAATGGCTAAAAATTTTATGATTTTAAGTCCATTAAAATTTTAAATATTTTTAATAATGATTAATCTTATCATAAAGTAAATTGCAATAAGATTTCGCAAATTTAAAGAAGGAGTTTAAATGTCAAATTTAGTAACAAAACCTAGATTTGCTCTGGCTGCGTTAATCGGCCTTATCGCTGGCGTTGTCTCAGCCTTTGTCAAATGGGGAGCGGAATTTCCACTTCCTCCAAGAAGTCCGATGGATATGTTTAACGCTGCTTGCGGACCAGAGAGTGCCATCAGAGCAGCTGATGCGATCGACTGCTCTAGAAATTTCTTAAATCCGCCTTATGTGTTTTTGAGAGATTATTTGGGCGTAGCCGATCCAAATGCCGCTATTTACGAGTTTGCAGGGCATGCGTTTAACTACGTAATGATGACGCATATATTGTTTTCGATCGTTTTTGCGGTTGCTTATTGTGTTTTGGCTGAAAAATTTCCAAAGATTACAATATGGCAAGGCTTACTAGTTGGCATTATTGTAAATATCGCTGTTCACGTGATCACATTACCTATTTTAGGGCTTACTCCACCACTTTGGACACTCCCTTGGTACGAGCATGTATCTGAATTTGTCGGCCACATGATATGGTTCTGGTCGATAGAGATCATCCGTCACGACCTAAGAGCTAGGATAACAAAAGAAAAAGATCCAAGTGATTATTGCTGCTGCAACGCATAAATGCAAATTTTTGCTGTTTTGGGCTAAAAACCTAAAACAGCAACTAAATTTATCTCACCATTTAAAAGCAAAATTTATCCGCGATTAGCACTCCTGGCTAAGCTCTAAATTTTCTAAACGAAGTGGCTTTTCACCTTCAAAAATCACCCCAATACCGAAAGGTTCGCAAATATCAAGCGCACCCTCAGCAAATCTCATCAGCCACTGCTTATCTTGCGCATAAAAGGTGCATTGAGGTGAGCTAAAAGGCAGTTCGCAAACTGGTACATCAAGCGCTCTAAGCTCGTCCTTGCTCAAAAAGTATCCTCGCCTAAGCTCATCTTTTAAAAAGATAAGTGCCTCTTTTACATACCGGTCAATATCGCCGACGATGCGCTCTGCTAGCAAAGTAGTCTCATCGTCCACATCTGCTCCATTTGCCGAGATAAGGCAAAAGAGTACCTGCCCAAAAATTTCGCTTTTTAGCCACGTCTGGGCATACCATATAAAACCCCCATCTGTTGCAACTTTTTCAAGTTCGCCAAATTTCAAAGTCATTTTTTATTCTCATTTTTATGGTTTTGCTACTCTTACGAAAAAGAGCGAAATTTAAGCAGATTTGTAATGAGCTAAAATTTATCATCTAGAATGAAGATAACTTGTAAATTTGCCCTTTTAGCATAAAGCAAAAGTTAAATTTACAAGCAAATTTTCAGTTTTTCTCGCTATTTAGAAGCAAAATTTCTCATCAGTGCCATTTTGCTTGCGCATAGCTTTAAAGTTAGCAAGATTATCTTTATCTAAAAAGTAATCTTTCTCTTTTTTATTGCGGGCTTCTAGCTTTTCTATGCCTTTTGCAAGGGCTGCTTTTCTATCTTCGTGAGGCGAGCTAAATTCTGGCGAGAACATCGCTTCATAGGCATTTTTCTTAGTCCATCCAAGCGCTTTATCAGCGATCTCTTGTTGCTTTTTGATATCGCAAAATGCATAAGGATTGACCACGTCGCCAACAAGCTTCATAAACGCCCCTATCGCGGCCACCACGTCAGTAAATTTCTCGCCCTCCATGTCTATAACGCCTCTTAGCAAGATCGCGCGATTTTTTGCCGCATAAAACCAAAATACCGCATCATCGCGAAGTCCAAGATCGTATGCGCGAGCTGAAAGGACAAAAAGAGTTATCGGAGAGACCATTTGTGGGGCGTCTTGCACGATCTTTTCAGCCTTTTTAAAGTCCTCTTCTTTGCCACTTTTTAAAAGCTCATCTATCTTGTCATAGACCTTTACGTACTCCACCTTGCCAGCATTTGCTGAGTAGTATGGCGTGACGTAGATGTCGATACTTCTTACTTTGCCATCATTTGCAAAGCCACATACCGCTCCAAAAAGTAGCGCCGTAAGCAGTGATAAAATTTTCATTTTAGCTCCTTGGCTTAAAATTTTTATTATTTTAACTAAAAGCAGTTAAAAAGATTAGGATAAATTTAAGAAAAAGTCCGCAAATTTAAAGCGGACTTCGAAGATTAGTTTTTAAAACTATGAATTGGAGCTGGAATTTGTCCGCCACGAGCGATGAAGTCGGCACTAGAGGCTTTGTTTATCTTCATCACAGGTGCTCTTCCTAAAAGGCCTCCAAACTCGATCATATCGCCCTCACGTCCAAGAGGTATAATTCGAACGGCCGTTGTTTTTTGATTTATCACGCCGATAGCCGCCTCATCAGCGATCATCGCAGCTATACTCTCGCTTGGCGTGTCCGCAGGTATGGCGATCATATCAAGACCAACCGAGCATATCGCCGTCATCGCTTCAAGCTTTTCTAAATTTAGCGATCCCGCGCGCACCGCAGCTATCATGCCTTCATCTTCTGAGACCGGGATAAATGCACCGCTTAAGCCGCCCACTTGATTGCACGCCATGACACCACCTTTTTTGACAGCGTCATTTAGCAGAGCAAGTGCCGCTGTCGTGCCATGCGTACCAACAGCCTCAAGCCCCATCTCCTCAAGCACGCGAGCTACCGAGTCGCCCACGGCAGGTGTTGGAGCAAGAGAGAGATCAACGATACCAAATTTCACCCCAAGGCGCTCGCTCGCCATCTGGCCAACTAGCTGGCCGATACGCGTGATCTTAAATGCCGTTTTTTTAACAGTCTCAGCCACTACGTCAAAACTCTCGCCACGCACCTTTTCAAGGGCTCTTTTTACTACTCCTGGACCAGAAACGCCCACATTTATCACCACATCAGCCTCGCCCACGCCGTGAAATGCACCAGCCATGAAAGGATTGTCCTCGACTGCGTTTGCAAAGACAACAAGCTTCGCGCACCCCATCTCCGAAGCTGCCGCCGTCTCTTTTATGATGCGTCCCATATCACGCACCGCGCTCATATTTATGCCAGTTTTCGTTGAGCCAACATTGACACTTGCGCATACTTTTGAAGTCTGGGAAAGTGCTTGTGGGATAGAATTTATCAAAATTTCATCGCCCTTTTGATATCCCTTTTGAACTAAAGCTGAAAAACCACCTATAAAATCAATACCAACCTCAATAGCCGCTCTATCAAGCGTCTTTGCGATCATTACGTAGTCTTTTGCGTCCGTTGCGGCGCCGATTATAGAGATAGGCGTCACGCTCACTCTTTTATTGACGATTGGTATGCCTAGCTCAGCAGAAATTTCGTTGCCTACTTTGACTAGGTCTTTGGCTTTAGTGGTAATTTTTGCATAAATTTTGTCGCAAACTTTGTTTATATCAGGATCGATGCAGTCAAGCAAACTAATGCCCATCGTGATCGTTCTGATGTCAAAATTTTGCTCTTCGATCATCGAGATTGTTTCGGTTACATTTTTGATGTCCATTGTTTTTCCTTAGATTGTATGCATCGCATCAAAGATAGCAGAACTTTGGATATTTATCTTTACCTTTAGGCTCTCTCCAAGCTCGTTAAGTTCTGCTCTTAAGGCCGTAAAGTCTTTATTTTCATCACTTGAAACCACTGCCATCATCGTAAAAAACTCATCTAAAATAGTCTGTGAGATATCATCTATATTTAGCCCTAGCTCACTAAGCTTTGCTGAGACGCCAGCAACGATGCCGACTCTATCTTTTCCGACTACGGTTACGATCGCTTTCATGTTTTCTCCTATTAAATTTTAAATGATTGCATTTTGGCTCCAAAATTTAAGCCAAGCATCAAGCAAAGCTAAATTTTGGTAGCCAACTTCAAACTGGCAAATTTTAAAATTTGCTCTAAATTTTATCTTTTGTAAATTTTACTTCGAGCAAGCACTCTTGCCGTCATTTACTGGCTGGATCGCTGAGTTATCAGCTCCGCCATCACTATTTATATTTTCTATCACTTCCCAAAGCCTTGCAGCCGCACTCTCATAGCGTTTTGCAGTGACTGAGTTTGGCTCGTAAAAGCTAACTGGCTTACCATTATCGCCACCCACACGAACAGCTGGCTCGATAGGGATTTCAGCCAAAATTTGCGTGTTGTAAGCTTTTGCTACCTCTTCAGTAGTGCCTTTACCAAAGATGTCGTACTCTTTGCCATTATCTGGGCAGATGAAACCGCTCATATTTTCGATAACGCCAGCAATTGGGATATGAAGTTTCTCAAACATATCAAGCGCACGTTTGCTATCGTCAAGCGCTACAACTTGTGGCGTTGTGACGCATACACCTGCTGTTACTGGCACGCTTTGAGCTAGAGTTAGTTGCGCGTCGCCCGTTCCTGGAGGCATATCAAGAAACAAGACATCAAGCTCACTCCAAAGCACGTCTTTTAGTAGCTGCTCGATAGCTTTCATTATCATCGAGCCACGCCAGATGAGGCTCATGCCCTCTTCCATCAAAACGCCCATACTCATCATCTCGACACCATGGCTAAGTATCGGCTTTAGCTTGTTGCCAACGACTTGTGGCTGAGTATTTACTTCGCCAAGCATTCTTGGGATATTTGGTCCGTAGATGTCAGCGTCCAAAATTCCCACTTTTTTGCCTAGTTTTGCCATTGAGATGGCTAAATTTAGCGTTGTGGTTGATTTACCAACGCCACCTTTTCCAGAGCTTACCATTACGAAATTTTTAACTTGAGGCGCGATGTTTTTACCACTTTGAGTGTTACTTTTCTCCTCAGGTATCTTTGGCTGGATCAAATTTAGCACGTACTCATTTGAGCCCATGACACGTTTGATGTCCGTTTTTAGCTCATTTGCCACTTCTGGGCTTGAGCTAACTATCTCGACTTCGATTAAAATTTTATCGCCGATTTCTACATTTTTTACAAAGCCAAAGCTAACTATATCTTTTTCAAAACCGGGATAGATAACACCTTTTAGCCTATTTAAGACCTCTTCTTTATTTAACATTTTTCTCCTTTTTCTAGATCTTTTGAAATTTTATATGCACAAAATTTTGGTCCGCACATCGAACAAAAATGAGCGCTCTTAAACGCGTCTTCTGGCAAGCTTTCATCGTGAAGTTCTCTAGCCTTTTTTGGATCAAAGCTAAGCTCAAACTGCTTGTTCCAATCAAACGCATATCTCGCATCACTCATCTCATGATCCTTTTCTATCGCTCCCGCCTTGCCAAGTGCGACGTCTGCGGCATGAGCTGCTATCTTGTGAGCTACGATGCCCTCTCTTACGTCATTTTCATTTGGCAAGCCAAGGTGCTCTTTTTGTGTCACGTAGCAAAGCATGCTAGCGCCGTGATATGCTGCCATTGTGCCGCCTATCGCTGACGTGATATGATCGTATCCTGCACCTATGTCTGAGACAAGCGGCCCAAGCACGTAAAATGGGGCGTCATGACAGAGCTCTTGTTCGATTTTCATATTATACTCAATTTGATTTAATGGCACATGACCAGGGCCCTCAATCATCACTTGCACATCTTTTTCCCACGCACGAAGCGTAAGCTCTCCAAGCACCTTTAGCTCACTAAGCTGTGCCTCGTCTGTTGCGTCATAAAGGCAGCCTGGGCGAAGTCCGTCGCCAAGCGAGAGCGAGACATCATATTTAGCGCAAATTTCTAAAACTTCATCAAAAATTTCATAAAATGGGTTTTGTCTATTTAGCTTTGACATGTAGCTTGCGCTTAAACTGCCACCACGGCTTACTATGCCCATTTTTCGCTTTTTAACAAGTGGCAAAAACTCACGCAAAAATCCAGCATGTATCGTAAAGTAACTAACTCCTTGCTTTGCTTGTTTTTCAAGTATCTCTAAAATGAGCTCATTTGTGATATTTGTAACCTCTTTTGCCTCTTTTAAAATTTCATACATAGGCACTGTGCCAACTGGCACGCTTGAATGCTCGATGATCGCACTTCTAATAGCGTCCAAATCGCCGTCCGTACTTAGATCCATAACCGTATCAGCGCCAAATTCTAGGCAAATTTCAAGCTTTCTAAGCTCAGCGCAAATGTCGCTACTTAAGCTTGAATTGCCGATATTTGCATTAACCTTTGTCTTTAGCTTTCTGCCTATGCCCATTGGCTTTAAATTTTTATGATTTATATTTGATGGGATGATGATGCTACCTTTTGCAACCTCATCCATCACCAAATTTTCACCAAGCCCTTCGATCCTTGCCACATAGCTCATCTCTTGCGTTATCTCGCCGCGCCTAGCATAATACATCTGCGTCTTATCTCTCATATAAGGCCTTTTTAAATTTTTAAAAACCTCATTTTAGTCCTTTTTTGATTTAAACTAACTAAATAAGCTTTTAAAAATTTACTTTTTTAAAAAGAAATTTTGAAGTTTTGAGATGTATAATTCTGTAACAATTTTCAAAGGAGTTATCTTGCTTGATATATCACTTATAATGCTTGGAGCAGGAAATTCTAGCCGTTTTGAGCTACCAGTAAAGAAGCAATGGCTTCGAATAGGAAGCGATCCACTTTGGCTATTTGCCACTAAAAATTTGAGTAACTTTTACACATTTAAAGAGATCATTGTCGTTAGCAAAGAGTGCAAATATATGTCAAAATTTGCTCCAAATTATAAATTTGTTGAAGGTGGCGAAACTAGACAAGATAGCCTAAAAAACGCACTTGAGCTAATCAATAGTGAATTTGTCTTAGTTAGTGACATCGCTCGCCCTTGTATCTCAAGCGAGCTTTTTCATAAGATTATCGAAGCTGCATCTCAGGCTGATTGTGTAGTTCCAGCGCTAAAGATCGCAGACACCGCTTATCTTGGCGAAAATGTGGTTGATAGAGATAAGGTGAAGCTTATCCAAACACCACAACTCTCTCGCACAGCACTTCTTAAAAAAGCTCTTAGCAGCGGTGAAATTTACACAGATGATAGCTCGGCTATGAGAGCCATTGGCGCAAGCGTATGGCAAATTTTAGGTGATGAGATGGCAAGAAAGATCACTTACAAAGAGGATCTTGCCAAAATTTCTGCTTTAAAAGAGCCAGAAAATGAAGTCTTTGTGGGAAACGGCTTTGATGTGCATGAGTTTGAAAAAGGTCGTCCTTTGATTCTTTGTGGCGAGAAGATCGACTATGAGTTTGGGCTAAAAGCTCACAGTGACGGCGACGTGGCGCTTCATGCACTGACTGACGCTATCTTGGGAGCTGCTGGACTTGGCGATATAGGCGAGCTTTTCCCTGATACAGATGCTAAATTTAAAGATATTAGCTCCATTTACTTGCTTGAGGAAGCTTACAAAAGGGTGCAAAGTGTGGGCTTTGTGCTAACAAACGCTGATATCACGATAATGGCGCAAAAACCAAAAATTTCAAAGCTAAAGTCAAAAATGGAGGCAAACATAGCAAAAGCTCTAAATTTAAGCCAGAGCCGCATAAACGTAAAAGCAACGACTACTGAAGGGCTTGGCTTTGTAGGCAGATGCGAAGGGATCGCTGTCATGGCAAGTGCAAGCCTTAAATTTTACAACTGGAAGCAAATATGAAAATTTTAATAGTAGAAAATGAAATTTACCTAGCTGGCTCGATGGCCAGTAAACTAGCTGATTTTGGCTACGACTGCGAGATCGCTAAAAGCGTAAAAGAGGCATTGAAGTTTGAAAATTTTGATGTAGTGTTACTTTCTACCACACTCCCAGGGCAAGACTTCTACCCAGTCATAGAGAAATTTAAAAGCTCTATCATCATCTTACTAATCGCTTATATCAACAGTGACACTGTGCTAAAACCGATTCAGGCAGGTGCAGTTGATTACATCCAAAAGCCATTTATGATAGAAGAGCTAGTTAGAAAGATAAAGCATTTTGAGGAATTTAGAAATTTCAAAAACGAGATCAAAAACTATGAAAGCTACGTAAATTACGCTTTAAAAGAGTATGAAATTTCTAGCTTTGAGGCAAAAAAGATAAAATTTC
Organism: Campylobacter concisus; assembly: GCF_003049735.1. NCBI lineage: Bacteria > Pseudomonadati > Campylobacterota > Epsilonproteobacteria > Campylobacterales > Campylobacteraceae > Campylobacter > Campylobacter concisus. Next base: position 76,696 of record NZ_PIRM01000001.1, on the reverse strand, counting down.
CACTGCTTTTAAAATCAAGCAAAAGCGGATACAGCGATAAATTTATTTTTAGCTACGTAAAAGCTTGCAAATTGCCATTTTTATTTTTAGGCAAAGCCTGTTTCTCTGAGCTTGAAAAGGCACTAGCCAAAAATGGTGACGAGCTAATCTATATGACAAATTTAGAGGAGCTAAAACAAGAAGAAAAAGAGAAAATTTTAGAAATTTGCAAAAAGAAAAAGGTCGCGATCTCAACTAGCGATTTTGCACAAAAAGCACCATTTGACGAGCTTGAACTTTCAGGACGCGATAAAAATTTCAATATCGATGAGATCGTTACGATCGATGAATATATAAAATACATAATCGTTAATTATCAAGATAAATTTCCTGACACAGAACTTAGCAAAAAGCTTGGAATTTCTAGAAAATCACTTTGGGAAAAGAGAAAGAAATATGACGTCAGCAAGAAAAAATAGTGAAATTTCTATAAATACCGAAGTTTTTGGTGCTTTGGAGCTAATAAAAAATAAAATTCTCTCAGATTACGACTCGCTTATGGATGATGAGCAAATAAAAGAGGTGAGTAAAAAAGGCTATTTTAATGGCGAGCCGATGCCGTATTCTTTTGGATTTGCTCCATTTGGCGAGCTAAATCAAAATATTGCCAGCAAGCTTACTCCTGGACAAAAGGTAAATCTAAGTCTTGATGGTAAGATCGTTGGACACATCAATGTTGCTAAGGTTTTTAAATTTGACGAGAGCATGAGAGCTAAAAATATATTTTTAGCAAACGAAGCCAGCAATGATAAAGAGCTAAATTTAGGTAAATACGGCATTAGTGGCGAATTTGAGCTTTATGATAAAAGTATGCAAATAAGCAAAAATGCACTAAACGATCTAATAAAAGAAGATGGCGCTAAAAAGATAACGGCTGTCTTTTTAACGGCTGATCCATTTAATAGAGCTCACGAGCGCCTTGTTAGAATGACTATTGACAAGGCTGATTTAGTAATCATTTTTTTAATACGAACACGTGAAGAAAAGCACGTTGATTACGAGATTAGAAAACAAGTACTAGATTATTTTATACAAAATTATTTGCCGACAAAAAAGGTCTTTGTCTTTGCTCTAAAAAATACGACTCTTTTTAGCTCACATGCAAACCCAACACTTGAGTGTATCGCTGCTTCAAGATTTGGGGCAAATAAGCTAGTCATCGGGCAAAACCACTTAGGAATTGGAATGTTTTTTGATCACAATGAAGCTCATACGATTCTTGATATTTATAAAAACGACCTAAATTTAGAGGTAATCGTGCTGCCAGAGCTAGTTTATTGCAACAAATGCAAGACGCTAGTTAGTACCAAAAGTTGCCCGCACGGACAACACCATCAGATCAAATATCATCCAGATGTTATCAAGGAGCTGCTATTTAACGGCATTATGCCACCAGCCATTCTTGTGAGGCCAGAAATTTCTGCACTAGTTTTAAGCAAACTCTTTACAAATCGCTTCAAAGACGTGCAAAAGCTTTGCGATGACCTTTTTGTAAATTCAGGACTGCTTGAAAACAAAACTGACCGTGACTTTTACGAAGAGCTTATGAAGCTTTATCAAACATCATCGATGACTTAAGGAAATTTATGCAAAAACTATTTTTAACTTTTTTTGGATTTGGACTTTTACCAAAAGCGCCTGGCACTTGGGGTTCTATCGCTGGCGCTGTTGTAGCTTATTTTGTGCTTTATTTTTTATCATCAACCACGCTTTTTCTAGCTAGTATTTTGCTCTTTTTGATAAGTATTAGCGTTATAGATGATTTTGAAAAAAAGGTAAATTCTCACGATGAAAGTTTTATCGTTATAGACGAAGTTGCTGGAGTTTGGCTTGCTATTGCCATTAGCGGAGCTACGATCTCTCAACTCATACTCTCGCTTGTACTTTTTAGAGTACTTGATATTAAAAAGCCTTCGATAATAGGCAGGATCGACCGCAATGTAAAAGGTGGCCTTGGCGTAATGGGCGATGATATGGTGGCTGGTTTTTTTGCTGGAATAATTAGCGCAATAATATACGGGGCTACTATAAAATTTGGCATAACTTTGCCGTAAAAATATAGATTTTTGGCAAAGTTATATAGGCTAAAATATCTTTTATATAAATTTTAAGCAAGTCCTAGCTCATTTAAAACAGAACTTAAATTAACTGAGCTACTACTCTTACTATTAAGATTTTTTTGCTTCTCTAGCAGAGCTTGATTAGCAAGTGCTACATTTAGCTCTTTGCGATAATCACTTAAAATTTTATCCATTATCTTAAGCAGCTCATTTTTTTGATCCTGTGTTTTTGCGGGATCATCTATGCCTAGAAGTTCTGTTAGCTCCTTTTTCTTTTGGGCTATTTTCTCTTCTATCTTGTTAGAATTTAGCTCGCTTATAAAACCAACTGCACCGATTTCAGTAAGTCTTTTTTTAAACTGTTCAATCTTGTCTGAAATTTTTGCATCGCTTGCGATCTTATCCATAGCAAGGCTTAAAATTTCATCAAAACTATTTTTTTTATCCTTAGTTTTGCTTGAGCCTGATTGCAATAAATAATCGATTATGTCGTTATTTTGTACTTTCATATATCTCCTTTTTACTGTATTGAGATATATTTTATAAGCAAGATTTATTCCTAAAAGTTAATCTCTTTGGCTGTTTTTGCTTTTTGTAAGATAAAACCAGCAAACTCATCACTAAAATTTGGGCACCAAACAACCTTGTAGAAGCTAAAATTTAGCTCTTTTGCGATCTTTGCATACTCAATAACTAGCTCAAAAATGGTCTCAGAGTTATCTATACAAAAAGAGAGTGGATAGATAAGGGCCTTTTTACTCTTGCACTTTGCCAAAATTTCATTTAGTGAGGGCTCTAGCCATTTTACAGGGCCAAGGCGCGATTGGTAGGCTAAATTTATCTCTTTGAAGTTTAATCCGCTATCTTTTATCATTTTGCTTAAAATTTGCACATGCTCATTTATATGTTTTTCGTAGACATCGCCTTTATTGATAATTTTTTGAGGCAACGAATGAGCCGAAAAGATAAGCTCCACATCGCTTACATCTATATTATTTATGGCTTCATTTATGTGCGAGATTATGATTTTGTTGTAAATTTCATCATCATAAAATGGTCCACAAAGCAAAATTTTAGCCTTTACTCCTAACTCATCTTTTGCTTCTTTAAAATCATCTAAACTCGAAGTTATTGTAGTTTGTGAATGATGAGGATAAAGTGGCAAAAGCACTATCTCATCAAAATTTTCGTATTTTTTAAGCACATCTTTTGCAAATGGTGAAGTATAGTTCATCGCAAAATCAACTGCATCAAACTCATTTTGTAAGCTTGAAATTTTATCGCAAAGCTTAGCTGTAAGCTCGCAAATAGGTGATTTACCACCTATTTGTTCGTAGTTATGCTTAGCCGTTTTTAGCCTACCTTTTGTGATCATAAAAGCTACAAATTTTCTTAAAAATTTATTCTTTATACCCAAAATATAAGGGTCATTAAACATATTTTTCAGAAAAATTTCTACATCAGCAAGGCTATTTGCCCCACCCATATTCAAAAGCAAAAGTGCCTTTTTCATCAAAATAGCTCTTTGATTTTTATCGCATCATCAATGCTTGAAAGCTCGCTACTTTCGCCGCTTTGACAAAGATCATAAAAAGCATCGTATTGAGCTTTTATCTCGTTATTTATAGGATCGGTTTTTAAATTCATCTGTCCATTTTCATTAACCCTATGAAGCTTATAATCGATAAGATCGCCAAAATAAACACCTTCTTTGGCATTTACTTCTATTTTAAAACGCTCTAAAGATCCACAAAAAGAATCAGTAATACTCACCAAAATTTGATTTTTCATTTTAATGTTTATTCCAACATTGTCGCATATTTTGGTATTTGTTTTATTTGCTTGAGTATAAAAAAAGCTGCAAATTTCACTATCTACTAAATTTTTTGCGAGGTCTATATCGCAAAGCGAAAGCTCATTTATAATATTTCCCTCACAAAGTGGTTTAAAATGCGCAATTGAAATGCTATAAATTTCTTCTTCTTTTAAAAGTGCCTTTTTTAATGAAACGATGGTTGGGTTAAAGCGCTCATCAACGCCAGTGCAAACTCTGACTTTATTTACTACCGACGCATATTTTATCTCTTTTAGCTCGCTTACACTTTTAAATATTGGCCTTGAAATCAAGATATTTTGGCAATATTTTGCACACTGACAAAAAGCCTCTACGATCTCATGTTGAGGCAAACAAAGTACGACAGCTTGTGGCTGGGCTACTTCTATAAATTTTTTAAACTCATCAAAAAACGGAGCTCTGCAAGCATCATCTCTATTTTCTTTATCAAAAACTCCACAAACTTCAAATTTGTCAGAACGCCTCAGCTCCATATAGTGCCGCTTGCCAACCAGATTGTATCCAACAATGCCAATTTTGAGTTTCACTAAAGACCTTTTAGTTATAAATTTTTAGGCTATTTTAATTGCAAATCGCTTTTAAACAAATAAATTTATAAAATATATTAAGCAAAAATTAATTTTGTATTTTTTTATAAATTTACAAACGATTTTTAGCTAAAATCGAGCAAAATTTAAAACTAACGAGGATGAAAATGCAAAATTTAGATATAAGAAAGGCATATCTTGATTTTTTTAAATCAAAAGGTCACGAAGTAGTAGCTTCAGCACCACTCGTGCCAAACGATGCAACACTACTTTTCACAAACGCTGGCATGGTGCCGTTTAAGAGTATTTTCACAGGCGAAGTGCCACGCCCAACACCACCTATTCGCACTAGCTGTCAGACCTGCATAAGAGCTGGTGGTAAGCACAACGACCTTGACAACGTCGGCTACACAGCGCGCCATCACACATTTTTTGAGATGCTAGGAAATTTTAGCTTTGGCGAATACTTCAAAAAAGAGGCGATCGCTTACGCTTGGGAATTTGTAACAGAAGTACTAAAACTACCAAAAGACAAACTTTATGTAACCGTTCATGAAAGCGACGATGAAGCATTTGAAATTTGGAGCACTCACATCGCAAAAGAGAGAATTTACCGCTTTGGTGACCACGATAACTTCTGGCAGATGGGCGATACTGGACCATGCGGCCCTTGCAGTGAAATTTTTTACGATCAAGGGGCTGAACACTTTAACACACCAGAAGACTACATGGGTGGCGATGGAGATAGATTTTTAGAGATATGGAACCTTGTTTTCATGCAGTATGAAAGAAGTAGTGATGGCAAACTAAGCCCATTACCAAAGCCAAGCATCGATACTGGTATGGGACTTGAGCGCGTTACTGCTATCTTGCAAGGTAAATTTAGCAACTACGACAGCACACTTTTTATGCCACTAATTAGCGAAGTAGCAAAGCTTTGTGGCAAACCATACATCTATGAAAGTGGCGCTAGCTACCGCGTCATAAGCGATCACATCCGTTCAGTCACATTTTTGCTAGCTCAGGGCACGACATTTGACAAAGAAGGCCGTGGCTACGTGCTTCGCCGTATCTTACGCCGTGCGATCCGCCATGGATACTTGCTAGGCATAAAAGAGCCATTTATGTATAAGCTTGTTGATAAAGTTTGCGAGCTTATGGGCGAGCACTACACCTATTTAAATGAGAAAAAAGCGGCTGTAAAAGAGCAGATCAAGCTTGAAGAAGAGAGATTTTTGGCAACAATCGCTAGTGGTTTGGAGCTATTTGAGAGCGAGCTTAAAAATACAAAAGAAATTTTTAGCGGAGAGGCTGCGTTTAAGCTTTATGACACATTTGGCTTCCCACTTGACCTAACAGCTGATATGCTTAGAGAAAAAGGCTTAAAAGTCGATGAGGCAAGGTTTGATGAGCTTATGAGCGAGCAAAAAGCACGCGCAAAAGCTGCTTGGAAAGGCAGTGGCGACAAGAGTGCGAAGGGTGATTTTAAAGAGCTACTTGAGAAATTTGGCGAGAATAAATTTATAGGCTACGAAGAGCTTAAGAGTAAAAGTAAAATTCTAGCCCTACTTGATGAAGAATTTAAAAATGTAGATAGCCTAGATGCTGGCAAAGAGGGCTGGGTGATGTTTGATGTCACTCCATTTTACGCTCAAAGTGGCGGTCAGTGCGGTGATAGCGGTAAGATAGTGGGCAAAGCAAATGTACTTGATACACAAAAATTTTATGGACTAAATTTATCTTTAGTAAAAACTAATGCGGCGCTAAAAGTTGGTGATGAAGTAGAGCTTGAAGTTGGCAGCGATAGAGTAGAGATCGCACGTCACCACAGCGCCACACACTTGCTTCATGCAGCTCTTAGAAACGTGCTTGGCACGCATATCGCTCAAGCTGGCTCAAGTGTAGAAGCAGATAGGCTAAGGTTTGACTTCTCACATCCAAAAGCACTTACTAGTGAAGAAATTTCAAAGGTCGAAAATCTAGTAAATGAGTGGATACTAAATGGTGCTAACTCAAAAACAGAACTTATGAAACTTGAAGATGCTAAAAATAGTGGAGCTATCGCACTATTTAATGAAAAATATGCTGATGATGTGAGAGTCGTTAGCTTTGGCGATGTCAGCAAAGAGCTTTGTGGCGGTACACACGTTAAAAATATAGATGAGATCGGATCGTTTTTCATCACAAAAGAGAGTGGCGTAAGCGCTGGCGTTAGGCGTATCGAGGCTGTTTGCTCAAGAGCTGCGCTAAATTTAGCAAAGTCATTTAGAGCCGAGATTGATGAGCTAAAAGATGAGCTAAAAAGCACCGAGCCACTAAATGCGGTCAAAAAGCTAAAAAATGAGCTAAGAGTTTTAAAGGATAAACTAAAAAATGCTAAAAATTCTCATGAATTAGTCTATTTAGATATAAATAAAACCAAGCTTTGCGTCACAAGCGTAGATGGTGGAGATATAAAAACCTTGATAGATGAGTTTAAAAATGAGTATGAAAGTGCTGCTATTTTGCTAATCCAAGCCGATGAGAGTGGCAAAATTTCTCTTGCAGCTGGCGTTAAAAATGCTCCTTTAAAAGCTGGTGCTTGGGTAAAATTTGCAGCACAAATCCTAGGTGGCAATGGCGGTGGCAAAGATGACTTTGCAACAGCCGGTGGCAAAGATGCATCAATGATAGAAGATGCGATAAAAGATTCACTTGAGTACGCAAGGCAAGCCTTAGAAAAATGAGTCATTACGATATAGCTTTTATAAAATTTGACCAAGTAGTACTATTTTTGCATGTATGCTTTGTAGCTCTTTTTGTGGGGCTACAAGCCGGTCTTGTGCTTGTTGGAAGTTACTTTATAAAAAATAAATTTGAAGACAAGGAACGCTATCACATCTTACTTCACATTATAAGACGCTTTGGCATTGCGATTTTCATACTAATCCTTTGCGTGATAGCGACAAGCATAGTTATAATTTTTGGATTTTATGATGCAAATTTGACAAATCCTATGGCAAGTGCAATGGTAGCAACAAAATGCGCAATAGAACTATTTTTGTTATTAAATTTAAGTTATATATTTTATAGATATAAAAAGGCCTTAAAAGCACTAAGATCGCATGAAATGATCGAGCTAAATGAGAGTTTGATCGTTATAATTTATTACTTCACACCGCTAAATTTATTAGCTTCGCTAGCAGCCATTTATCTTGGCATAAGCTATAAGGTGTTTTTATGATAACACTCGCTTCAAGCTCGCCAACAAGGGCAAATTTATTAAAAGATGCTGGCATAAATTTCACTCAAATTTCTTTCCAGTTTGACGAGAGCAAGATAGAAAAAAAAGTAAAGCCTGAAATTTATGTCCAAAACGTCGTAAAAGCCAAAAAAGAGCAATTTTTAAAAGAAAATATAGCTCTTAAAAATTTACTCTTTGCAGATAGCTGTGTAGCGTGTGGAGATAAAATTTTAGGTAAAGCAAAGGACGAGAATGAGGCGTTTGCTATGCTAAATTTACAAAGTGGCAACGAATGCAGCGTCTATACGGCGATGATATTTTTAGGCGAATTTGAGCTTATAAACGTAAGTAGGACTACGTATAAATTTAAAAAATTTGACGAGCATGACCTTAATGAATACATAAAAAATAATGAGTGGCAAGGCAAGGCTGGAGCCATGACGATAGAAAATTTTAATAGGAAATATATCATCTCCCAACACGGCGAAACTAGCACCGCCATGGGGCTAAATTTAAAAATATTAAAGGCATTTTTATGAAATATATCTTGGCATTTATCTTTATAGTTGCCATTTCGCTTGGCGGAGCATTTTTATATTTTTATTCACAAGTTAGATTTGATGCTTACGCTATTATTGATTATAAACCAAAGCTTACAACACAAATTTTTGATAGAAACAACGAACTCATCGCGAATATCTTTGAAGAAAATAGAATTTACGTAAAATATAACGACATCCCGCCGCGTGTCATCGAAGCACTTGTGGCTATTGAGGATACGAGCTACTTTGAGCACGGCGGCATAAACGTAGAAGCTATGGCAAGAGCTGCCATAAAAGATATCAAGGCCAGAAAACTAGTCGAGGGAGCTTCAACACTAACACAACAGCTCATTAAAAATTTGGCTCTAAGCCGCGAGAAGAAATTTACAAGAAAGATAAAGGAAATCGTGCTTGCCATGAAGCTTGAAAGCGAGCTTAGCAAAGAAGATATCATCGAAAGATACCTAAATCACGTCTATTTTGGACATGGCTACTACGGCATAAAAACAGCAGCTGAAGGATATTTTAGAAAAGAGCTTAATGAGCTAAGCATAAAAGAGGTCGCCATGCTAGTTGGCTTGCCAAAGGCGCCAAGCACCTATGATCCTACAAAGCACCTTGACCTATCGCTTAGCCGTGCAAACAGAGTGCTTGAGAGAATGTATAGCATCGGCTGGATAAATGAGGACGAGTACCGCAAGGGCGTGCTTGAAGAGCCAGCGGTCTTTGATGACACACTCACAAGAAATAAAGCCCCTTATGTAGTCGATGAGATAATAAAAGAGGCTTCAAAGAAATTTGACGATATAAAGACTGGTGGCTATAAGATACAAAGCACAGTTGATCTAAATGTTCAAAAGATCGCTCAAGAAGCTCTAGTATATGGCTACAATGAAATTTTAAAGCGCGATAAAAAAGCAAATGCAGAAATCCTAAATGGAGCTATAGTAGTCACTCATCCACAAAGTGGTCAAATTTTGGCACTAATTGGCGGTATTGACTACGCAAAAAGTAGCTATAACCGTGCCACTCAAAGCAAGCGCCAGCCAGGATCTAGCTTTAAGCCATTTATCTATCAAATAGCACTTGATAGTGGCTACTCGGTTGTTTCTCAAGTGGCTGATATTGCCAGGACATTTGATATGGGAAATGGCAAAGAGTGGACGCCAAAGAATTATAGTGGTGGCTTTCAAGGCTATATCACTATAAAATCAGCCTTAACCCAGTCGCGTAACCTCGCAACCATAAATTTGCTAAACGACCTTGGTCTTAGCTCAGTTCGTAAACAGCTTACTGATATGGGCTTTAACGATATCCCAGAAAATTTATCTATCGCACTTGGAAGTTTTGGGATTTCGCCACTTGATTTTGCAAAATTTTACTCGATGTTCCCAAATGAGGGCGAGATGGTTGAGCCAACACTTATTAAGCATATAGAAAATGGCTTTGGGGCTTCGATGGACTATGAACCACAAAGAAAGCAGGTGCTAAAACCAGAACAAGCATTTTTGATGACGACACTTCTTCAGAATGTCGTAAATAACGGTACTGGACGCAACGCTAAAATAAACGGTATCCAAATAGCAGGCAAAACCGGCACAACAAATAATAACATCGATGCTTGGTTTTGTGGTTACTCGCCTGATATCGAAGCGATAATCTGGTACGGAAATGACGATAATAGCCCTATGAAAAAGATTGAAGGCGGTGGTAGAACAGCCGCACCTGTGTTTAAGAAATTTATGGAAGGCTACATTAAGCTTTATCCTACTTTAAGACGTGCATTTGAGCAGCCAGACGGTGTTTATAAAGGCTATTATGGTGGCAGTGACGAATACTACACAAACGACTCGCCACTACCTCAAAATATACCGGCAAATGACATCATACAAGATCAAGAAAATGATGGATTATTATTTTAGGAAGATAAGATGAGGATTAAAATTTTACTTTGTTTAGTAGTCGCAAGTATTGCATATGGCGCTAATCTAAATACAGCCAGCAAAAATGAGTTGATGGAACTTGGGCTAAGTAAAGGCCAGGCGTTAAACATTATAAAATACAGAAAAGCCCATAAATTTAAAAGCATCGATGAACTTGAGAAAGTTCAAGGCATCGGCTTTAACGATATGCAAAAAGTTAAAGAAAAACTTAACATAAAAGAGAATGCAAAAGTCAAAAAAACTGAAGCAAAAAACTCCAAAGGCAAGAAAAAATAATCTTATTTTTTATTTGAAATTTCTAGCCATTTACATTTGAGTACTATTATTATGGCTTTTTACAAAGGTTAGAAAGATGCTAAATATTAATAAATTTAAAAGTATCAGTTTTTTAAAGTTTCTGATTTTATTTACTGCTTACATATTTTTTATAAATTATATATTTTTATACGAAGGCGTTCTTTCAGGCTTTCTACAAAATAATCAATTCTCTTTTTCTATATTCTTTTTTCTTATATTTGCAATTGTCTTTATCTTAGTTTTCGCTAGTATTTTTTGTATTTTATTTGTACCTTTTTTACTAAAGCCAGTTACAATTATTTTGATTTTAGCAAGTGGCATATCTGCTTACTTTATGCAAGCATATGGTGTTATTATAGATAAAAATATGTTATTAAACGTCCTACACACCGATACCAAAGAAGCCTTTAGTTACTTTAGCACAGGTTTAGTTTTTTGGATAATTATTACAACCATCTTACCTTGCGTATATGTAGCATTTGTAAAGATTAACTATGGTAGTTTCAAAAATGAGCTTAAATTAAGAGCAAAAATTATCTCATTTTCTATAGTTGTGACAGCTATTATATTTTCATTAACGTCTAAAATTTTTATACCATTTTTTAGAGAACACTCGAATTTAAGAACCGCATTGCTCCCATACTATCCCATCTACTCAGCTATAAAACTAGTAAAATCGATCATACAAAAACCACTACCTTTTACCTATGTAGCAGATGATGCGGTACTAGCTGATGATAAAAAGAAAATTTTAGTTTTGATAGTTGGCGAGACGCAAAGAAGCAGAAACTACTCACTAAATGGCTACGCCAAAAATGATACGAATAAATTTACTAAACAAAAAGGTGTGGTAAGTTTTACAAATTTCTACTCATGTGGAACAGCCACGGAGACTAGCGTGCCTTGCTTATTTTCAGACTTAAAGCGAGAAAATTTTAGCAACCGCGAAGCAAAAGCTCGTGAAAATTTAGTTGATATCATCAACAAACTTGGAATAAAAACATACTTTTTTGGCAACAATAGCGGCGGCTGCAAGGGCGTTTGCGACAATCTTGATCAAAACCATACTTCAGATCATAGAGCAGAAGGCTTTGATGAAGTGATATTTGATGAGGCCAAAAAGGTCATCAAAGATGTAAATTCCACCACCTTTATCGTGCTACATCTGCAAGGCTCGCACGGCCCTATCTACTACAAAGGCTACCCAAGCAAATTTAAAGAATTTACCCCAACTTGTGATACTGTCGAGCTAAATAAATGCACGCCAGATGAGATAGCAAACACCTATGATAACACTATTTTATACGAGGACTATCTACAAAGCGAGCTGATAAATGCCCTTGAAGCAAGAAAAGATAAATTTGAAGTAGCCATGTTCTTTTTCTCAGATCACGGAGAGAGCCTAGGTGAAAATGGCATATATTTGCATGGTCTACCTTACTCTATCGCTCCAGATGAACAAAAACACATCCCAGCCATCATCTTTTCAAGCGATAGTGAGCTTTTGAAAAGACTAAAAAGTAAAAGAAACGAAAGCTTTTCGCATGATTTTATATTTAGCTCAGTTCTTGGATATTTTGGAATAAAAACTAAGACTTATGAGCCAGAATTTGATATTTTTAGGTAGTAAATTTAAAGCCAGCCTAGGCAAAGCCTAAAGCTGGCACAAATTTAAAAGCTGATCTCTTTTATATCAGCTACTTTTAGTATCTCGCTATAAATTTGACCGATTATTGCGACGCGGTTGTTTCGTACCTTCTCGTTTTCAACGTTTATCATAACTTTATCAAAAAACTCATCGATCTGCGGTTTTAGAGCAAATAGCGCTTTTAGTCTTGGCTCATACGCTAGGCGCTTATCGACCGCTTTAAATGCATCATCTAGGGTTTTTTCAGCATCTATCTCAAAGAGACTCTCATCAACCTTGCTAAATTTATCATCTTTTATAATGTTTGCAAGGCGCTTAAATGTAGAGAAATTCTCTCTAAAGCTTGGCTCGCTAGAAATTTTAGCAAGTGTTTCTATCATCTTTGTTAGCTCCAAGATATCCTTTTCGCCGCTTTTTATGCACGCTTTTACGATAGAAGCATTTGCGTCAAAGAAAGTGTAAAGCCTATCAAGGATGAAATTTATAAGCACTTCAATGTCAAATTTCTTGTAGTCTTTTGCGATATCTTCTAAAATTTCTTTTACGTTAAATTTCAAATTATGCGCCAAAACGATCTTTATCACGCCATTTGCCGCACGCCTTAGAGCGTATGGGTCTTTGGTGCCACTTGGAATTTTACCGATACTAAAAAGTCCCATTAGTGTATCAAGCTTATTTGAAAGCGCCACAACCGAGCTAAATACCTTGCTTGGGCACTGCGCCTCCTCACCATCTGGCAAATACTGCTCTTTTATAGCTAAAACGACGTTTTCATCCTCATTTTTTGCCTTTGCGTAGTAAGCACCCATGATGCCTTGAAGCTCGGTAAACTCATAAACCATCTGCGTTGTAAGATCGGCCTTGCTTAGCATCACAGCTCGCTCTAGCTTAGCCGCGTACTCGCCAACCTCTTTTTTAAGTAGCTCATCGTAGTTGCTAGCAAGTTTTTTAGCCACTTTTAACTCTCTAAGCTCTTTTTCATAGATACTTCCAAGCTCTTTTAGATAGGTTATATTTTTTAGTTTTTCTGGGCCAAATTCGTGCGCTAGGTCGCTTTGCCAAAAGAACATTGCATCACTTAGCCTTGCTCTTAGCACCTTTTCGTTACCTTTGATGATTAGCGAATGCTCCTGCGTTATGGCGTTGCTAACAACTACAAAGCCATTTGCGAGCTTGCCATCTTTAAAGACTGGGAAGTAGCGCTGATTTTCCTTCATTGAAGTGATGATAACCTCGCTTGGTACCTCCAAAAATTCCTCTTCAAACGAGCCAAGAAGTGCTGTCGGATACTCGGTGATCGCCACGACTTCAGCTAACAAGTCTTTATCGATCTCGATCTTTAGCCCACTTTTTTGGCTAATTTTTTCAAACTCATCAAGAATTATTTTTTCTCTCTCATCTGCCTCAAGCACGACACCACGGCTCTTTGAGCCTTCAAAATACTCTTTTATGTTTGAAATTTTTATCTTGTCATAGCTAATACTTCTGTGCGGATAGGTTGAATCACTGCTCTCTACGCCAAATTTATTAAATTTTATAACCTCATCGCCAAGTAAACACAAAAACGATCTTATCGGGCGAATAAACTCAAACTCGCCGTTGCCCCAGCGCATAGACTTGCCAAAGTTAAGACTCTTTAAAAACTCTTCAACCATGTCGCCCATTATCCTAGCAACCGGCTCGCCTTTTACCTCTTTTTCGTAGTAGAGCACCTCTTTGCCGTCTATCTCTTTAAATTTAAGCTCACTCTCGTCTATACCGCATTTATTTGTAAAGCTAAGCGCAGCTTTCGTAAAGACTCCGTCTTTTAGCGCAACTTGCTTTGGTGCACCGATAAAGCTAGCCACGCTGTCAGGCTGAGATTGTGGAAATTTCTCATGAAAAAAGACCAAACGACGCGGCGTATAATAAAATTTAAAAGGACTTACAAGATTATATTTTTCAAGCACAGCCTGCCATTTAGCATTGATATTTGGCAGCTCCCTTAAAAAGGGTATCGCTGGAAGCTCCTCAACTCCAATTTCTAATAATAACTCTTTCATATTTCACTCTTTTTATTAAAATTTTCTCTTTTTTCTCTTACCATTTTTCTTGCTCTCTCCTTCTCTTGTGACTGCAAAATGACGCCTCTTATCATAAAAATAAGAAATAAAACAAATGCCGTAATCATAAAAATATCTAAAATTTGCACTCTCTACTCCACAACGATTTGGTTTTCTCTCTTATAAATTTTAACTCTCGCATTTTCAAAATTATACTCGCCATCTTTTAGCTTTTTCTTGCTATAAACCCTGATCTTACCGTATGGTGTATGCAGATAGCCCCTCTCTAGTCTGCCCGAAATTTTAGCAAAGACATCGCCACTTCTAGCTTCACTTAGTTGCGATACATCTAGTAAATTTTCGCTAATATCTTTTGTGCCATGCTCATTTATGATCTCATAAGAGCTGACTTCAAGCGCATCTTTATAAATTTTCATTCGCCTTACTAAAATATCTAGCTCTTCGCCTACAATAACGCTATTTTTAGGATCATAAACATAAATTCCACGGTGATTTTTCGAGAAGATAAAGCCATGCTTATCTTTTAAGATAACAACCGCTTTTTCAATCACTGCTGGCACTGCCTCTGGGTGATCAAAAAGCGTATCCACATCAGCCGTCTTATAGTTTTGCTCACTTGTTTTTTTGTTAGCTTTGTTTTCATCTTTTTTAAAAATTTTACTTACAAAGCTCTTTTTTGCTGGGCTTGGATCAGTTGAAATTTTAAACTTTAACGCAAAGTGATCTGAGTAAAGGTCGCTCTTTGCAAAGCCTTTTTCATCGACTGCAAAGCTTGGTTTAAAGACTTCAAAACTACCACCAACATAGCTTAGATCGCCATTTTCCATAAAACTAGGCGAAAGTAAAACATGATCGATCGCTCTTTTTTTGCCATGTACTGCGTGAGAATATCTATCTTTTGGCTCAAGCTCTTTATAAAGATCATAAAAATTTCTCGTTGCAATGATGCCATTTAGGATGGATTTTTGTCCAAAGGGCGAGTTAAAATCACCCAAAATTATTGCATTTTTCTCTTTACCCAGAGCCGTTCTTAACGTTTTTTCAGCCTTTTTTTGCATATTTATGCCATTTTTATAAGTTGGAAAGTGATTTACAAATATGCTAAATTTCTTACCTTCTACCTCAAAAACAACCTTTAGAATATTTCTCGTCTTTACGTTTGGAACTTTAAAAATTTCACTGCTACTTGGCTGCAACTTTGAAATAAGCCCGAGCCCAACAGGCGAATTTTTCTCCTTTGTAAAACTAACGAATTTATACTCGCTATCACTTACCAGAGCTTTTAAAACCTGCTCATTTTCGATCTCTTGAAGTGCGATAATGTCTGTATTTAGTGCATTTATGACTTGTCTTGTTCTTTGTAGTTTTGAATCAGCCGCCTCGCAGTCCCACTTTGATACGCCTACTTTAAAATCAAGATACTCGCTACCATCATCTTTGCAATCAAATAAATTTTGCACATTATAAGTTGCGATGCTAATTTCACTCGCAAATGCCACCAAAATGGTAAAAAACAAAGCAAAAACTACTCTCAAATCTCACTCCTAAAGTCAAATTCAGTGATATTTTGCCTGATCGCCTCATAAGCGATAATGCCAGCACTCATAGCTAAATTTAAGCTCCTGCCCTCTTTCCCCATTGGTATGGTTATGGCGTTTTTAAAATTTATATCCATAAATTCTCTTGGCAGCCCAGTACTCTCACCACCAAAAAATATAAAATCTCCTGGTTTAAACCTAGCCTCATAGTAAAGCCTATTTGTCTTTGTGGTAGCGAAGAAAAATCTATCCTTGTGGCTTAAGTTTGCTTCTAAAAATTCTTCCAAACTATCCCAAATTTTTGGATTTAAAATTTTCCAGTAGTCAAGCCCTGCTCGTCTAACAGCCTTTTCACTCAGATCAAACACGGTGGGTTTAACGATATGTAGCTTTAAATTTGCATTAACGCACATTCTACCGATAGCTCCAGTATTTTGCGGTATCTGAGGATGAACTAAGACTATGTTAAACATAAGCTTTCTTTGCCTTAAAAAGTGTTATAAACTAGCCTATTTTAGCCAAAATGGGCTTTTAAGAGTTTTAAAGACTACTCTTTTCTAGGCTTATGCTCGCTTAGATATTTTGAAATTTCAAACTCTTGCCTACGTTTTATCTCTTTTGCGATCTCTTCGTTTTTAAAACCAGCTGATAAAATTTCTGCCACATCAACTTTCGCGTCAAATTTCATCTCATAAATTCCAAGCTTCTTGGCACGCTCTATCCGCTCTTTATTATAAGCTCCAAACCATGATTTTATAGGCATATTTAGAGCTATTTGCATTAGCTCTTTATCGCTTGGCATGTCCTTAAAATAAGGCTGCTTTAAGATAGAAAAATAGCTCTTTGGTAGACATATTTTCTCTAAAATTTCCTTTGCGTCAAGCTCAAATTTGCCAAACAAAAGATACAAAAATAGCCTCTCATCATCCACAAATTCTCTAGCACTCTTAAGATCGCTTAAAAACCCATCGTCCATAGAAATTTGCATACCAAAAATTTCTTTAAAAAGTCCAAGCTCAAAGAGATAGTAAGCTCCTTTTTCTAGATGCTTTGCGCGAAAAAATTTAATAAGCTCAGTATTTATCCTATCTCTGCTTAGATGCTCCAAACTAAGGCTTTTCATAAGAGCTAGCGTCTCATCAGCTATGCTAAAATCAAGCCTCGCGCTAAACTGCACGCCACGTAGCACCCTTAGCGGATCTTCTTTAAATTTCTCACTATCGATGTGTCTTAGTGTTTTGCTTTCAAGGTCCTTTTTGCCGCCATGAAAGTCTAAAATTTCTCCATTAAAGATATTCATCATCATGGCATTTATCGTAAAATCTCGCCTAAGGCTCGCCATTTTGGGATCGTTAATATAGCTTACTGCAAAGTCTTTGTGTGAATTTCCAGTTTTGCTCTCGCTTCTTGGAAGCCCAATGTCGTAGTTTTTGTATTTATAGATGAAGTAGCTTTTGCCAACTCCGCTAGCACCTATGCTAGCCATTAGCTCATTAAATTTAGTAGGCTCAATATCATAAACCTCGATGTCATAATCATAAATTTCTCGCCCCAAAAATGCATCTCTCACGCAGCCACCAACTAGATAGACACGTGAAGTAAATGGGGCAAATAGCGATCTAAAAAAGTCTAGCTCGCTATTTTTATAAATTTTATTTTTGATTTTTATCTCATTTTTTGAGCCGTCTAATGGCTTATTTTGAGAGATTTTGGAGTCTATTTTCGATATTTGCAAGGGTAAATTCTAAAAATTTTGTCGTTAGTTCAAGCCTTGAAGCAAGATTTTGTTCACTAGTTTGTTTAAGCCCTTCAAAAAGCACTTCTATGCGTTCAGCAAGGTTTGCTAAGAAAATTTTCTCTTCGCTCACCTCTCTATTTTTTATTGGACTTACTGGCTCCTCTTTTACCTCAAATGCTTGCTCATTTTGTAAATTTGCCTCAACTTTTAGCTCGTTATTTAGCGCATTTTCATTATTCTCTATGGCCAAAAGCTCTTTTTTTAGATTCTCACGCTCGAGCTCTTCTTGCTTTTTACTTTGCAATGCTTCTATTTTCTCAAGCTCAGCGCTAACCTCACTGATTGCCATTCTAGCGATATCATCAAGCTTCATAATCTTATCAACCACCTTTTAAATTCATTTATCTCTTCATCACTTTTCATCGCTATAAAAAACTCTTTCATCTGCTCGTTTTTTATCGCTCGCTCTTTGCGAAGTCCGCTCAGACGGTTTATCGCGCTAAGGGCATCTTTGTTTGATGGATCTTGCTTTAAGATATTTTTATAAATTTCAAGTGCATCATCTTTTAGCCCCTGAGCTTCGTAGATCAGTGCTTCAGTGATTGTGTTTTTCATTTTTTGATAAATCCTGCGATAACATCGCCTATCTCGCTAGTTGAGCAAATTTCAACTGCATTAAAAGCGGCGATATCTTTTGTTCTGTAACCTTTTGCAAGCGCCTCTTTCACAGCATTTTCTATCGCATCTGCGGCTTCATTTTCACTAAATGCGTATCTTAGCATCATCGCTGCACTTAAAATTGTTGCAATTGGATTTGCTATACCCTGCCCTGCGATGTCTGGAGCTGAGCCGTGAATTGGTTCATAAATTCCCACTTTACCGCCCATACTAGCACTTGGCAAAAGTCCTATCGAGCCACAGACCATACTCGCCTCATCGCTTAAGATGTCGCCGAATAAATTTTCAGTAAGTATGACATCAAAATTTGCTGGGGCTCTTACTAGCTGCATCGCTGCGTTATCGACATACATAAAGCTAAGCTCTACTTCAGGGTAATTTTTAGCCACTTCGCTAGTCACCTCACGCCAAAGCTGGCTTGTCTCAAGCACATTTGCCTTATCGACCATACATACCTTTTTCTTGCGAAGCATTGCTGTTTCAAAAGCGATCTTTGCTATACGCTCGATCTCAAATTTAGAATAAACCATCGTATTAAACGCTCTATCTTCGCCTTTTTCACGTGGCTGCCCAAAATAAAGTCCGCCTGTTAGCTCACGAACCACGACAAAATCGACTCCTCTTAAAACCTCTGGCTTTAGCGTGCTAGCATCCACTAGCTCATCAAAAACGATGGCTGGGCGTAAATTTGCATAAGCTTCAAGCTCTTTTCTAATCTTTAAAAGCCCACTCTCTGGCCTTAGATGTCTTGGCAAATTATCCCACTTCTCGCCACCGATCGCCCCAAAAAGCACAGCATCAGAGTTTAGAGCAGAGTTAAGCGTCTCATCTGGCAAAGGCACACCAAATACATCATAAGCTGCACCACCCATAAGCTTGTAGTCGTACTCAAATTTTATCCCAAACTCAGCGCTAACGACATCTAAAATTTTTATCGCCTCATCTATGATCTCAGGACCGATACCATCGCCTTTTATAACACAAATTTTATATTCTCTCATTATTTAATCCAACTTTACTTTTGCGTATTCTATAAGTCCGCCGGCGTTTAGAAGCTCTTGCA
This sequence comes from Campylobacter concisus, assembly GCF_003049735.1. Classification (NCBI taxonomy): domain Bacteria; kingdom Pseudomonadati; phylum Campylobacterota; class Epsilonproteobacteria; order Campylobacterales; family Campylobacteraceae; genus Campylobacter; species Campylobacter concisus. Next base: position 57,482 of record NZ_PIRM01000001.1, on the reverse strand, counting down.
TAAACGGCGGTATAGGGCTAAATTTATACTCTTTGCCGCTGGTTAGATTTACGATCGCGCCGTTATCTACGTCTATTTTTAGTTCGTCGCCCTCGTTTATCTCGTCCGTTTCTTTGATTTCCAGTATCAAAAGTCCCGTATTAAAGCTATTTCTATAAAAAATTCTCGCATAGCTTTTAGCTATCACCGCACCAATGCCAGCAGCTTTAAGTGCGATAGGAGCGTGCTCGCGAGAGCTACCGCAGCCGAAATTTTCGCCCGCTACGATAATGTCGCCCTTATCTATCTTGGCGCTAAAATTAGGATCGGCGTCCTCCATTATATGTTTTGCTAGGATATTTTCGTCGGAAGTATTTAAGTATCTGGCGGCGATAATTATATCGGTATCGATATTGTTGCCGAATTTCCAAACTTTATTCATCGTTTCGCCTTTTTTAAATTTTCGAGATTTTAGCCAAAAGTAGCTAAATAATTCATCAAACGGCGAATAAAATTTGCGGCCCAAACGGCTAAAGGGCAAGGCAAAGGGCGTTAAACGCCCCTTTTATTTTTTTAAATTTAAAGAACACCTGCCCAAGAATTTACACGCCGGGCAAAAACCCGTAACGCCGACGATAATCGGGATTAACCCGATTAACGCCCAGTAGCTCTCGTAAAAATACCAAACCGCTACCGTAAAAATTAGCCCCAGTACGACCCTAATAATTCTACTTTTTACGCTTACCATATTTTTACCTTTTTTTAAAAATTTTATAAAGCGGGCAGTAACCGTAATATCCCGTTAAAAGTGGAATTAGTCCGACCGTCCACAACCAGCAGTCGCAAATAAATCCGAAAATAAAAAACCAAGTCGCCGCTATAATCAAACGTATAGTTTTATCTAAAACGCTCATTTTTATCTCCTTTAAGCTAAAGCTTTTAGCATTCCGTTCATAACCATAGGTTTAAATCCGTAAATTTTAACCAGCCAACTCATGTAGCTCTCTCTGGTAGCGCCGAAGCACTCTAACGTCGGAGCCGTTCCCTCCCAGTCGAACTCTACCATTATGGCCTTGCCGTATTTGGTAATAAAAGGGCAAGCCGTATATCCGGTAAATTTCTCGCTAGGTTCTCGTCCTTTTATCGTATCGGCTAAATTTTTAGCCAAGATCGGATACATTTTCCTAACACTAGCCCCCGTTTTGCCGGACGCAAATCCACAAATATCGCCGATACCGAATATATTTTTAAATTTTGTACTTTGCAGACTGTATTTGTCGACGGCTAGAAAATTTAGCTTGTCGCCCTCTTTGGCTAGGCCGGCGCGAGCTAAAATTTCGCTTCCTTTTTGCTTAGGTGGCAAGTGAAGCCAGTCGTATTTTACGTCGATTAGCTCAGACGCGATTTTATCTTCGCCGTTTTGCCTATACGCCGTCCAAAACTCGAAAGTAGCTGTATTTGAGCTTTTATCGACGGCTACGATTTGGTGGCGAAGATTAAATTTTATCTTTCTTTTTATCATTATTTGAGTCATCGCCGCGGCATAAGTCGGATCGCCGAAAAGCTTGCCGCCTCCGACGTAAAGATTAACGCTGCCTTTATCGCGGTTACCGGCCAACCTCAGCCTATCTTCGCTCATGCATGTTACTTTTTTATTAGCGCCGCTGCATTTCATCGGGGTTTTTTGATCGCAAAATACCGCCGCGCCGCCGTTTTGAGAGAATTTTTTCATCAACTCGTTGCTCTTTACGGCGCCTTGTAGAGTGTAGACGGAGGATATGTTGCCGCTCGTATCGTTAATATCCTCTAAGCTCAGCCCCTTAACGGCTTCAAAGTCGTATTCCACACCGCTTGCTACGATTAGATAATCATATCCCAGCTCGCTCCCATCGTCTAGGACGAGTAGATTGGCTTCGGGCTTTATCTCCGATACGTTTTTGCGTATCCACTCGGCTCCTTGCGGGATATAATCCGCTTTTTCATAAACGACGTCGCTAGCTTCGTAAATTCCGACGGCGATTAGCGTAAAGCCCGGCTGGTAGTAAAATTTCTCGTCTTTATCCACAAGAATTACCTTGGCGTTAGGCATATCTCTTCTAAGTTTAGCCGCCAACGCGATACCGCTAAGTCCCGCGCCCATTATGACGATTTTAGAATTTATATCGTCGTTTTCGCCGCCCGTTGCCGAGCAACCGCTCATACTCGCGGCTAGTCCCGCGACCCCCATTAGCTTTAAAGCGTCTCTTCTTTGCAGTCCTTTCATAAATTCTCCTTTTAAACGAGTTTATGAAATGCTACCTAAAAAAGGCCGCTCTCTCCGTAACAAAGTTACCTTAAAACGAGAATTTTAAGAAACTAGCCTTATTTCGCCGCGGCTTTGCGTTATTTGCCCGCTTCTCTCAAGCTCTTTTAGCACCCTAGATACCGCCTCTCTAGCGCTTCCTAGATGATTCGCCAGCTCTTCGTGAGTTATTTTTATAAAATTTTCGTTTAGATTTTCGATGCTTTGGGATAAAAAATTCATAATCCGCGCCGAAAGCGGCGAAAACAAAGCCTGCTCCATAACGTTTATGGTTCTGGCAAACCGATCGGCTACGATTTTTAGGGTAAAATTTAAAATGCTCGGATATTTTTCTTTAAGAGGTTTGTAAATTCGCGCCGGAATAACGATGATCTCGCTATCTTGCTCGATTTCGACGCTTACTTTATTTTCTAGCGAATTTATAGAACACGTATCGCACAGCACGCAACTCTCGTCTTTAGTTAGTCTAAATATCGTTATTTCCTTTGCGCTAGACGATACGAACGCCCTTAAAACGCCTTTTAGTATAAGGATAAATCCGAAGCAATCGTTTCCGGAGTAAAATATATCGCCCTTTTTTACGGTTTTTAGATACGCGTTAGCAAAGATCGCATTTAGATCCTCGCTTGCTAGATCGAAATTATTCGTAAACCTCTCGCGCAAAATTTCTTTTAACTCTTTGCTTAGCATTTTGCCCTTTCGTGACTTCGTTACAAAAATTTAACCTTATTATAGGTAATATTGCATAAAAATTTAATACGAAAAGAAAAACAATGCACGATGTTAAGAAAAACGACTCGCAAAGCAAAATAAAATCGCTGCCGATTATGCTTTTTGCCGGCACTATGGGGCTTGGAGGGCTTTGCGCGGCCTATAAGAAACTAAGCGAGATATTTGATTTACCCGGCGAGATATTCTCGGCGCTTAGAGCGCTAGACTGCACGGTATTTTGCCTACTTTCGGCGTTTTACTTCTTTAAGTTTTTAAAATTTAAAGAAGAGATAAAGGCCGAATTTTCGCACCCTATAAAGATAAATTTTTTCGGCGGATTTATCATCTCGCTTTTTCTTTTAGCTCTAGCCTACAAAGACGCGCCGCGACTATACTACTCGCTTTTTTACGCGACTTTAGGCTTGCAAACGATTTTTACGCTTTACGTAATTTCTTTTTGGATCGACGAAAAATTCGATATCGCGACGCTAAATCCGGCATGGTTTATCCCCGTAGTGGGCAACTTGCTAATCCCGATAATAGCCGAAAAATCTCAAGCGATCTGGTATTATTTTAGTTTGGGGCTATTTTTCTGGATTATTTTATTTGCCGTTATATTTTACAGATTAGTCTTTTTCGATAAGTTAGCCGATAAATTCGTCCCGACGCTAGTCATTACGCTAGCGCCGCCGGCTATGGCGTTTTTGGGATACGTAAAACTAACCGAGCGATTCGACGCTTTTGCGGCGATACTGCTTAATATCAACGTATTTTTCGCGGCGCTTATACTTTTTTCGTATAAAAGATTTATTAAACTCAAATTCGCCCTATCATGGTGGGCTTTTACCTTCCCGACGGCCGCTAGCTCCATAGCGTTTTTAAAAGCTTACGAAATTACGCAAAGCGATTTTTATTTAGTTTTAGGCATCGGCGCTTTTGCGGCTCTAGTCGCTTCGATTTTGGTAGTCGGGTTTTTAACGATTAAATCTATAATAAACGGCGAAATTTTTTCGGAAAAATAGCCTTAGCTCAAAAATTCACTTTAGTAGTATTCGTAGCTGATTTCAAGCTTTTTATATAGGCCGATTTCCGTTATGTCGCCGTTTTCGTAGTATTTGTCCGCGGGCTTAAATTTGACCTAGGTTTTACGCGTCAAATTTCCCCGCTCGTCCCTCATTATGTCTTTAAACTGCAAGATTTGCCAGATTTTTGCCTCAGAGCCGAAGTAATTTACCGACGTATACTCCATCTCGTCGCCGTTTGCGGCGTAGTAATAAACCCATTTTGAGTTTGGGGCTTGCGTGATTTTTTCGTATTCGCCGTTTGGTTTGCGCTCGAAGCTTATCTCTATGCCGTGACGCGGCTCCATATTATTTTCTATCCGCGTTAAAACGCCCTTTTCGTCGTAGACGTAGCTATCGTCCGTCACTAGCGTCCCGCCGGAATACGCCGCCCGAGCGATCATTTTGCCGTCCTTGCCGTAGGTAATTTTCTCCGTGCGGGGGTAAAATCTATCCTCCACATGCTGCTCTTTGGCCGTCGCGACTAAATTTTCGCCGTCAAATTCGTATTCGTAGAGATAAACGGCGCTATCTTGATATTTTTTGCGCACTAACCCGTCTTTGCCGTACTCAAACAAAACCGAGCTGTTCGGCGCACCGTTTATATGCTCGGTTTCTTGCACTATATAGCCGTTTTCGTTAAATTCCGTTCGCTTCACGCGCGTATTTTCTAGCGTGCCGGAGCCATCCATTGAGTATTCGTACTCCGTAGCCGTCATGCTCTTAACCTCGCCTTTTAGCTCTCTTTTGCTCCAGTCGCTTTCGGGTAAAACGGCCGAGTTTAGATAGCAAACCGCCGATGCTGCCGCGAAAATAGCTTTTAAAATTTTCACTTTTATCCTTTTTTAAACCAAGCAATCATAAATTATTTTAGATTGAATTTCGCCTAATTTAGCCCCAAAAGCGGCAATACCGGTAAAATCCTAGCTTTTACTAGTTTAAATCCACACTTAAAACCGACTTAAATTTTTAAGCAAGCCTGAGGCGAATTTTCATTTCGGCAGTTTATTAACTTAAGCCTAAGCCTCATTTACCTTTTTAAAAATTTCTCTCATCTCTTCTTCGCTAAGCGGCTCAACCAGTATATTTGCGGCGTCTATGAAGCGATATTTTTCTTTTGGCAGATTTACCATAAAAGCGCCATATTCGCATTCGCCGAGCACGTGCGCGTCCTTATCGTCTACGCCGACTACTAGCGTAAGTATCCAGCGCGAGACCTTTCTCTCTCCTAGAACTTCTTGCGCTTGCCACGAAGGAGAGGGAGCGTAAGGCAAGATAGTCGGTAAATTTTCACTAAGCGTATACGCGCCAAAAATTTCATTTCCGTCTTTATCTTCGTATAAATTCTCTCTTGCACTATAAGCGTCAAGATACTGCACATGTCTCATCATCTCATCAAATTTAGCCGCAGGGCTAGCACTTGCAAAAATTTCATCTATCATAACCGCGTCAAACGCCACGTCGCGCTCCAGGCCAGAGATATAAAGCGTTTGATTTTTCTCTTTTGCCTCCTTTAGAGCTTCGAGTCCCCACATTATGTCGGCTTCATAATCAAATTTTAAAATTTGCTCGCTATCGTAAATTTCTTCATTGTCGCGCTCTATTTTCGAGCCGGTTTTGGCTGAAATTTTAGAAAGAAACAAAATCGCCGTCTGCCAGTCGCCAACGCCGCTTGGAGTACAGACTCGAACGATATATTTACCGTCTTCATAGCTTAGCTCAAAGCCACGAGCGCTCTTTTGCCATACGCCAGCAATCATCACGTTTTCGTTTAGCGAAAGCTCGCTCGGCTCGTCGTTTTGGCTATTAAAAAAGCAAAATCCATCTATAAACTCTGAAATTTCACGCTCGCTTAGCGCCTTTTCATATCTGCCCAAAAGCTTCTTTTTATTTTTTACCTTAAATGTTACGCTCATAAATTCTCTTTCGCCTACTCTAAAACGTCATCGCTTGATCGCACTGCCTAACCCACTCGGACAAGATATCCATGCTGCCTTTCACCTCAGCCTCGAAATAAGGCTCTCCAGCATGCAAACCGCACCTCGTTTGGCAGCTACCGCAAACCTTTAACATAGCGCCGCTAGCGTAAAGCTCTTTTAACATCGCTACTAGATCTACGTCGTAGTTTTCCGGCTTTTTGGTGCTATTTCGCGCAAGATCGACCGCGTCGTTCATTAGAAAAATTCTAACCTCTTCGCCTTTTTCTTTTAGCGTTTTAGCTAGCCTTAATGCGTTGTAAGCATTGTCGGTACCGTTGTATGGTTGATTTGTAAGTATAAATAGAAATTTTTTCATCTTTTTCTCCTTTTGCCAAAAATGTAGCGCAAACCGAGCAAATTTTAGCCAAGCTATATAAAAAGAAGCTAAATTTATCTAAAAAGTAAAAGTACTCCGATCGTGCAGACGATAATGGCGGTGCAAATTTCAAGTAGCCTTAGGTGCGTTTGTAAAAATTTCTTTAGCATAGCTCCGCCGAGTGCGTAGATATTTAGCGAGCAAAACTCGATGAAAACGAGCGTTGCCGCGATCGCGCACATACGAGTTAGACTAAAGGGATCGTCTTTATCCAAAAATGTAGGCAGTAAAGCCGAGAAAAATATCCATGCCTTTGGATTTGTGAAGCAAACGATGAGGCCGTTTATAAACATCTGCTTTTTGCTTGGTAAATTTAAGAAGCTCGCCCTTGCCAAAAAGAAGCATCGCGCCAAGATAGAGCATATAAAGCCCTGCGATGATGTTTAGCGCCTTAAATGCGGGTGCAAAATGATGAAGCACCGCGCCCACGCCAAGCATACAGCAAAATGCCACGAAAGCAAGCGAAAGAAGCTGTCCGGTCATCATAATAAGCGAGTGCTTATAGCCAAAGCTCATACCGATACTCATCGCATAGGTCATGTTGATGCCTGGCATTAGCGAGATAGGAGCAAGCGTGGCGAAAAAGAGTAAGAAGTCCATAAAAAGCCTTGAAATTTAGCTAACAAATATAAAAATTTAAGCTATAGATCTGATCCAGCGATCAAATTTATAGCTTAAATTTAAAAGGCGGACCAAGCCGCCTCTTTTTTAGTGAGTCAAAAAATACTCTTGAATTTTGGCTTTGTCGCTTGTTTTTGTAAGCGCAAGCATTAAAAGCACTCTGGCTTTTTGAGCGTTTAGATTATCGCTTGTTAAAAAGCCGTATTTTGCGTCGTCTACCTCGCCGTTCATAGTTGTTTCGCCGCTTCCTACACGTGAGTCGCGAACTACCACTATGCCAGCTTTTGAAGCCTCGCCAAGAGCCTCTAGCACGCTAAAGTAAGGGTTGCCGTTGCCAAGACCAGCGCTAATTATACCTTTTGCGCCGTTTTTAACAGCTATTTTTACAAAGTCAGGGTTATCATTTGCATGAGAGTAGATGATATCAACTCTTGGAAGTTCTTTTACGCCCTCTAGGTCAAATGCTGATTTTGCTGTGTGTTTTCTGATCGGATTCATATAGTATTTTACGTTGCCATAAAAGACTGTGCCGATTTTGCCGCTATTTGGTGATTTAAATGTATCAACGCCTGTTGTGTTGGTCTTTGTCACCTCTCTACCGGCGTGAATTTCATCATTCATAGTCACTACAACGCCTTTTCCTACGCTATCTTTGCTAATAGCAACGTTTACAGCGTTAAATAAATTTAGTGGGCCGTCTGCGCTTAGTGAGCCGCTATTTCTCATCGCACCTACAAGGACAACTGGCTTGTCGCTTTTAACTACTAAATTTAGAAAGTAAGCCGTCTCTTCCATAGTATCTGTGCCGTGAGTAACGACGATACCATCAGCTTTGCCGCTGTTTAGAAGCTCGTTGATTCTATTTGCAAGCTTTAGCCAAACTTCATTGTTCATATCTTGTGAACCGATATTTGAAATTTGCTCACCTTTTATGGTAGCGATCTTGTTTATATCTGGCACGGCTGCGATTAGTTTATCGACCGTAACGGTTCCAGAAGTATAGCTCGAATCAAGCGATCCTGAGCCGCTTCCTGCTATCGTTCCACCAGTAGCTAGGATGTAGATGGTTGGCTTAGCAACCGCTAAAGTAGCACCTAAAATCATGAGTAACACCGCCTTAAAGATTAAACGCATTTTAGCTCCTTTGCATTAAAATTTGCAAAGTCATTATAATGCCATTTATTTAAAAAAATTATTAACTTCCAAATTTTATATTTATTTAAAAAATTCTTATCAAAAACATATAAATTCCGGTTGAAATAACTATGCTAAGAAGGGTATTTTTAAATTTTAAATGCATCAAAATAGCTGTAAAAACTGCTACTATCTCGCTTAAGCCATAAGGAAACTCGCTAAATTTCGTATCTTTTAAGCCGTAGCAGACCAAAACGACCATTATCATCATACCCATATGCTTCTCAATGGCGTCTAAGTAAGGGTTTGGCTTATAGTTTTTCAGTACATAAAACGGCGTTGCCCTCGTTATAAAAGTAGCTAGAGCACTTAAAAGCACCGCTACAAAAAGTACCATCTCGCTTGAGCTTACACTTATCAAATTTTATCCTTGAACAAAAGCAAAAATATAAAACAAAGCGCCATTGAGCCAACAAGCACAAATTTAGCTGGAAATAGGCTCACTCCAAGCACACCAAAAAATGTCGCCGCAAAGAGCACGCGATAGTTTTTATCATTTTTAAACATTTCAATCACAATAACTATAAAAAGTGCTGTCAAACTAAACTCAAGCCCCTTTGTATCGGCTTTTATAAGATCGCCAAATATCGCACCAAGAAGCGTTCCAGCCGCCCAGTAAGACCAAGAAAGGATATTTAGCCAAGTAAAGACAAAGCTTCGATCACTCGCATCTTTTAGCCCTAAATTTTTAAATATCGCAAAGGTCTCATCCGTTAGCAAAGCGATGTTTAAAAGCCTAAATTTGATCCCGCTATACTCTTTTAAAAGTGAAATTCCATAAAAAGTATGGCGTAAATTTACCAGATAGCTCACGATAAAAACCTCAACGTAGCTCGTGCCAACGCTAAAGAGCGAGAGCATCATAAACTGCGCTGCGCCGCCGTAAGCTAGCGTGCTAAGAGCGACGGCGATAAAGGCGCTAACACCCATGCTTTTAGCCAGTATCCCAAAGGCGACACCAAGCGGAAAATAGCCCATAAAGACAGGAGTGGATAGTTTAAAAACGTAGTTAAATGTCAAATTTTTACCTTCATAAAAAGCCGAAATGTTAGCAAAATTTGAAAAATTTAGAGTAAAAATGGAGCTAATTTTATAAAATAATAAAAATTTATGGAACCAAAAGATGAAAAAGGTAATTCTAATTTTATTTTGTATTCTTTTTTCTTGGAGTAAAAATTTAGATACCGCCAAGCTTGAAAATGAATGCGCTTTAAATAACGTAGAAAGCTGCACCGATCTTATATATATCTACCTTGACAAAAATGAGCGCGATAAAATGGCAGCTATGGCAAACAAGGCCTGTGAGCTAGGCAATCCACATAGCTGTCTATTTTTAGGAAATATATATCTACAAAAAGATGCTCTAGCGCAGGAAAAAGAAGAAGGGCTTAAGCTTTATAATAAAGCTTGCGAACTAAAAAATGCATTTGCTTGCTACACTCTTGCACTTATCTACGAAACCGGAGATGCTGGTATACCAAAAGATAAGAATAGAGCAAAAAACTACTATAAAAAAGCCTGCGAGCTAGATTTGGAAGAAGCTTGCAGTAGCTTAAAAATTTCTCAGTAACTTTCATTCTTGCTCCTAAAAGTAGAAATTTTAGACGAGATGTGCCAAATTTTAATTTCGCCCAAATTAATGAGTCTATTTTATCGAGTCCTTGCCTTTTGATGTTTTATTTAAAAAGCAAAATACCTCAAGCGTAAAAGAAAGTAGTATAAGCCCAACGATAGCTAGAGTCGCGTTCATACTACCTACCTTTTAAGCCCATTTACTATTTCAAGCATCGAGTCACTCGTGGTTATCGCCTTTGAGTTTGCCTCGTATGCGCGCTGACCAGTGATAAGATCGGTCATCTCTTCGACCAGCTGGACGTTACTCATCTCGACAAATCCTTGTCTGATCGTACCAAGTCCGTCAAGTCCTGCCACGCCTACTACAACATTACCGCTAGCGCTTGTTTCTAGATAGTTGTTATCGCCCATTGAGTGAAGGCCAGCTGGGTTTATAAAGTTTGCTAGCTCGATCTGACCTATCTGAGCCATCTCTCTCTCACCTGCTTGGAGTACTGATACAGTGCCATCTGTGCCGATAGAAATTTGCGTCGCATTTGCAGGGACTGTGATCTGAGGGATGAGCTGATAGCCATCGCTATTTACGATCGTGCCGTTTGCATCAAGCTTAAATGCGCCATTTCTAGTATAGGCTGTCGTGCCATCAGGCAGCTGAATCTGAAAAAATCCATTGCCAGCTATTACCATATCTAGGTTGTTGCTGGTCTCTTTAAAATAGCCCTGAGAGAAAATTTTATTTATCGCTGTTGGGCGTACACCAAGACCCACTTCGATGCCTGTTGGGCTTGTGGTAGTCTGGCTTGTAGCCGTTCCTGCATACTCCATGACTTGATACATAAGATCAGCAAATTCAGCCCTATTTTTCTTGTATCCATAAGTATTTACATTTGCAATGTTGTGTGAGGTTACGTCTATCTGCGTCTGCTGAGCTATCATACCAGTGGCCGCAGTGTAAAGTGATCTCATCATAGTTTTATCCTTTTATTAAGCTTTTAGGGCTAGTTTTTGAACAGCATCTTGGTTAAGATCGTTCATGTGGCTTGTCATAACCTTTTGATACATATCAACTAAGCGCTGGGTTTCTATTAGACCCACCATTTCTAAAACTGGATTTACGTTTGACATCTGGGCATATCCTTGCATCACGCTATCAGCTTCTTCAAGCTCTGTGATGTCATCAAAATTTCTACTCTCAAAGAGATTATCTCCGACCTTTTTAAGGTCTCTTATTTCCCTTGGTTGGGCGATAAAAAATTTAGAAAATTGATTGTTATTTGAGTATAAATTTCCATTTTTATCAACAGTTAGTACCTCTCCTTGTGGTACTTGGATACCTCTTTGACCTGGATTTTGTGCCTCGTAACCACTTGGTAACACCTTGTAACCCTCTTTTGTGACGATGTAGCCGTCGCCATCAAGGCTAAAAGAGCCATTTTTACTAAGTTTTACGCCATTTGGAGTATCAACTAAGAAAAATGCGTCATCTCTTTTTATCGCAAAGTCAAGCGTGTTTGAGCTGTACTTAAAACCACCAGCACTAAAGTCGGTATACTCTTCGCTCACTTGAGGTACACGATCAAGCGTTCTATTTAAAAATTTAGCTCCATCTTTTGTGTGATTTTTAAGCGGGAGCTCATCTTGTGTCTCTTTAAAAATTCTTGCAAAGTCACCGATGACCACATCGTTTCGCTTGTAGCCGATCGTATTTACGTTTGCAAGGTTGTTTGAGATGACATTTAGTCTGTTAAACTGCGTTACCATGCCAGCAGTGGCTTGATAATAACCATTTTGCATACAATTTCCTAAAATTCATTATTGTCATGATTCTAAAGCAATAGCTGTTCCAAAATTTTAATTTTTTAATTATTAAATATTTCATAAAGTTTAATAAATAATTTATTTATTTAATGTTAAGATTCGCGACTTCAATATAGATAATGACTATTAAAAACAATAAAAATACAAAAAAGGATACATATTATTATGAAAAAGACTTCACTAGTTGTTTTGCTTTGTGCTGGCTTAAATTTGTTGGCCCAAGAAAGTGAGAATATAAAAGAAGTTGAACTTGGCGGAGTAGAGGTAACGGCGGAAGAAGAAAATGTAAAAAATAAAAAGATTAGTGAAGTAAAAAAGACAGCAAGTGAGCTTACTAAACAACAAGTAAGCGATACTAGAGATATGGTGCGCTATGACACTGGTGTCAGCGTAGTTGAGACTGGTCGCTTTGGTTCTAGCGGATATGCTATAAGAGGTGTTGATGAAAACCGCGTAGCTATCAGTATCGATGGACTTAATCAAGCTGAAACACTTTCATCACAGGGATTTAAGGATCTCTTTGAAGGATATGGAAATTTTAACAATACAAGAAATGGCGTAGAGATAGAAAACATCCAGCAAGTTAATATCACAAAAGGAGCAGATAGTATAAAAACCGGCTCAGGTGCACTTGGTGGCTCTGTAATGTTTGAAACAAAAGATGCCAGAGACTATCTTACAGAAAAAGACTGGTTTTACGGCTTTAAAGCACAAAAATCATCAGCCAACGATGAAAAACTATTTTCTCATACGATGGCTGCGAGGGCAAAATGGTTTGACATACTCTTTATCACTACAAAAAGAGATGGTCATGAGATGAAAAACTGGGGATACAAAACATACGATGATAGCGTACTAGGCAAAGAGAGAGAAAAGCCAGATCCTTACACCATTAGAACAGACAGTAGACTATTTAAATTTGGTGTAAATTTTAATGAGACAAACCGCTTTAGTGTGGGTATCGACAGAAGCACAAAAGAGACAATGGGAACTGACTGGTCGTATAAATTTGCTCTTTTTCAAAGTGGTAATACAAATGACATAGTCTATAGCACCGACACAAGGCACGTAAATGACAAAAATAAGCGCGAAAATATCTTTTACACATACGAAAACTACGATGAAAATCCACTTTGGGATAGCATGAAGCTAACCTACTCAAAACAAAAGATCCAGCTAAAAGCAAGGACTGATGAGTACTGCGATAAAAACGACTGTCAGGGCCTGCTAAATCCATCAGGATTAAAGTTAAATAACGAAGGTAAACTGGTAGATAAATATGGTGGTGACTTAGAAATGAGACAAGTAGAAAAAGAGCCTTGGCCTGGAGCTGGCTTCACTTTTCCTCAAGATATCGTGTTTGATAGTCATGGAAACGAAGTAGACGAAACATTCTATGGAAGAACACATCGTGGAGTAGATAAACTTCTTGTTGATTGCAACCAGTATGATTGTTCCAAACCTTTAACACTTTTTAATAAAACAACTAAAAAATATGAAACCTACGATCTAACTCCACAAAATATGCCAGATGGCAATGGAAAATATGCAGAACTTACTCCAAAAAATAGATTTGAGGAACTACTTTTGCCAAGAGCTCCAGGATACATTGAAAATAACTGGAAAGACAGGGATCTAAATACAGATACAAAACAGCTAAATTTAGATGCAACAAAGGAATTTAGTCTATTTAAAATGGATCACGCCTTAAAATACGGTGGGCTTTATAATCAAACAGATAAAAGCATGGTAAATAGGCAAGGCTATGAGGCGTATAATAAGGCATGGTGGGCGAAATATTTCTTTGGCATGGCAAACAAAGGCACAGGCTTATCTCAAAACTGGCAACCAGACAAATGTATGCCTCACGGCGGAAATGAGTACAGTACGCTTTGTAGACATGAGGATGATAAATTTAGCTTTTTGATACCTGTTGAGACGAAGACAAAGGCATTTTATCTAGGTGATGATATATCTTTGACTGAAATTTTAAGCGTTGATTTAAACTATAGATTTGACAAAATAACACACAATCCAAGCTACATACCAGGCAAAACACCAAAGTTACCAACTGATCTTTTTGCTGGTGTTTTTATACCTTTTACCATACCACCTGGTACTAGCCCAGAAGAAGCAAAAAGGATAAAAACCAAAAACGCTGAAGAAAATGCACTATATCTAGCAAGTCAAAAGAGAGATTTTACACACCATTCGTATTCACTTGCGACAAATTTTGACCCATTTGAACACATAAGACTTCAGGCAAAATACGCAAATGGCTTTAGAGCTCCAACATCTGATGAAATTTATTTTACTTTTCAGCATCCTGATTTTACGATATTTCCAAATTTAGCCCTTCAGCCTGAGATCGCAAAAACAAAAGAATTTGCTGTAACTCTTCATAACTCGCCTAGCTTTTTTACGATAAATCTCTTTCAAACTGACTATAAAAATTTCATCGATCTAAAGTACATCGGTCGTGGTACGCTAACATACGGTAACGCCGGTAGTAGAATGCCAGTAGAAAAATATCAAAACGTAAATAGAGCAAAGGCTCGCGTAAGAGGTGTTGAGCTAAGTGCAAATCTAGACCTAGAGCAAGTTTATAGTGGACTAAGTGGCTTTAATGTCGGCTATAAATACCTATATCAAAAAGGTAGAATGTCAGTAGATGAGAGCGGCAAGCTAGACGCTCCAATGAATGCCATTCAGCCAGCAAAATTTGTCTATAACGTCGGATATCACACCAAAAATAATAAATTTGGAGCAAATCTATATATGACACACGTAAAAGCAAAACGTCCAGAAGATACTTACAATATCTATGCCAAAGACGATCCAGATGCAAAAAATACGTATGTTAGATATGTCAGTAATACATACAGTCTATTTGATTTTGTAGCATTTTACAGACCGATGAAAAATTTCACATTTACAGCAGGTGTGTATAACATAACAGATAAAAAATACACAAGCTGGGATAGTGCAAGAAGTATAAGGACTTTTGGCACAAATAATATGGTAAATAAAGAAACTGGCAGGGGCCTTGCTAGATTTTACTCACCTGGTAGAAATTTCAAGCTAACATTTGAAATGACGTTTTAATAATTTTATAGCTACCGCAATTTTAGACTTTTGCGGTAGCTTTGTATAGATAAAATTTCACTGTTTTGATGCACTTTTTAAAAAATTTGGGTATAATCCACTTTCTTTTAAACAATACTTAAATCACAATTACACGATTTGAAAGGAAATTTATGAGCGCCGCAAAAGACTCTTTTTCTCAGATAGAAGAGCTTTTCGCTGAAAATGCAAAAGGCTTTTTGACATACGAAAAATTAGTAAAATTATTAGACAAAGCTCCGACTGCTACGATAGTAAAAAAGATAGAACAACTAGCAAAAACAAATAAAGTCCAGCTCATCACATCTGCTGAAGCTGCAAAGCTTAGAAATTTAGCCGATGCTAAAAAACGCCAAGAAAATGCTCAAAAAAGTGATCAAGATATCGACGAGGATCTCGATCTTTCTGGCGAGAGCGACCTTTTAGAGTGGTCAAGATCTGATAGTCCAGTGAGGATGTATCTAAGAGAGATGGGTCAGATCGCGCTTCTTACAAAAGATGAAGAGGTAGAGATCAGCAAAAGAATCGAGCTTGGCGAAGATATCATTATTGACGCATTTTGTTCTGTGCCATTTTTGATTGACTTCATACTTGACTATAAAGAGCCGCTCATCAATAGAGAACGCCGTGTAAAAGAGCTTTTTAAGAGCTTTGAGGATGAGAGTGAAAACGAAGAGAATGAAGATAGCGAAGACGATATAGATGAAGAAGATGAAGAGAACGAAGAAAATGAAGCTCCTAAAAAATCAGCCAAAAACGATAAACGTGCTGAAAAAGTTATAGAGAGTTTTAAGGCCCTCGAAAAGGCAAAAAAAGAGTGGCTAAAGACCGCAAACAAACAAGATAAAGTTGAGAGCGACGATACGGCTTCAAAGATGACTCTTGCATTTAAAAAGAAAATTTTAAAAGAGAAGCTAATGGATCTTGGCCCAACAAGCAAGTTAATTAGCGAGATCGTAAAATCAATGGAGACAGCGCTAAAAAGCGACGATGAATTTGATAGAGAGCTAAAACGCTTGGAGTATCGCTTACCAATGTTTAGCGACGAGCTTAAAAAAAATCACAAAAGCATACTAAAAGATATCATCAAGCTTAGCAAGGAGGAGATCGCAGCTCGCGTGCCAGAAGCCACAATGGTATCAACTTATGTCGAGATCAAAAAGCTATTTACTACAAAAGAGGCGAGCAAGCAAGGTTTTGATCTTGAGCCAACAAGGCTAAAAGAAATTCTAGAGCAGATCAAACGTGGTAAGAAAATTTCTGACGAGGCAAAAGCTAGAATGGCTAAGTCAAACCTCCGTCTAGTTGTAAGTATCGCAAAACGCTATACAAACAGGGGCTTACCATTTTTAGATCTCATCCAAGAGGGCAACATCGGCCTTATGAAAGCGGTTGATAAATTTGAATACAGAAAAGGTTATAAATTTTCAACCTACGCCACATGGTGGATCCGCCAGGCTATCTCGCGTGCGATCGCCGATCAGGCAAGGACGATTAGGATACCTATCCATATGATAGAGACGATAAATCGTATCAATAAAATAAACCGCAAATACCTCCAAGAAGAGGGAAAAGAGCCTGATGTAAGTGTTATCGCAAAAGAGGTTGGGCTAAGCGTTGATAAGGTAAAGCAAGTCATCAAAATAACAAAAGAGCCTATCAGCCTCGAAGCTCCGATCGCAAACGAAGAGGATGGAAAATTTGGAGATTTTGTCGAGGATAAAAGCTCACTTTCTCCGATAGAGCAAATTTTAAAAAGTGACCTTAGAGAGCAGATCGACGATGTGCTTTCACAGCTAAATGAGCGCGAAAAAGCAGTTATTTCGATGAGATTTGGCTTGCTTGAGGATGAGAGCGACCGCACACTTGAAGAGATCGGTAAGGCTCTAAATGTCACTCGCGAGCGTGTTCGCCAGATAGAAAGCTCAGCTATCAAAAAACTAAAACACCCAAAAGTTGGTAGAAAACTCAAAAACTACATCGAAGGCTAAAAGCCTTAATCTAGCTCAAATTTCCCACAAATTTGAGCTAGAAGCTAAAATCAAAATTTTATACTCACATTAAAGCAAATATCTCCCACATAAATTTTAGTTGCAAAAGCAACAAAGCTAAAATCTACAAAGCTAGTTGACTTTTAAAGCATATTGTTGTAGTAAATTTTAGCTTTCTATTCACTAGCGAGAATGGATTATCATCTCATAATCACATCACACTCACTAATGAAAATAAAAATTTACAGGATCATTAAAAATTTTAGAGCAAAAATAGGCACAAAATGAGTTTAAATTTTAACCCCTCTAAATGCTTCCTTTGCGGCTTTCACATCAGTCTCATCTGGGTGCGTTTTGGCTCGCTCCCATCGCTCTAGTCGCTCAGGCGTTAGAGCAAATCTCGGATCATCAGGCATAGCTTTACCAAGTTTTTTTAGTTGCTCTATTACTTCAGTGGCAATCGCACCTTGACAGATAAACGTGCGCAAAATTTCATTGCCATTTTGCATAAATAGCTCTTTGCCTTGATCTATAGCCTGCGTGGCATGCGCACTTGGCACATCAGCACCAAGGGTTATAAAAAAGCCTACTTTTTTATTTTTTACACTTTGAGAGATAAATTTTTTAAATTCCTTCTCCGGTGAGCCCTGATCTATATAGTATCCAAGCGCGATAAAATCAAACTCACTCAAATTTATCTCGCCCGCATTGGCAAAATTTATCGCCTCACAGCCAAGCTCACCAGCAATAGCCTCTGCTATCTTTTTTGTATTTCCACTTTTTGATGTATATACCACAATACTTTTCATAAAAACTCCTTCTTAGAAATTTCCATCACTGCATTTGCGATAGAATTTCCCCAAAATACGCCATCTTTTGTAAAATTTAAAGAGTCGTTTTCGATTTTTAGATATCCACTTTCCTCACATTTTTTAAAAAGATCCATAAGCTCATTGGCACACGTCTGGCTCACAAATTTAAAAACATGCTCAAGGCTTATTTGTGGATACTGAAAAAGATTTACAAATCTATCAAACTCCATCTGCCTAGCAGTCATGCGACCCATAACTTTCATCTTTTGACTCATGTTATAGATACCAAACTCCCCTAGCCTACCGCCAGCGCCTTTTCCAAGAGGCAAGACATCAGCGCCCGTGTGAGATAGTCTTATATATTTATATTGGTCCCTACCCTTTTTGGCCACCTTTGTATACTCTAAAATTTCATAGTCGCCTTGACTTAAAATTTCGTCTAAAAATGCGTGGTGCAAGCTCTTATCGACTTCTACGTCATAGTAATCCTCGCTTATGGTCTTACTAAGTACCGAGCCATCTAAAAACTGAAGCGAATAAAAACTCGCACTGTCAATGCCAAGCTCACGCACTAGCTTAGCATCTCTTACCACCTCATCTATGCTTTCATTAGGATAGTTATATATAATATCAACACAAAGCATTCCACTAAATTTCTCACGCAGATCACGTAGATGTTTTACGGCTCCATCTGAACTATGTGTGCGATTTAGCAGCTTTCTGCCAGCCTCACTAAATGTTTGCACGCCGATACTGTATCGATTTACGCCAAGCTCGTTTAAAAGGCGAAGCTTGCTTATATTTAGGTTATGAAGCGTACTTTCTAAGCTAAATTCGCACTCAGGCAGGATGTTGAAACTACCCTTAAGTGCGTTTATCACTTGCTCTAAGTGTCTCTCTTTTAATATCGTTGGGGTGCCGCCACCAAAATATACACTACCTATTTTCTTGCTTTTTAAGTAGTTCGTGGCGGAGTATTTTTCTATCTCGCTTAGTAGAAATTTTATATACTCATCAAGCTCATCCTCAAGCTTTGTCCTATTCATCGAGCAAAACGAGCAGATGTTATCACAAAACGGCACATGAATGTAGATCACTCCTTCATTTTCATCTGGTGCACTCTCTAAAAATTCCCATAGCTCATCTTCACTCACCATATCAGGTCTTTTTGAAGGAGCTACGCTATGACCTTTTATACGTTTGTTAAACATTTATACTCACTTATTAAGCATGTTAAATAGCTCATTTGCGGCCTCATTTATGCGAGGCGTACCGCGCAAGACAAGACTTGATGGGACGTTTAAAATTTTAGAGTTCTTGGCTGCACTAGTTGCTTTTAGCACTGGATTTTGCGATAAAAAATCACTGCCATCTTTCATGCCTACAACTATTATGAAGTCTGGATTTTGCGCTAGGATAAATTCACTTTGAACGATCGGCATCGCTCCAGCTAGGCCACCTGCTACGTTTTTCATACCAAATTTAGCAAACATATCACCAGGT
The DNA here is from genome assembly GCF_003049735.1 of Campylobacter concisus. Classification (NCBI taxonomy): domain Bacteria; kingdom Pseudomonadati; phylum Campylobacterota; class Epsilonproteobacteria; order Campylobacterales; family Campylobacteraceae; genus Campylobacter; species Campylobacter concisus. The sequence continues at coordinate 38,437 of NZ_PIRM01000001.1, read as the reverse complement.
AAACTAGCATCGTTAAAAGCAACTAGTGGGGTAGCTGCATAAACGCCTAAAATTTTCTTACCGCTTAAATTTGAGTTTTGAAATTTTAAAAAATCCTGCTTTATCTTAGCCACAAGCTCGCTGGCACGCTCTTTTTTTCCCGTGATATCGCCCATTTTTTCTATATTTTTGCAAATATCATCTACACTATTTGCCTGCATCGTAAGTGTCTTTATGCCAAATTTAGCAAGGTCGGCGTTTACACCATCAGAGTGAAAGCTAGTAACTACAAGATCAGGCTTTAGCTCGACTATACGCTCTAAATTTGGCTTTGTATAAGTGCCAACGCTCTTTAGCTTTTCAGTCTTATCCTCAGGCCAAATCTTGCCAAACTCAAGAGTAGAAATAGCTGCGATCTGATCTTCAGCCTCTAACATATACATCATCTCAACCACTGCAGGATCGAGCACAACGATATTTTTAGCACTTAGGCTAACACCGCCAAAACCAAGCAAAAAAGCAAAAACTAAAAATAATTTTTTCATGAAATCTCCTTTAAAATTATCATTTTGGTAAAACAAATGGCATATCATTTTTATATATGATATCTGCCTTAAGACCGTAAATTTCATCTAAAATTTCTGGATTATAAAGCTCTCTGACACTCCCTTTGTGAGCTATCACACCACCTTTTAGCATTAAAATTTCATCACATATCAGTGAGGCTAAATTTAGATCATGAAGCACAGCTATAGTGACTAAATTTAGCTCACGAATAAGACGCGAGCAAAGCTTTAACATCTCTATAGCATGGCTTAGATCAAGGGCTGATGTAGGCTCATCAAGAAGTAAAACTTTAGGCTCGCTAACTATTGCACGAGCAAGCAAAGCTCTAGCAAATTCGCCACCACTTAGTGAGTTTGCCACTCGGTCTTTAAATTTAGCCAGCCCAAAAGTATGCAAAGCCTCATCAACTAGTGCAATATCATGAGAGCTATAACCACTAAAAGAGCTTTTTAGATGAGCATATCTACCCATCAAAACAAGCTCAAAAACGCTTAATGGCATCGTAAGTGCGCTTTTTTGAGGTACAAAACTAGTCGTTCTCGCAAGCTCCTTTGTGCTATAGCTTTGTACATCTTTTTCTAAAATTTTGACACTTCCAGCGCTTGGAGAAAGCAAATTTAAGATACATTTTAAAAGTGTTGATTTGCCACATCCATTAGAGCCCAAAAGACCTATAAATTTTCCACTTTTAGCAGTAAAGCTTATATTTTTTAGCACACTTGTTTGCGCATATGAAAAGCTTAAGTTTGACACTTCTACGCTCAATGCACACTCCTTTTTAGATAAAGTGCTAAAAATAGAAAAAATGGCGCTCCAAAAAACGCACTAATAACGCCAACTGGCACTTCAACCGGACTTAAAACACTCTTTCCCACCACGTCACAAGCTAGCAAAAACGCTCCTCCTCCAAGAGTAGAAAGTGGTAACAAAATAGCGTTGTTTGAAGTATTTAAAAGCATTCTAAAAGAGTGTGGAATGATAAGCCCAACAAAGCCTATCATACCGGTAAATGCGACTGAAAAAGCGACCGTGAGCGAAGCTATAACAAGTAGACGCTTTTTAAGTGCATCGACATCTATACCAAGACTTTTTGCCTCGTCTTCCCCGCTTAAAAGTATCGTTAACTCAAAGCGTTTTAGATAAAAATATATCATACAAAAGATAAGTGGAACAGCGATGATACCGACCTTTTGCCATGAAGCAGAACCTAAATAACCCATCATCCATGCCACTATCTTAAAACTATCCTCGCCAATAAGATATGTCGCAAAACTCGTAAATGCCCCTAGAAATGATGAAAAAGCGATACCAATTATAAGAAGTGTAGCAATAGAGCGACTACGGTTGTAAACTCCAAAAATAGCAAGGGTAAGCAAACTAGAAGACAAAAAAGCAAAGATACCATAATAAATTTCAGATAAGCCAAGAAGATATGCTACTACTGCTCCAAATGTCGCAGATGCGGCTATACCGATGATATATGGGTCTGCAAGCGGATTTAAAAAGACGCTTTGCGTTACAACACCCGAGCTAGCCAAAAGCATACCTATAAGCAGAGCCATTACAAGTCTTGGTAGTCTAATATCAAACAAGATGGTCTCTTTCATCTCGTCTATTTTGTTATTAAATATAAAATTTAAAATCTCACTCATGCTTATATCAGAACCGCCTATACTAAGCGAGATAAAAGAGAGCAAAACAATGAGCACAATAAGCAAAACGGCAAGTTTGGTACTACCCTGCATAAATTTCCTTTTAATACAAATGGCTAAAGACAACAAAAAAGCATAAAAATAAGCAGAAAATATAATTTTTAAATAAAAGATATAAATTTTCTAAAATATTATTTTTAACTCGTAATTTTAAAAAAATAAGCTTAATTCTCGCTTTAAAAATATTAATGATAATTTTAATCAATTTTAAGTTTTCTTTAGTATGATTTTGCGATTTTTAATTTTATTTTTATAAGGAGAACAGTTTTGAAACAAAGAGCATTAAACCACATGAATAAGGATCATTTGGATATAGTGATCGAGTTTTGTAAGAAATTTAGCGGTGTAGCTGAGCCTACAAATGTCAAAATGACCGATATAAACGAAGATGGCATGGAAATAACATGTGATCAGGCAAAAACATTTGTACCATTTTTAAGCAAAGCAGGCGGAGATGGTTTTAGAGAGTCGATCATCGAGCTTTATATGAGCATCAAGGGTGACACAAACAGCTCTAGTGTGCAAGGTGGAATGATGAAATTTATAAATAGCTTTAAGACTGTTGTGATCTCAAGCATTCTTGACGGACAAGCGGTTTCGTCGTATTCACCTTTCATAAAAGAAAACGATGAGTTTTATATCTGTATATCATCAGTAGCAGATCACTACCACTCAATAAAACAAAACCCGGATAAAATTTCACTCCTTTTTATTCAGGATGAAAAAGACGCAAAAAGTCTATTTGCTCGTGTAAGAGTAAGCTTTGAAGCTAAAGCTGAGTTTATGAGCGACAGCGCAAGAGATGAATTTATATCAAAATTTGAGAGTGCCTTTGCAAATGAATCAGCACTTGCATTTATTAAAGAGATGAAAGACTTCTATATAGTAAAACTCACCCCAACAAAAGGTAGATATGTAAAAGGCTTTGGCGCAGCATATGACACAGTAGGACTCCAAGTTGTCGATAGTGGCAGAGTAAACAACCCTCACACTAAAAAATAATTACTTTTGTAAGACCATTTGGTCTTACAAATTTATACCTCTTAAAATTTCTTTTTAGTCTTACTATAAAAATTTAAATGATATAAATAGTAATATTTTTGCTTGTTATCATAAAAATGGTTTAGGTTTGCCCGAACTCGAGAAAATCTAGCATCGAAATTCCTCAATATGCCTATACCTATAATCTAAACTATAAACATATTTCATCCAAACAAGATAGGATCATTATAAAAAATTTATTAGAAACTAAAAAAGAATTTACCGGCGCAAGACCGGTAAAAATTTATTCAGCTAGAAGTTTATCTAGTTTTGCAGCCAAACTCGTAGTATCATGAGCTTTAGCTAAGCTCGCAGCATGTAGCTTTAAATTTGCTTGTAAATTTTCTTCCAAGCTCTTTGTGATATCACTACTATCAAGGTTCTCTACACTATTAGCATTTGCCACGCTTCTTGCGGCTAGAGCATTTATACCTCTAAATACAGCATTTTGTGTTGATCCGATCTCTGAGCGAAGTGAATTTATATTTTTTAAAATTTCACCTGTATTTGATCCATCATCTTTTACATCTAAAAGAGCATTTGTGCCCAAATTTATATTTTTTGTGCTCTCACCTGTGAAAAATCCAAGCTCAGCATCAAATACGTTTTTACCGTTAAATTTAGCCTCTTTTACGCTATCATTCATAGCATTTCTTAGTGCGTTGATTTCGCCCTTTATGCCTTTTTGCTCATTTGCTGAGAGAGCAGGATTTGTAAGCTTACTTGAAAGTTCGCCTATTCTATCTGTGCTTTTACTTAAATTTAAAAGCGTTGAGTCAGCGATTTGAAGCATACCGATCATATCGTTTGCATTTGCCAAACCTTCGTTCAAGACATTTGTTTGTGAAAGCAAACTCTCTGCGATTTGTAAATTTGCACCTGAAGCTTTGATCTCGCTGTTTGCAGAGATAGCATTTAGCGCTTTCTTTTCGCTATTTTTTGCTTGATCTAAATAATAGTTTCCTGAAGCCTGGTTTGCAGTATAAGTTCCTAACTTCATAACAACTCCTTTTTAATAATTCGCTATGGATTCTACTATAAATTCTATAAAAAGTTGCAAAATCTCTATAAAATCCATTTTTTCTTTACTCTTCTAGCCTCACTGCGACTGATTTTTTATGAGCGGTTAGCCCCTCAGCTTCAGCTAGCTGCATGCATGATTTGCCAAGATGCATGATACCTTTTCTACTCACTGAAATGATCGAACTTCGCTTCATGAAATTTTCAACTCCAAGCGGCGAGTAAAATCTCGCACTTCCGCCAGTTGGTAATGTGTGATTTGGTCCAGCGATATAATCTCCCATCGCTTCAGGCGTAAAGTGTCCAAAAAATATAGCGCCCGCATGAGTCACATCATCGATATAACTTAAAGCATCGTTTGTAGCGATCTCTAGGTGCTCAACAGCAAGCTCATTCATGAGGGCAAAACACTCTTTCAAATCTTTTGCCACTATTATTGCAGCTTTATTTCTTATGCTTGCACTTGCGATCGGCTCACGTTTTAGTGTCTTTAGCTCATCTTCGATGTGTCTTTGTACTGCCCTTGCGAAAGCTTCTACTGGCGTTATCAAAAAGGCGCTTGCGATCTCGTCGTGCTCAGCTTGAGAGAGCATATCGATAGCTATGTGACGAGGATCAGCACTGTCATCAGCGATGACGCCTATCTCGCTTGGACCAGCGATCATATCAATATTTACGTCGCCATAAACTAGCTTTTTAGCAGTCGCTACGTATATATTGCCAGGTCCTGTGATGACATCTACTTTTGGCACCGTTGCAGTTCCGTATGCCATCGCCGCAATAGCACTTGCACCTCCTATTTTAAAGGCTGTCTTTATGCCACAAAGGTGCATTGCCGCAAGAAGCAAGGTATTTACCTTGCCATTTGGCGCTGGAGTGCACACTACAATCTCTTTTACGCCGGCTACGATCGCTGGGATCGCATTCATAAGAAGCGAGCTAGGATAAGCCGCTTTGCCACCTGGGATATAAAGGCCTGCGCGGTCAACCGCTGTGTATTTTGCACCAAGCAAGATATCATGCTCATCTTTATATGTCCAGTCGCTTGGCTTTGTGCGTTCATGATAGCTTTTTATCCTATCGTGAGCTAAATTTAAAGCTACTCTTAAAGCATTGTCTAGCGAATTATAGGCGGCCTCCATCTCTTTAACGTCGATTATTATGTCGTTTTTACTTATAACGCTAAATTTATCAAATTTAGCTATCTGCGCAAAAAGTGCACTATCGCCATCTTTTCTTATCTCATCTATTATTCCAGCAACCACCGGCATTACAGCACTCATGTCATTATCACTTCGTTTAACCAGCTGTAAAAATTTACTCTCAAAATCAGCGTCACTACTATGAAAAAATTTCATTTATGCTCCTTTAATTTTCTCTCATATCTTTGTCTTTGTGTAATGTTACCTAAAATTCCACCCTGATGGATGTATAAAATTTGATCCCCAAGCTTATTTAAATTTGCAAAAAGCGTGATGAAGCCAACAGGGTCATACACTAGGTCAAATTCCACGCCGCTTTTGCAAACCTCTAGCCAAATTTCATAAAGCTCTTTGTATAAATTTCCAAAATGATACTTCTTTGGCGGATTTAAAATTTGCACTTTGCTATCTTTATCTAGCTCATAAATTTGCTTTTTTAGATAGTCTCCATCCCCCACGCAAGGAGTTGTAAAAACCCTAAGATCGGTATGCTTTGCCAGATAGCATGCACTAGTGCCTGTGCCAGATGGCAAAAATATATCAGGCCTTATGCCACTTTTTTTGCTCCACTCATTTATCTCATTTGCTTGCGTGATAAAGCCAAGCTCGGCCTCGCTCTGTGCCACACCTTCATTTATAAAGAGCGCATTTTGGCTCTTTGCCAGCTCTTTGGCAAATTTATCACGTTCCTCTTTTACAAAAATTTCCATACCATTTTCAAGTGCAAATTTGAAATTTCCAACTGGAGTTTGCTTTAAATTTGAGCTTAGATGAGAGACGACGTAGTAAAATTTAAGCCCCTTTAGCTTGGCAAAAAGACTTAGACTATACATCGCATTTGACTGGCTTGAGCCGTGAGACACGATGGCCTGGATGCCGCTTAGATCAGCCTTTAGAAAATACTCTAGTTTTCTTGCTTTGTTACCGTTAAACTCGCCTAGCAGATCATCTCTTAAAAGCCATAACTCTCGCCCCCTAAGAACAACCCGCTCAATCACCCTTAAACTCCAAAAATTTCTCTATCTCGTTGATAGCCTCTTTGTTTGAGAGTGAAAATTTGATCTCGATGCGTCTTGAAGCGTCTTTGTCTTCGGCTCCGTCTTTAAAAACTAGCTCGTTGTAGCTTCGTCCGCTTGCCACGAGTAGCTTTCTAAGGCGCGCATCATCGCTAAATGAATTTATAAATTCCATCACCGCGTAAGCTCTTTTTTGTGAAAGCTCTAGGTTATAAATATAGCTTCCATCGCTGTCCGTAAAGCCCTCAATTATAATTTGATCAATGTTTGACGCGATATCCTTATCATTTAAAAGCACGTCGAAATATTTACTAAGCGTGGCCTTTAGCTCCTCTTTGACCTCTTCTTTTAAGACCGCACTTCCTTTATCAAAAAGTACTGAGGAGCTAAGCTTTAACGCACCCGAGTTTGGATCGATCTCGATGCTAGATCCCAGCCTATCCTTTAGAGCTGAGATCACTTTTACTCTGATACCGGTTAAATTTTTCACTCTATCACGAGTGACGTTTAGATCCCTTAAAAGCTCGTCATATCTAGCCTCTCTTTGGCTCACTTGCTCGAGCAAAAAGGCGATCTTAGCTAAATTTTTCTCACTGCTTTCGTTTGCGTCACTAAGTGCTCTATCTTTTGATGAAATTTCATCATTTAGCACGATCATCTTTTGATTTAGATCAAAAACGCTAGCATTTAGCTCTTTTATGCTCGCGTTTGCGTCCTTGTTTTCCTCTATGAGCTGGGCTAGTTTTTCTTTTAGAGCGTCTATTTGGATAACAAAAATTTCATTTGATTTTTTCAAATTTATATTTTCGTCGCTTATCTTTGAAAGCTCGCTTTTTAGGGCGTCATTTAGCTCTTCAAGGGTGAAATTTTTACCCTGGGCATCTTTTAAATTTGCTAGTGCTGTGATGATGGCTTGCTCTTTATTTTCAAGGGTGTTTTGAGTTAGGACGTATTTTACGACGACAGCGCCGATTAGTAGCATAAAAACAAAGAGCAGACCCGCCATCAAGTCTGCGTACGAAACCCAAAAGCTCGATTGATCCTCGTTATTTTTGTTTATTTTCATTGCACTAGATTTTCGATTTTTTCTATTACAGAATTTGCTTCTTTATCGATCTCGTCTATGTTCTTCTTAAGCTCAGCAATGAGGCTCTCACGCTCTTTTTCACGCTCCAAGCTCCTGCCCTCTTGCTCATACGCGGCTTTAAATATCGTCGCACTCTCCACGAGCGAGGCTCTAAATTCCTTTAGTGCGTCATTTTGTTCTTTCATGAGCGAGTAAGAAAATTCCCTTAAAACCTTGTCAAAGCTCTTTATGGTCTGCTCAAATTTAAGCTGGCTCTCTTTTGTGGCGTTTAAATTTCTACTAAAAATTTCGCCAAGCTTTGCATGCTCGGTTAAAATTTTAACCTCCATATCTTTAAAGGCATTAGAAAATGCGCCAACTGCCTTTAATATATCGGAGTGGATTTTTACAAATTCATCTTGTTTTAGCCCAGATTCATTTAGCATTTTTAGACTTGCGCTAAGCTCTGCCTTGCTTTGATTGATGATATTTTTTTCAACCTCGCAAAGCTCTTTTAAGCTGTTAAATTTCTCATTTGTCTGCTCGCTTAGCTCTTTTACAAATTTATCATCAAGCACCATTTTAAAGGCGTCATTACTGTCTTTAAAGTAGCCTACACTTGCTTTCATGAAATTTGCATTTAGCTCATTTTCCTGCCAGAAAAACTCACGGCTTAGCTCTTTTTGCTCGCTGTAAAATCTCTCAAATTTACTAATGCCAATCTTTTCAAAAAACATCCACCAAAGTGCTAAAAATATGCCGTATATCGATACATAAAATGCTGTAGCCACGCCGTTTAGCAGTATAGCGATCTCTTTTTCTAAGCCGTTTGCGGTGCTTGAGCTAAAGCTTGGCATGGAGATAGCGATACTGATAAATGTGCCCAAAATTCCAAGCATAGGAAAGACTGCTTGACCGATATTTGCTAGGTTGTCATTTCTAAAATTTCTTGTATAGCTCTCAAAAAAATCTTCAAATTTAGCGTTTGCCTTTTTGACGCTTGAAATTTCAAAAAGGTGAGCGATGATAAATTCTTTTAGCCTTATCTTGTAGTCTTTAGCATTTGCTAAGAAATTTGAGTAAGCGACCAAGGCGCTGTGGCGAGAAAATATAAAAGCAACAAAGAGTATAACGCCCATCATCACGATGGTGTGAAGCTTCATCTGAAAATTTATAACGCCAAGATACGCTAGTATTGCCAAAATGTAGATAACTAAAGGAATAAAGATAACTTTAAAAAAGACAAAGAAAGAGTGAGCTTGGCGCTCTTTTGGTACGCTTAGCTCACTAAAATCATTTTGATTTTGCATAGGATTAGTTCCTATTTAGGCAGTTTAAGTCGCTAAAAGCAGTCTGAAGACGCTTAACCATGCTCTCCTCGCCACTTCTTAGCCATTTCCTTGGGTCGTAGTATTTTTTATTTGGCTTATCGTCGCCCTCTGGGTTGCCGATCTGACCTTGCAAGTATGCTCTATTTTTAGCCTCATACTCACGCACGCCGTCCCAGAAAGCCCACTGAGTATCGGTGTCAATGTTCATCTTGATAACACCGTAGCTTACAGCATTTTTGATATCTTTTAGCTCGCTGCCACTACCGCCATGAAATACAAAATTTACTGGCTTGTCGCTTTTTGTATTAAATTTCTTTGCCACATAGGCTTGTGAGTTTTTAAGAATTTCTGGCCTTAGCACGACATTGCCTGGTTTATAGACACCATGGACATTGCCAAAACTAGCCGCGATGCTAAATTTATCGCTTATCTTGCTTAGTCTTTCATAAGCAAGCGCGACGTCCTCTGGCTGAGTGTAAAGAAGTGCGTTATCAACGCTTGTGTTATCTACGCCGTCCTCTTCACCACCAGTGACGCCAAGCTCGATCTCTAGGCTAATGCCAAGCTCGCTAAGCTCTTTTAGATACTTCTCGCACGTGCTTAAATTTTCGTTGATATTCTCTTCGCTAAGATCAAGCATGTGAGAGCTAAAAAGTGGCACGCCGTGAGTTTTTTTATACTCATGACTTGCTTTTACTAGCTCATCTATCCAAGGCAAAAGCTTTCTAGCAGCATGGTCAGTGTGTAAAATGACTGGCACGCCATAAGCCTTGGCTAGTAAATGAACATGCTTTGCTCCAGCGATCGCACCAAGAACGGCTGCATTTTCGCAGGCTTTACCAGCGTAAAAACCTGCACCGCCATTACTAAACTGAACGATAACAGGCGAGTTAGCAACCTTTGCCGCTTCTAAAACAGCATTTACCGAGTCGCTGCCTACGACATTTACAGCAGGTATTGCAAAACCTTGCTCTTTGGCATAAGCATAAAGTTTTGTTACATCATCTCCGCTTAAAACACCAGGTTTTACGATATCTAAAACGCCCATTTTATCCTCCAAATTTTATTTGTATTCTATCTTTGCTTTTTGGCGTAGAGCTTCACTTTTTTGTCTAACAGCAGCTTGGAATTTCTCCATTTTTACAGCTTGCTCGATCTCTGGTTTTGCTTGCTCAAAGCTTACAGTACCAGCAGCTTTACCATCTTCTTTTAAGATAACATGGTAACCAAACTGAGTTTTAACTGGTTTAGTTGAAACTGTGCCATTGGCCATTGAAAATGCTGCGTCTGCAAAAGGTTTTACCATTTGGCTTTGACCAAACCAGCCAAGTGCGCCACCATGTGCAGCTGAGCCTTTGTCGATTGATTTTTGGCTTGCAAGCTCTGCAAATTTCTTAGTTAGCGCCTCACCTTTTAAATTTTTAAGTTGAGCGATGATGTCGTTTGCTGTTTTTTCATCTTCAACTAGGATATGTCTTGCTTTTGCTTGAGCTGGCTCGTTCATACTTGCTTTGTTTTTATTGTAAAAATCTTTTAGCTCGTTATCACTTACTTTGATACCGTCAAAAAGCTTTCTCATATAAAGCTCAACTGCGATACCTTCTTGTGCTGCTTTTACAGCTTTGATGTACTCTACATCTTTTTCGATACCGCTTGACTTAGCATCTTTTAAAAGAAGTTTTCTATTTATTAGATCGTCGATTATACGTTTTTTCTCATTTGGTTGAAGCTTGCTAGCGTCAAATCCTGGCATAGCTGCCGATAAAAGGCTTGAAATATCGCTATCGCTTATAGCATCACCATCAACTGTTGCAACTACTGCTGCATTTAGAGTAACAGCTGCCGCTAAACTTAAAACTGCTGGAAACAAAAATTTTTTCATATAAATCCTTTAAAAAATTGATTTTATGGGCAAGATTATATCAAATAAAGCGATAACTTTTCATTTAACTTAAGAAAATAAGATAAAATACGAAAATGAGAACAAAAAAAGATATTTTAGAGATAAAAAGAAGACTTCTAGAAGAGTTTAAAGACGCCAAAAGCGAGCTTAAATTTAGAAATTTATATGAGCTACTTGTCTGTGTCATGCTCTCAGCCCAGTGCACCGACAAAAGAGTAAATTTAATAACTCCAGCTTTATTTGAAGCGTATAAAGATGTCTATGAGCTAGCTAGTGCAAATTTAGCAAGTCTAAAACTCATGATAAACTCGTGCAGCTTTTTTAATAACAAGGCTGCAAATTTGATCAAAATGGCAAACAGCGTGGTTGAGCTTTATAATGGAGAAATTCCACTTGATGAAGAGAAGCTAAAAGCGCTTGCTGGAGTTGGACAAAAGACCGCTCATGTCGTGCTTTTAGAAGCTACAAATGCAAATGTTATGGCTGTTGATACGCATGTTTTTAGAGTGGCACACAGGCTTGATCTTAGCTATGCAAAAACGCCAGAAGCTACTGAAGCTGATCTTAGCCATGCCTTTAAAACAGATCTTGGCAAGCTTCATCAAGCCATGGTGCTCTTTGGACGTTACACCTGTAAAGCCAAAAAACCGCTTTGCCATGAGTGTATTTTAAATGATCTTTGTAACAGCAAGGACAAGATTATTTAATTTTCTCAAGCTTTGCTAGAAAATTTTTAGCATCTATAAAACCGATAGTTCTAAGAAATTTTAGCTCGTTGCCACCATTAAATAACAAGAGTGCAGGCGGATCAATAAGCCCAAAATTTCTTAGCATTTCATCATTTTGTGGTCCGCCATTTGTTACATCGATACGAATAAGTGTAAAATTTGTCAAAGCATCTATAACATCACTATCTTTAAAAGTGATCTTTTCTATCTCTTTGCAGCTTACACACCAATCAGCATAAAAATCTACTAGAACGGGTTTGGTTGAGTTTTTTATTACCTCATTTAGTTCATCTAAATTTTTAACGGAATTAAATTTTAACGCACTATCACTTTTTGCCAAATTTAGTCCAGAAAGTGGAGAAAAAGCCTCCTTTGAGCCCAAAAATGAACCAACTATTAGCATAACTGAATATATAAAAACCAAGATAAAAAACGCTTTTTTAAACTTAGCCCAGCTTTGCTCTGCTACTTCAAATGCCCCAAAATAAACCGCCATAAAAACGCCTATAATGCCATATCCTAATAGCTCAAAAAATTCTCCGAGCACACGCGCAAGGATCCAAACTGCCATGATGAGCATTAAAAAACCAAAGAATTTTTTCACTTCATCCATCCAACTACCAGGTTTTGGCAAGAGCTTTCCAGAGCTTAGCCCGATAATAAGTAGTGGCACGCCCATGCCAAGCCCCATGACAAAAAGCATAACGCCACCATAAAAGACATTTCCGCTTTGGGCAATATAAAGAAGTGCGCCCGCTAATGGTGCTGCAACGCAAGGCGACACAATGAGAGCTGAGGCAAAACCCATAATAAAAATTCCAACATAGCCTGAGCTATTTTGCGATTTTTTACTTATCAAATTTTCAAATTTTGCTGGCAATTTTATATCATAAAATCCAAACATGCTAAAGCTTAGAATAACAAAAATGGCTGCAAAAGCGCCGAGCACATAGATGTTTTGCAAAGCTCCTGCGACACCAAAGCCAAGCAGACTAGCCGCCACTCCAGCTAATGCGTAAGCTAAACTCATCGCGACAACATAAATAAATGATAATAAAAAGCCTTTTTTTGCATTTAAATTAGCACCTTTTGAGACGATTATGCTTGAAAGTATCGGTATCATCGGAAAGACGCAAGGTGTTAGTGAAAGCAAAAGACCATAACCAAAAAAAGTAAGAAGTGAGATAAAAAAATTTTTATCTCCAAGCCCATTTGCGATATCTTGCTCGCTAGAAAATTCTTCAGCAAAGCTGTCGGTATCGCTTTTTTGCTCTTTTTTAAAAGTGGCGATACTAAATTTTCCAGCTTGGTCAGTTATCTCATAAATTCTGCTTTGTGGACGGTAGCAAATGCCGTTTTTAGCACAGCCTTGATAGTTAATGTCAAGTATTGCTTTGCCATTTGAAAGATTTTCTTTTACCAAATTTAATGGGATAAAAATCGAAAAATCTTTTGGATAAATTTCGTATTCTCCCGTATTTTCACTACTTGGCAAATTTAATAGCTCATTTATCTTTTTGCCAGCTAGCTTAATCTCAAAACTCTCCTTATAAAGATAGATATTTTCACCAAAGTTAAACTTCACTTCAACATTTTGACTATCAACGCTTGGAGTTAAAACAAAGGCTTTGCTAACATCTAAAACCTCAGCAAAAAGCGAGCCTGCAAACAAAATGAGCGAAAAAAGAAATTTTAAAAACATACTAATCCTTGCTAAATTAAAAAAGATGATTTTAGTCTAAATTCTTAAATTTATTCTATTTTATTGTAAAATCGTGAAAATATGTGAAATTTTAAAGGAGCAAAGATGTCAAAAGACAAAAAACACCAAAAAAGCGAGAAGCTTGGCTATGAGGAAGAGCTTAGGCTGCTTCAAATTGAACTTTTAAAATTTCAAAATTACGTAAAAGAAAAAGGCCTTAGAGTGCTCATGCTAATGGAAGGGCGCGACGCAGCCGGTAAAGGAGGAACGATAAAACGCTTAACCGAGCATCTAAATCCAAGGGGTTGCCGTATAGTAGCGCTTGCTAAGCCAAGTGATGTCGAAAAAACGCAGTGGTATTTTCAAAGATATGTGACTCATCTGCCAAGTGCCGGAGAGATCGTGATCTTTGATAGGAGCTGGTATAATAGAGCTGGCGTTGAGCCAGTGATGGGCTTTTGCACGCAAGCAGAGCATAAGGAATTTTTACGTGAAGTGCCAAAATTTGAAGAGATGATCATAAACTCCGGCATAATTTTCTTTAAAATTTATCTTTCAATCACAAAAGATGAGCAGAAAAAACGCTTCAAAGAGAGGCAAAATGATCCATTAAAGCAATTTAAAATTTCACCCGTTGATCAAAAAGCACAAGAACTTTGGGATCAGTACTCTATCGCTAAATATTCGATGCTTCTTGCCTCTCACAATAGCATTTCACCATGGGTCATCGTCTCAAGCGATAACAAAAAAGAAGCTAGGCTAAATGTCTTTAAATTTATCCTAAGTCACGTTGAATATCCAAAAAAGATAAATGATTACTTAGAATTTGACAAAAACGTCGTAAGAGATGGAAGTGAAGAGATAAAACGCATAGAAGAAGGGCTAAATAAAGATAAGTTAAAGAGTATCGATTAAAGAATTTTTAACTTCTAGCTGGCGATTTGCTTAGATTTGCTAGCTAAATTTTTAAGCCCACCACATTACTTTTGCTAAAATGACCATTATTAGGCAAAGCACTAGAGCTATTAAATGTGAAAATTTACCAAATGGATCAGGCTTTTTTAAAATAATGACATTAAAAACAGAGATAAAAGTTACAAGGCACATTATGAGTAAAACAAAAATTTTTACAAGCAATAGCTTTTGAAAGTTGCTTTGCCACCAGCCAAGCTCGCCTCCAAAATAGTCTTTTGCCATATAAGCGCCACTTATTAAAAGCAATAAAAATGCCGTGCCAAAAACCTTTGCACTACCTTTTGTGTAGGCTTTTTTAACTATTTCAAGGGTTTTAGTATCAACCGTTTTTTTAGCAAATGGATATATACAAACATCGAAAAATACGTATCCTATAAATACAATGGCACAAATTAAATGAGTAATCAGAAAAAATAAGTACATTTTTTGCCTTTTTGTTTGGCATTATATAAATTTTAACTATTTAAAATACTTATTTTGAATCAATTTTAAGAATTTATGAAGATAAATTTATAAAAGAGCAAGGCAAGTGCCCTGCTCTAGGAGTTTTACTCGACTTCAGCGTCTATAACATCGTCGTCTTTTTTATTATTTCCGCCGTTTGCTCCAGCGTTTTCATCTTTTTTATACATAGCTTCTGCTAGTTTATGGCTAGCTTTGCTTAGAGCTTCTACTTTAGCATCGATTTGCTCTTTTGAAGAATTTTCATCTTTTAAGACCTCTTTTAGATCGTTTAGCGCAGCTTCGATGTTGCTTCTATCCTCAGCTGGGACCTTCTCGCCAAGCTCGCTCATGCTCTTTTCAGTTTGATGAACTAGTGCGTCAGCTTGATTTCTAGCCTCAACTGCGTCTTTGCGTTTTTTGTCCTCTTCTTTATGAAGCTCAGCATCTTTTACCATATTGTTTATCTCTTCTTCGCTTAAGCCGCTTGATCCAGAGATAGTGATGTTTTGAGCTTTGCCAGTTGCTTTATCTTTTGCTGAAACGGTTAAAATTCCGTTTGCGTCGATGTCAAACTCAACTTCTATTTGAGGTACGCCTCTTGGAGCTGCTGGGATGCCTTCGAGGTTGAAATTTCCAAGTGATTTATTATCTCTTGCAAACTCACGCTCACCTTGTAAAACCATAATAGTAACCGCACTTTGATTATCTTCAGCAGTTGAGAAGACTTGGCTTTTCTTAGTTGGTATGGTTGTACCTTTTTCGATGATCTTTGTCATCACGCCGCCAAGTGTTTCGATACCAAGGCTAAGTGGAGTTACGTCAAGAAGTAGCACATCTTTTACGTCGCCTTTTATAACAGCGCCTTGGATAGCAGCACCGATAGCTACGACCTCATCTGGATTAACGCTCTTATTTAGCTCTTTACCAAATGCCTTTTTAACCTCTTCTTGAACGAGTGGTACACGAGTTGAGCCACCGACCATTACGACCTCTTTGATGTCGCTTTTATTTAAACCAGCGTCTTTTGTTACCTCATTTATCTTAGTGATAGTCTCGCCCACAAGTGAGTCGATCATGCCCTCAAATTTAGCACGAGTTAGCTTTTTAACAAGGTGTTTTGGACCAGTCGCATCAGCTGTGATAAATGGTAAATTTATCTCAGTCTCTTGAGCTGAGCTTAGCTCTTTTTTAGCATTTTCAGCTGCTTCTTTCAAGCGTTGAAGTGCCATGATATCGCCTTTTAGATCGATACCAGTTTCGTTTTTAAACTCACTTACTAGCCAGTCGATGATCTTGTTATCAAAGTCATCACCACCTAAGAATGCGTTACCACCGGTTGCCAAAACTTCAACGATATTATCGCCAGTTTCAAGCACTGTAACGTCGAATGTACCGCCACCTAGGTCATAAACTAAAATTTTCTCAGCCTCTTTTTTATCAAGACCATAAGCAAGTGCCGCAGCTGTTGGCTCGTTGATGATACGAAGCACGTTTAGTCCTGCGATCGTTCCAGCCTCTTTTGTAGCTTTTCTTTGGCTATCGTTAAAGTATGCAGGTACGGTGATAACCGCGTCTGTTACCTTTTCACCAAGATATGCTTCAGCGTCTTCTTTTAGTTTGATGAGAATTTTTGCTGAAATTTCTTGCGGAGTATAGACCTTACCAGCGATCTCAACCGCGCAAGCGCCGTTTCTATCTACGACATGATATGGCAAGCGAGCCTTTGCCTCTTCAGCATTTTTTTCATTGCTCATCAAACCCATGATACGTTTGATAGAATATATCGTTTTTTCAGGGTTTGTAACTGCTTGACGTTTTGCAACGTCACCTACTAGAATTTCACCTTTGTCTGTAAAAGCAACAACAGATGGAGTTGTGTTTTTACCCTCTTTATTTGGGATAACCTTGCTCTCGCCGCGCTCAAAAACGCTCACACAAGAGTTTGTTGTACCTAAGTCTATACCTATAACTTTTGACATATTTTTCCTTTATTAGATTTATTTTTTAAATTTAGTTTGCCACACTGACCATAGCTGGGCGCAAAACCCTACCATTTATCATATAGCCTTTTTGTAAAGCTTGCACGATCTGACCGCTTTGCTTCTCCTCGCTATCGACCCTTAAAACAGCATTATGTACATTTGGATCAAACTCGGTATCAGTTGCGATCTCGCTCACGCCATGCTTTTCAAAGCATTTTTTAAACTGATTTATAGTTATCAAAATACCCTCTTTGATCTTTTTAGCAAATTCATCATCCTCTGGATCAAAATTTGCAGCGATCTCAAGAGCATCGATGACTGGTAGCAAGTCCCTAGCAAATTTCTCATTTGCATAGCTTGCAACGTCTGTCTTTTCTTTTTCATAACGCTTTTTGATATTTTCAAACTCAGCATTTGCTCTATAATATTTATCAGTTATCTCCCCGAGCTCTTTTTCAAGTTTTTCAACCTTTGAAATATCGCCAAGTGCGTCCAAATTTACACTATCATTAGCTAGTTCTTGCACAGGCTCAACCTCAGGTAGGTTTTGCTCTTTTACCTCTTCGCTCACGCAGCCTCCTTTATTAGATTTATAAATTTCACATAATCAGTATAAATACTGCCAGCACAGATCATCTGTGCTTCGTTGCCAAGATAGTTCGCACTAAATTTGAGGCCCATAAAATTTTCATCAAACATAGGAGAAAATGTAAGTTTCTCATCCATTTGTAAGCTAAAACTTGGGTCAAAAACCATCTTAAAACGTCTATCCTTAAACATATCAAAGGCTAAAATTTCGTTTTCTTGGAAGTAAATTTTAGTCCTTTTAAGCTCTCTTATTTTACTTTTTAGTTCGCTTAAGCCAACTTGAGAGCAGATAAGCTCAAGCTTGTTTAAACTAACTCCAACAAGATTACTTAAAAATTTATACATCCTAGCATCAAATTTAATAACGATCTCATCTTCGCCAAAATTTAAGATCGTATATCTATCATTTAAATTTAAAATTTCTAGCAATTCATTATCGATTGTGCCAAAAATCATACAATAAAGTTCAAATTCATCACATAGCTTTTTCAGCCCTTCGGCATCATTTATCTCTAAATTTATATCGCTTATAGCAAAAATTTCACTCCAATATCTTCTCATCGCTGCAATTGTTGGGATCCGACCGCCACTAATGTGAAGCTTTGTAATCTCGCCCTCATCTGAAAGCTTTTTGAAATAAACGCGTATCGTAGAAGCCGGAATAGCTGCGCTCATACGAGAACCAAGCTCATTTGAACCAATAGGCATATTGTCCTGCAAATAAGCCTCGATGATAGAATTTAGTATCAAATCACGTTTATTTGTTTTACTCACTTTTAGCACTCTTTCTTTTTAATTGCTAAGCGGATTATACAACTTTAGTTTATCAATGTCAAGTATTTAAGTTAAAATAATTTATTTATATATATTTAGTCTATATAACTAAGCTTTTTTAATATTAATTGCATAAGCCTTTCCGAAAATAAAATTATAATAAACAAGTAAATAAACTTAAAAGTCTTTTATATTGCTTCTACTTTTTAATATTTCTATACGTTATTACGTATTAATATAATGTTTTATAGTATAATATATAATATTTTTTAATTTATTTATACGTATTACTATTATTTATATATTATTTTATGTATATTTAATAAAATAATCCGTATAATAATTTAATGATTGAAACAAGTGATATATTTAATTTGCTTCACAATGCAGTTGAGGCAAAAAATATCGGTAAGAAAATTTCACAAGCAAAAATGGCAGAAGAGCTTGGTGTACCAATGAGAACATATCAAGATTGGAGGCTTGGCAACTCAAAGCCACAAGCTGCTGCTGCAGTTTGCAAACTTCTTTGTGAGCTTGACGACGATGAAATATTATTTGTTATCAATAAGATGAGAAAGTTATTAGGAAAATAGATGGAAAATTTGACACAAAAAGAGAGAATAGACCTTGAGAGTGTGTTTGCAGCTATCTGCACTAAAAAAGAGCCTAAATTTTTAGGTTTCTATAAAGACTTTTACTCGAGTGCAATTTTAAAATTTTACGTTGTTAAAGACAGAATTAAAAAAATAAAAATCAAGAAAAATTAGTTTTATATTATTTGAGCAGAAAAATATTTTTTGCTGCATTTAAAGATTAATAATTTAGATAAATTCTCCTTAAATATTGACTTTATTTAAAGAGAATTTGCCGACTTATTTCTTGCCAAATTTAGCTAGCGCTCTTTGGTAGTCCTCTTCACTATCGATACCGATACTTTGGCTCTCAACCTCTAGCATCGCTATCTTTTTGCCATTTTCTAGGGCACGGAGCTGCTCGAGCTTTTCGGTATTTTCAAGGCTTGAAGGCATAAGAGCACAAAACTCTTTTAGGCTCTTTACGCTGTATCCGTAAATGCCAAGGTGAGCCTTGTAGCTTTTGCACTCACTTCTGTTAAATGGTATCCTTGATCTTGAAAAGTAAAGTGCATATCCCTCAAAATCAGTCACTACTTTGACTAAATTTTTATCATCCGCAAACTCATCATCCATCTTTTTATAGCAAGAAAACATAAAGGCTTTTTCCCTATTTTGCTCGCAAAAAGCCCTAAATTTGGCGATATTTTCAGGCTCGATAAATGGTTCATCGGCCTGAACATTTATGATGATCTCACTCTCGCTTAGCCCCAAAATTTGCGCCGCTTCATTTATCCTATCAGTTCCACTTTGATGATCTTTGCTAGTTAGCACAGCTTTTATGCCGTGAACCTTAGCGATCTCCAGCACGCTTGGCTCGTCCACAGCAACCGCCACATCGTCCACGCCACTTACTCTAAGAGCCGTCGCCACAAACATCGGCACGCCGTTTATCTCTTTTAAAATTTTATTACTAAACCTTGTTGAAGCAAGGCGAGCTGGGATGATTATCATCGCTCGATCCATTCTAGGACGCACTTTTCGATCTCGTCCTCTTTTATGATATTTTTGTGTAAAATTTTCGCGCTAAATAGCGAATTTATCGAGCTTGGCACGCTGTCGTTTAAGATTTTAGCAGTCTTTGCCAGCGCATCTTTTTCGTCTTTCGTATCTTTGATCTGGCACGCTTTGATCATACTTGGCGTAAATTTCACCCAGTGTGCGGTCGATGTGATGACGTTTATGCGGCCAGCCTCTACCATCTTAAAGCAAGTTGCCGTATGTGGATCGATCGCGTAGCCATCCTTTGCGAGCTTTGCGATGTATGCCTCGCACTCTTTGTCGTCGCACCAGCTAGCCTCAAAGTCCTCTTTTAGCGCTTCAAGCTCTTGCTTGCTAAGCTTATAAAATTTATTTTTAGCTAGGCTTTGCATGAACTCGTTGCTTCTTTCGCTGCCAAATTTATCAAATAGCAAGCGCTCGACGTTTGAGCTGATCAAGATATCCATAGCTGGGCTTATCGTTTTAACTAGCTTTTTATCCCTTAGGTCGTAAACGCCGGTGGTAAAAAACTGCGTCAAAATGTTGTTTGCGTTTGAAGCGATCTTGATCTTGCCGATCTTTGCGCCCATTTTTTTAGCGTAGTACGCCCCAAGCGCATTACCAAAATTTCCACTTGGTACGATGATGTCAAAGCTTTCGTTTGCCTTAAGCGCCTTTTGTTTTAGCAAATTTGCGTAGGCGTAGGCGTGGTAGATGATCTGAAAGAGTATCCTGCCAAAATTTACTGAGTTTGCCGCGCTTAGTTTAAGGCGCTTTTTCTTCAGTTCAGCCTTAAATTTATCATTTGCAAGTAGCGTTTTTAGCGCTCTTTGAGCGTCGTCAAAGTCGCCTTTTATACCAAAAACCTTTAAATTTTCACCCTGCATGGTCTGCATTTGCAGTTTTTGAACCTCGCTTGTGCCGCCGTCTGGATAGAGGCAAACAACCCTTATGTTTTCGTCATTTGCAAAGGTTTGAAGTGTTGCAGGGCCTGTGTCACCGCTCGTTGCGCACATGATGAGATATTTTTCGCCTCTCTCTTTTGCAAGCTGGCTAAGAAGCGAGCCAAAAGGCTGAAGCGCCATATCCTTAAATGCCCTAGTTGGGCCGTGATATAGCTCATTTACGTATAAATTTTTATCTATTTTTTTAAAAATGACTGGATGCTTTGGATCATCAAAGCTCGCATATCTTTTGACCGCCTTTTTGAAAAATGCCTCTGGCACGTCAAATTTAAATAGCGAGATGATGTGAAGTGCGAGCTTTTCGTAGCTTATGCTTGAGAGCTCTTGCCACTTTGCCTTTGTGATCTTTGGTAACTTTTTTGGCGCGTAAAGTCCGCCGTGAGCGGAGCTTGGGCTAAGCATGGCTGTACTTAAATTTACATTTTTTACCTTTTCATCTTTCACACTTCTTGTTGGTGTTAGTCTCATTTTTTACCTTTTTTGGTTGATTTTTTTATCCAAGTTTCGTATTTTTTAAAAACCTCTTTTGGCTTAAGTGCCAAAATTTCTGGTGTTTTGTAGCTGTGGTACTTTCTTATAAATTTAGCTACTTTTTTAAATTTCACGTCCGTTTTTATGAGTAAAATTTGCTCTTTTTCATCACAAAGCTTCCCTTGCCAGATATATACGCTTTTTGCACTAAAGCTACTCACGCAAGCTGTAAGGCCCTTTTTCACGAGCTTTTTACTTAGTTTTTTTGCCTCTTTTTTCTTTGCGACTGAGGTGATTAAAATTCTCATTTTGATCTAAATTTTCCTTTTCAAAAGTGGCTCATTATAACAAAATGGGCTTAAATTTGTTGCGCCAAAACCTTTTTAAACTCTTCACTTAGCGTAACTTCAAGCGTTATAAGCGATACCCTCAGCCCAAAATCCTTTGCCTTTACATAGTCCTTTTGCGTCATCAAAAGCGAGGTCGCACTGTAACTTTGCAAAATTTCACTTAGCTCATCTTTTGAAAAGTCGTAGTGATCAGGAAAAAAGACCTGCCCTACGCACTCGCTAAAAAACGCTTCAAGGCGGGCTGGGTTTGCTATGGCTGTAACTAGCACCATGCTTTTGGTTTTATTTAAAATTTCACTCTTTCTAAAGTGAGTTTGTCCTTCACTAGCGATAAAATCGCCAAATTTATAAAAGCTAAACGGATACCTATAAGCTCCGCTTGGCAGGCAAAGCTTAAGCTTTGGCTCAGGGTTTGGGCGCACCAAGATCTCAAATTTGGCTATGTCAAATTTAGAAAATCCATCATCCAGTAAGATATACTTTGCGCCATGCTTTTTAGCGTAGCCTATAGCTACTTTTCTATCTTCGCTTACTATCACATTTGCGTTTTTAAGGCTTGTGGCGTATATCATCGCCTCATCGCCACTTGCTACTACGTCAAGTAAAATTTCGCCATTACGAGCGACAACCTGCATGCCTTTGCTCTTTCTTTTATAGCCTCTAAGAATGATAAAAGCTCCCTCGAAATTTTTAGCAATTGCCACGCAAAGCGGGGTCTTACCACTTCCTCCAAGTGTCAAATTTCCCACACTTATTATCTTTATGCCAAAGTCTATTTTTCTAGCAGTAAATTTCTTAAAAATAACAATAAGAAAATAGATAAAACTTAGTGGCAAAAGTAAAAATGCTAGTAAAATTTGAAAGAAATTTGGGCGAAAGAAGTAATCGTTCGCCCAAGCATGCAAGAAAATATTTAATTTCTTAAACACGAGTTTTAGAAATTTCTTTTACTTTGCTGCAGATGTATTGCACCTCTTCGTCACTCAAACTATGATAAATAGGCAGTGACAACACTTGCTGATAATTTTTTAAAGCATTTGGAAAATCATTTACTTTAAGCGAGTATTTGTTTTTGTAATAGCTTAGTAAATGTATCGGTATGTAGTGCAATGATGTGTGAATGCCGTGTTCCAAAAGCTCTCTAGCAAAGCCATCACGATTTTTATTTATCTTAATAATATACTGAGTATAAATGTGCTCGCGTTTTTTGACAGGGATCGTTATATTGTGGCACTCACCAAGCTCTTTATCATAAATTTTTGCGATCTCTTGTCTTCTTTGTATGAGCTTATCTGTTCTTTCTAGTTGCGCAATAGAAAATGCTGCATTTATCGAGTTTATATCATACTTTAAGCCAATATCTACGACATCATAAATATAACTCAAACTACCGAATTTATCAATGCCATTTACAAGGGCATAGTTGCGAAGTAGTTTTGCTCTTTTATAAATTTCCTCATCGTTTGTCGTAAAAAATCCAACCGTTGATATAGGATTTTGTACACGAGAATGTGTTTGAAAGCATGACAAAAAGGAGTCTGAACCAACCTTTTTACCATTGTATGTTAGTCCCATACCGCGGTTTGCATCATCTAAAATTTTTACACCGTATTTCTCACAAATAGCCGTTATCTCGTCCATCCTGGCACTTTGACCTGCGATATGAGAGATAAAAGCACATTTTAATTTTTTATGATTTTGCTCTTTTAGCACTTTCTCAAGGGCGTCTGGGCAGATGTTAAAATCTTCTTCATCAACATCCACAAAAATAGGTTCAGCATCAAAATGTCTAACAGCTTGTGCAATGCTAGGAAAAGCATTTATGGAGCAAATGACCTTATCTCCGCGTTTAGTGTCAAGCGCGCTTAGTGCCAAGTGATGTGCGGCTGCGATATTATTTGTGGTAACTACAAATTTTGCACCAAAATACTCTTTTAACTTCTCTTCAAATCTAGCAACGATATTAGTAGTATTTTCAGAGTGCAAAGCCTCCTCAATAAGCTCACTTTCACGCTCAGTGATAGTTGGTCTATAAAACGGAATCTCTCTCATCTTTAATCCTTTAAATTTTCACTATCAACGGCATTTGTCGTTTAAACCTGTTTGAAACAACTCTATTTTCTATATCCGATACTGCTTTTAATCCGAACTTTTTGATGACTTGCTCCTTGTTATTTTCTAAATTTTCTAAAATCTCATCAATAACAGCATAACTGTAACCTATGTCACCTTCGTCACTTTGACCATCCCACAAATCAGCCGAAGGTGCTTTGTTGATAAAATTTTTATCAACCCCAAGATGTTTTGCAAATTCAAAAATTTCACTTTTGTAAAGCTCTCCGATAGGATTTATCGCACATGCTAAATCCCCAAATATCGTACCGTATCCAAGCATAAGCTCACTTTTGTTGCTTGTTCCGATAACTAGAGCGTTTATACTAGATGAATAATCATAAAGCAAGCTCATTCTAACTCTAGCTGCTAAATTCCCTTTTCTTAAATTGCTCAAATTTACATCTATCGTTTCGTAAAAGGCATTTAAAATGCCCTCTATGGATAAAACCTTATATTTTATGTTTAGTTTTTCGCATAAATTTAAGGCATCGTCCATATTTTGTCTGTTTGATGATGCTGTTGGCATGATGAGTGCATGAGTTTCATTTGGTTTTGCTCTTGCACACAAAGTCGCTACTACAGCAGAATCAATACCTCCACTAACACCCAACAACAAATTTTTATCTTTAGTTTTATCTTTTAAGCTTAAAACTAAAGTTTCTTCGATCTTTTGATACTCCTTCATTCTTCCTTTGCCTAGATTTGCTTCCTTTTGCAAAAATTATACTCATTAAATTTAAAATTTTTCTTTAAGTTTAAGTAAAAAGATGTAAAATTTTAAGAAATAATAAATTTAAGGTAAAAAATGAGAGTAATACACAAAAGTTTTGGAGATTTTGACACTAATTGTTACATCGTTACAAAAAATAATTCATCTTTAGTGATAGATCCAGGAGACGGGGCAAAAGAATGGGTTTTGCAAAATGCTAAAAATTTAAAAGCTATCCTTTGCACTCACGGGCACTTTGATCATATCTTTGACGTGAGCGAGCTAAAAAATGAGCTAGAAATTCCAGTTTATATTAATAAATTTGATGCTTTCATGTGCGAGAGTGACATTTTTGGTTATATGAAAAATACTTTTACTCCAGATGTTTTGGTTGATAATGATGAAAATTTTAACATTGATGATTTTTGCATCAAATTTCATCATTTTCCAGGACATACACCAGGCTGCTCGATGATAGAGATAGATGACACGATGTTTAGTGGGGATTTTTTATTTAGAGGGAGCATAGGACGCTGGGATTTTCCTTTTTCAGATAAAAATGAAATGTTAAAAAGTCTAGGAAAATGTAAAAATTTAAAAGGTAACTTCACGCTTTATCCAGGGCACGGAGAAAGTAGTACACTAAAGGCCGAGCAAAACAATATTGGTTATTGGATAGGTATAGTAAAAAATAGCTAAAAATTTCGGTGGTATTAATTTCAAATTTCAAGCTTCTAAAGTACACTTAATCACTATTAAAAATTTATATTTTTATAAAACTAAGAGTCAATCAAAAAAGATAGATAAATTTTGTATGGGGTCTATTTTAAATTTTGAAAAGATCCGAGCGAAAGCTCGCTCGGATAAAGATTTTAGAAGCTATATTTTGCTTCAAATCTTATACGGTCTTGCTTAAAGCTTACGCCATCCTTCTTGTCCTTAGCGGCTGCATACCAAGAAAGGAATGTAAGTTTTTTGCTGTACTTGTAGCTAGTGTCAAGAGACCATTCACTTCTTTTTGCTCTCTCTTTGCCAAGATCCCAGCTATAACCTTTACCTTGAGTATATCCGGCACCAAAACCAAATTTATCTATATCATATCCAGCATTAACAAACCAGTAGTCGTTATTACCCTTGATGTTATTGTAGTATTGCTTACCACCACTCATTACACCATTTAAGATCTTAGTTGGGTTGATTAGTTGACCATTTGATTCAATTGAAACAAATGACCATTTATTATTATCTTTGTTTTTAGCATCAAAGTCTAAGTAGCCAGCGTTAAGTTTAGCACCAAATAGTTTTGTGCCAGCTTGGATAGCCCAGAAATTTGCATCGGCTACATCTTTGTGATCTGAGTCGTTATGGACAAATTGACCTTTTAGGTTTAGGTTTACATCATCAGTTACATTAAAGCTAACACCAGCTTCAGCACCATAGAGTGTTGCTATCTCTTGAAGGTTAGCAATTGCAGCCTTAAATGATACTGGATCATAGCTACCAGCTACACCTAAATAGTAAAGGTTACCTGGAGCATCATTAAATTTACTACCGTCTTTGCCTTCTACTATTCTGCCAACCAAAGGACCATCATTATCTTGGTCACTTGCTAAAGCATCATAAGCAGCAGCAGTCAAAGTAAGGCCTGGTATATCAGTACTTACTACTTTTAGACCAGTACCGGCTAGCTCGCCATCATCATAAAAAGTTTTTATAAGTTGTTTACCAGCTGTAATGGTAGTATTAGCTACTTTGTAGCCTAGATACATTTCATATACTGTGAATGAACTAGTTGTATCTGTTTTATCTGCACCATTTCCAGTAGATGTCACTTGGTATTTATTACTGAATTTACGACCAATATTATCACCAGATCCATCAGTTGTTTCTGGGGCATATCTTAGTGTTAAAACGCCAAAGAAGTTATCATCGATAGCAGCTTTAAATGATGTAACCATTCTAAAAGCATGGTTTCCTATGCTTGATTTTTGTGTATCTGATTTGTCACTATTTTTAAAGTGATCATTTGTATAACGATATCTTGCAAATCCTGAAAGATCTACATTTTTTATAGCTTCTTCAAGTGGAGTTGCACTTGCAACGCTTGAAAATGCACCTAAAGCAACCAAAGCAGCTAAGCTAACTTTTGTAATTTTCATCTAAATCTCCTTTTGATAAAAAGTTTTGAAAGGATGTTATCATAGAAAATTAATTTTATTGCTTAATTTTCCTTAAAAATTTAAAAAATGTTACCAATTATTTACCAAAATAGGATAATGAGATAAAGATTGTCTTTTTAAAAATTTTGTTTTATTTGGGATTAAATATAAGAAAATCAAAAATTTTTACTTACTTTTAGCTATTTGCCTTAGCTTCTTCTCGCTCTTTTTTTTGCCTTATAGCAGCTTCTTTTTGGATATTTTTTTGTTGAGCCAAGAAGATATGCTCTTCAAGTGTAACAAGTTGAAATATTCCTTCAAAAATTTTTATATCTTTAACATATCCAAGCACTTTTACTTCCCTTTTTCTGCTCTCTTCAAATCTTGCTTGCGCGTCAAATTCTACTACATCACCGAGCTTTAGCGGTCCAAAGAAATTTATCCTAGCTCCGATACTAACGCAAAATTCTTCATTAATAGCTAAAAGTGCAGCATGATTTGCTCCCATAAAAATAAACCCACTATGAATAAGTCCCTCAGTATCGCACACCATATCATCCGTAGTAAAAAACCTAGTCTTTGCGTGATTTTTTTCAAGTAAAAATGCCGTTCCGCTAAAATTTAGCTTTGTAAGTGGAGCGGTTTTGATCTCATTTCTTAGTGGGTTTTCATCTTCTGGTAAGATTATTTGCGATTCGTCTTTTGTATCATAGATATTTTCTTCTGCCATTTTTATCCTTAAATTTTAACTCTAACATATGCTCTTTTTGGCGCTGGGTAGCCCTCGATGGTCTTTGTATTATCGTCTGGGTCTAAGAAATTTCCAAGACTCTCGCCATCTATCCACTGCGTTTTTCGCTGCTCATTTAGATCAGTAGCCTTTGTATCAAGCAAGGTAAAATCCCTAAATTTAGCTCTCTCGCACCAGTTTTGAAGTGCCGAGAGTGTCGGCACAAAATAGATATTTGGAATTTTTAAGTATCTATCCTTTGGACTTAGCGCAAAGTCGCCCTCCATATCAATATACATAGTATCTAAAAATAGCTCACCACCAGGATTTAGCGCAGTTTTTAGCTCTTTTAGCATCTTGATAGGATCACTTCTGTGATATATCACTCCAAGACAAAAAATCGTATCAAATTTAGCTCCATACTCAGGCAAGTTCTCAACGCCAAGAAGCTCATAAGCAATATTTGAGCGGATAAATTTGTTTAAAAATTTAAACTGCAAATATGTATGCACACTAGGATCAAAGCCGGTTATGCTTTTTGGGGCATATTCAAGCATCTTAAACATATAATAGCCATTATTACAACCCACATCAGCCACGCTTTTGCCAGCTAAATTTAGGTGTGGGGTGAGGATATTAAATTTAATAAAACTTTGCCACTCACTATCTATATATATATCATCAAGTAAAAATGGCCCTTTTCGCCAAGGCTTTAGGCTAAGGGCGAGGTCATAAATTTCATCTTTTTTGGCTTGGTCTAAATTTTTAAATTTCACATTTACACTATCTTTTAGCTCAAGCTCGCAGTCAAAATTTGCTAAATTTTCTATCCTATTATAAATTTGCTTTTGCTGCTCATTAAATTTACTAAGATCCACGCTATTTCCAGTCAACGATGTTGTGCGGACACTCTTTTTGGTAGGTGCCAGTCGCGTCATAATACTCTTTACAATCATTATAATATTGAGTCGAAACTCCACGCTCGTTCATATAAAGACAACCATTGCAAAATAGCGCTATAAAGCCTAAAAATATAATCTTTTTCATGTGGCGGATTTTATCATAAATAAAAATTTTATGCTAGAATAGCAGGCAGTTTTAGAGCCAAGTTTGGCTAATATTAAGCAAAAAAGGCATTTTATGCAAAGAAGAGATTTTTTTAAATTCAGTAGTTTTTTAGGTGCAGCAAGTCTGCTTCCAAGTGTCACTCTAGCTAGCGATGAACCAGCAAATCCAGTAGTTAGAAATTTCGATGTAAATTTCAAACATTTCTTACTTGAAAAGGGCAAAAGCTCAAGAATTTGGTTGCCACTTCCACTAAGCACCACTTATCAGCAACTAACTCAAGACTACGTCATAAACACAACCGCTAAAAACGTCTATATTTCAGATACGCTAATACCTACAATGTATGCTGATTTTGAAGAAAATGAGCCAAGACCTATCTTAAATGTGCAGTTTAAAATCCAAACAACAGAGCGTAACACTGACTTTAGCAAGGTAAATTACGATCCAAACGAGAAGGTCGACCCTGCAGTTTTAGAGTTTTTAAAACCAACTTCACACATCCCAACTGACGGCGTCGTAAGAGCAAAAGCGCTAGAGATAGTTGGAAATTTAAAGGGCGATTTAGAGCGCGCAAAAGCGATCTATACGTGGGTTGCAAACACTATGCAGCGTGATAACAGCATCCTAGGATGTGGCACAGGCGACGTTAAAGCCATCCTAGAAAGTGGAAAACTAGTTGGCAAATGCACCGACATAAACTCAGTTTTCGTGGGACTTTGCAGATCAGTTGGCATTCCAGCAAGAGAAATTTTTGGTATCAGAGTTGGTCAGTCTAGATTTTCAGATCAAATGGGTAGCGCAAAAGATGGCGTAGCTAAAATTTCAGGCGGACAGCACTGCAGGGCCGAGTTTTACCTAAAAGGCTATGGTTGGATACCGGTTGACCCAGCAGATGTCACAAAGGTAAGACTGGGCGAGAAGCTAACAAATGACGATGCTAAGATCAAAGCTGTGAGAGATTACTGCTTTGGCAACTGGGAGATGTGCTGGATAGGCTTTAACTACGGCCGCGACTTTATCTTAAAGCCAACTCCAGAGCAAACTCCACTAAACAACTTCGGCTATCCATACGCTGAGGTTGATGGCAACACACAAAACTACTATTCGCCAAAAGAATTTAGCTACGACTACGTCTCAACAGAGCTAAAATGAGAGCCTTTTGGCTGATACTAACATCCATAGGTAGTGCTATCGGCGCTACCTTGTGCTGTTTGCCAGCACTTCTTTTTCTGCTTTTTGGCACATCATTTTCATTTCTATCTTGGACACAAAATTTATACGAATACCGCGTCCCTTTAAGCGTCGTGGCGGTCATTTGCTTTGTGATCTCAGGCATTGCTTTATTTTACAAGCCAAAAAGCTGCAACCTAAGTTACAAAAAGAAAAAATGGATACTTATATATATACTTTTTGGAGTGATTTTGCTTTTACTCCTTACATACCCAGAGCTTTTAGGAGAAATTTATGCGTAAAATTTTAGTTTTAACCCTTCTTGCACTTAGTTGCTATGCTGATAAAAAGATAGAAATTTCAGTACCTAGCATGCACTGTCCGCTTTGCACAGCGATTGTTAGAAAGGCTGCTCTTAGCGTTGAGGGCGTAAAAAAGGCAGATGTATCGCTAAAAGAGCGAAAAGCTGTCGTTACAGCAGATGACAAGGTCGATGAAAAAGAGCTTTTAAAAGCAGTCGATGCGACTGGCTACAAGGGCGAGATAAAATAAATTTATGGAGGCAAATATGTCAAATAGTGAAATTTTAAAGAAATTTGAGACACTTGCTGCGATACCACACTGCAGTTATGAGACTGATAAGATGCGTGATTTTCTAGCTAGCTATGCAAAAGATAAGGGCTGTGAGGTCGCAGTCGATAGCTTTGGCAACATTCATGCGTTTAAAGGCAAACCAAAAATTTGCTTGCAAAGCCACTACGATATGGTCTGCATGGGCGATGCTCCAAAGATCGAGATAGTTTACGGCGATGATGGCTACATGAGAGCCAAAAACTCATCTCTTGGCGCAGATAATGGTATCGGCGTGGCTATCATGATGCAGATGATAAGCGAATTTGATGACATTGAGTGCCTCTTTACAAACAACGAAGAAGTCGGCATGATTGGGGCCACTGGCTTTAATGGCGAGTTAAAAGCAGATAAGCTTTTAAATTTAGATAGCGAAGAGGACGATAGAGTCACTATCGGCTGTGCTGGCGGTGTAAATTTATTTGCCACTATCTCGCTTAATAGCAAAAAAACAAAGGAGAGCACGCTTTATGAAGTAAAAGTAAGCGGTCTACCTGGCGGACACTCTGGCAACGAGATACATAAAAATATCCCAAATGCGATCAAGGTTTTGGCGGCATTTGTGACTAAAAATGGCTGTAAGCTTGTCAAATTTGAAGGTGGTGAGCGAAGCAACTCTATCCCAAGTGGCGCAACTGCACTAGTTTTAAGCGATAAAGAGCTAAAGAGTGAGTGTGAAAATTTAAGCGTGAAAAAGCTTGGCACTGGTGAAGAAATTTTAGAAAATGGCGAGAAAATTTTAGCACTAATCAATTCATTTTCACAAGGTGTAAGAGCCTATAACTGCGAGCTAGGCATACCACAAGATAGCGTAAACCTCTCACTTGCAAAAATCAAAGATGATGGCACGCTTGAAGTGGAGTTTTTTGCTAGGTCAATGAGCAAAGACGGGCTAAACAGGATGGAATTTGAAATTTCTGAGCTTGCAAAAGCGCTTGGCTTTAGCGTCATTGCGAAAGATAGAAACCCTGCTTGGAAGCCTATAAATGATAAATTTGCAAACGATATCCTAGAAGAGCTAAAAATTTATAAGCCAAATGCAAGGATAACAGCCGTTCACGCTGGTTTAGAGTGCGGCGTGCTTTTGGAGAAAAAAGCGGGTCTTAGCGCTTGCTCGATAGGACCAAACATCCACTCACCTCACTCAACAAGAGAATGCTGCGAGATTGAATCTGCACTTTTTATAGAAAAAGTAGTTCGCGGTATCGTTAAAAAATACAACTCATAAAAAAATAAAATTTGCTAGAAATTTCTAGCAAATTTTGGATTTTGAAGATTTAGGATTTTCCCGCAAGCACGAGCAAATTTATATTATTTCCCAAACTCATAAACGATCTTACCACTTTTTATCGTGGTAGTCGCTGCGCCTTTTAGCTTTTTACCAAAAAGCGGAGAATTTATCGATTTTGAGCGGTTTATCTTTTCATCATAAACATACTCGATCTCAGGGTCTATCACCGCGATGTCAGCTAGCATGCCCTCTGCAAGTCTGCCTTTATCTTTTAAATTTAGTATCTTAGCTGCGTTTGTAGAGGTTAGCTCCACCATGCGCTCTAAACTTATAACGCTCTCATTTACGAGCTTTAGAGTGAGTGGCACAAGGGTTTGAAGTCCGATGATACCAAATGGCGCCTTGTCAAATTCCACTATCTTTTCGTCTGTGTGGTGCGGGGCATGATCGGTGGCGATAACGTCTATAAGACCGCTTTTTAGTGCCTCTCTCACGGCTTTTACGTCGCTTATCTCACGAAGTGGCGGCGACATTTTGAAATTTGTATCGTAGGCATTTTTCAAAATTTCATCGTCGCTAAAGCTAAAGTGGTGAGGTGTCGCCTCGCAAGTGATGTTTATACCCTCTTTTTTGCCCATTTCGATGATCTTTAGCGAGTACTCCGAGCTTACGTGAGCGATGTGGATGTGCGCTTTGGTGAGCTTTGCAAGAAGCATGTCACGGCTCACTGCGATCTCCTCTTTCTCTCTTGCCATGCCACGAAGTCCAAGTATGGCTGAGACCTTACCCTCGTGCATGACGCCCTGCCTGCAAAGCGAGCAGTCCTCTGAGTGGCTTATACAAAAGCTACCAAACATGCTTGAATACTCAAGTGCCGCCCTCATAACGCTTGAGCTAGTCACTGGTAGGCCATCGTCACTAAATGCAACTGCGCCAGCATCTATAAGATCGCCCATTTCAACGATCTCGTTGCCACCAAGCCCTTTGCTAATGGCTGCGATTGGTAAAAGATCGATCAGTCCGCAGTTTTTAGCCTTTTCTATCATCGCTCTTGTGATTGAAGCGTTGTCATTTACTGGGTTTGTGTTAGCCATGCAAAGGCAGGTGGTCACTCCTCCAGCCACGGCTGCTTGTGAGCCTGAGATGATGTCATCTTTATACTCTTGGCCAGGATCGCGAAAATGCACGTGCATATCGATAAGTCCTGGCATAACGAGCTTATTTGTAGCATCGATGACCTTATCAGCCTCAAATTTCTCACTTCCGATTTTGGCTATTTTGCCGTTTTCTATTAGGATATTTGCCTTAAATTTCTCGTCGCTATTTACGATAGTGCCGTTAATTATTGCTATTTTCATCGTTAGCCCCTATTTTTTGCAAGCGTATTTAGTATCGCCATTCTTATAGCAACGCCGTTTTCAACTTGATTTAGTATGACTGAGTGTGTGCCATCAGCCACGTCTGAATTTAACTCCACGCCCCTATTTATCGGTCCTGGGTGCAACACGATCGCATCAGGTTTGGCTAGTTTTATTCTATTTTTATTTAGTCCAAAAAATTTCGAGTACTCCCTCGAGCTTGGAAATGCCACGTCAGCACCGCCACGCTCTAGTTGGATGCGAAGCATGATGATGACGTCGCTGCCCTCGCAAGCCTCCTCCATATTTTTGCAAATTTTAGACTCAAAGACCTCAGCATCTTTTGGCATCATCATCTTTGGTGCAAAGAGCTTTAAATTTATGCCAAATTTCTTCATCGCCCAGATGTCAGACCTTGCCACGCGGCTTCTTGCGATGTCGCCGATGATAGCTACATTTAGGTTTTTATCCAAAATTTTACCATGCTCTCTTAGCGTGAAAAGATCAAGCAGAGCTTGGCTTGGGTGCTCATTTGTGCCGTCCCCTGCATTTACGACGCTAGCCTCTGTCCTATCAGCTGCAAATTTCGCCGCTCCAGAGCTTGGGTGACGAAGCACGATGATATCAGTTCTCATAGCAGCCATGTTATTCATAGTGTCATTTAGGCTCTCGCCCTTTGTCACGCTAGAGCTTGATGAGCTGAAATTTATCGTATCAGCCCCAAGCCTCTTTGCTGCGATCTCAAAGGATGTTCTAGTTCTTGTCGAGTTTTCATAAAATGCGTTGATCGTGGTCTTTCCACGAAGATAGTCATTTTTTTTCACTTGGCTTAAATTTAGCTCCTTAAACTCTTTCGCCGCCTCTAAAAAATATAAAATTTCTTCCTTGCTAAGCTCTCTAGTTCCTATCAAATCTTTATGTTTGTAGCCCATTTTAAGCCTCTTAAATTTATTTTGTCACAAAGTCGCAAGCTGGTTGGTAGCCGTTATCACAAGCTTTTTTAAATAAAGCCTTTGCTTTTTCTTCGTTCTTTGCTTCGTTTGCGTCTTTATCTTTTACAAGGCCATAAGCGATCATTTCGCCTAGTTTTTCGCACGCCATGCCCTCATTTTCGTCACACATTTTTGTAAAAATTTTCTCAGCCTGAACTCTATCTTTTGCTACGCCGTCTCCGTTAAATAGCATGATCGCATTCATCGTGCAAGCTTTTTTCTCGCCCTCTCCACAAGCCTTATTAAAATAAAGATAAGCTTCATTGAAATTTTTCTTTGCATAAAGCTCGTTTGCCTTGTCTAAATTTTCATTTGCCATAGCATTTAACGCAAAAAGCGCCGCCGCTAAAACTAAAATTTTCTTCATATTTTCTCCTTATTTAAATAACTTTGGATGGTATTTTTTCATATATTCAACTATCTCTATGACCTCGTCGCTACCACTAGCATCAGAGTTTTCTAGCGCATCATCGATGCACTCGACATAGAGATTTGCCGCCTCTTCAAGCTTGTCCTTTTTCACGCCAGCATAGTAAAACATCGCCTCAAGCACCATGCTAAGCTCGTAGCTAAGCTCCTCTACGCTTACCTCTTCTTCTTTCATATCTCCTCCTGTGTTTTTTTAGTTATTAGATCAACTATCTGCGCCTTGATCGGCTCATAGCTAAAGCCATCTTTGAAATTTGCAAATAGTCCGCCGCTTGCATTCACGTGTCCGCCACCGCCAACTAGGTGTTTTGCCATGGCGCTAACATCAAGCTTGCCATTTGCGCGAAAACTTAGCGTTTTTTTATTTGTCACGTCGATAAAGAAGTCAAATTCAGGATTTGCCACTAAAAAGTCGTTGCCGATAACCGAAACATTGCCGATATTGTAGGTTAAAATTCCTTTATGATCTTTATAGTTTATGCTAAATTTCTCTTTATTTTCACTAAGTTTTTTTACGACATAGTTTGAAATTAGATTGCTTAGCGTATCGTCTTTATCCTCTTTGAAAAATGACTTCTTAATAGCATGCACCTGCATATCAAGGCCGATATAGTCGTTTTTCTCGTTAAAAAATTTGCTTGCTTCTTTTAGGATGTGATCCATATAGAGGTTATTTTCAGCTTCAAACATCACTTTATTTATCTCTTTAGCATTTGCCACAAGCCCCAAGCAGACCTTTCCCATCTCGAAATTTTTATCATCTTTTAGCCAGATATCCACGGCATTTACGACGTCACTAAAAATTTCAAGCTCTTTGTTTTTGCCAAAAATGCCCGCAAAAAAGTCGTAAGTGATCTTTGTGGCGCACCTTGAACTATCCAAAAAATACCATGAGTAAGCGCTCGCACACTCGGCACCGCTTTGATGATGATCTAGCAAAAATAACTTTATATTTTTACCCTCTATCATCTCAGTAAAGCTCTCGCACTGAGCTATAGTTAAATTTAGATCAGTGATCAAGATGACGTTTTTATCGTCATTTGAGGCATCTATCTCAGCTAAAATTTGAGCAAATTTATCATCTATCTCTCTGCCGTAGTTTGAGTTTAGAAATTTCACATCTTTGAAGTAAAAATTTGTTATGTATTGCGCGCCGTATCCGTCAAGATCGGTGTGCGAGAGGTGATAAAATTTCATCGTTTTCCTTTATAAATTTTCTATTTCTATGACGCCAACCGTTTCAAATGGCGTATTTGCCGAGATCTCAGCAAAGCTTAGCACCACGATGTCGATGGCAAAATTTGCACAGATATTTGCTATAAATTTTCTTAGACTTGGCTCCACGCAAAGCACCATTTCGCCATGCTGACTCATCGGACGTTTCTCTTTTTCATGCCTTAGAGCCTGAACGATCGATGAAGTTTGAGCCACATTTATCATAAGATGATACGCACCATCTTTATACTGCACCGCGTCCATAAGCTTTTGCTGCGCAGCACTATCTAAAATGTAAAAATTTAGCTGGCCTTTCTCATCGACATAAAGCGAGGTGATGACACGTGAGAGCGCTGCACGCACGTGCTCGATGATCATATCTAGGTTTTTGCTAACCTCAGCGATATCGCTAATTGATTCAAGTATGCTAAGCAGATCTTTGATCGGGATATTGTCTTTAAGCAGCGCTTTTAAAACCTTTTGGATCAAATTTATAGGTGCGATCCTTAGCGTATCCTCGACCACAACTGGGTAGTCGATCTTTAGTTTGTCTAATAAATTTTGCGTCTCTTGGCGAGTTAGAAGCTCAGCCGCATTTTGCTTGATAAGCTCGCTCATATGCGTTGAGATGACGCTTGCAGGATCAACTATCGTGTAGCCGCTAAGTATGGCATCCTCTTTAACGCTAGCATCGATCCAAAGAGCGTCTAGCCCAAAAGCTGGCTCTTTTGTCGGAATCCCCTCGATATCTTCGCTAACTAGTCCACTATCCATCGCTAGAAATTTATCCGCATAAATTTCACCCTGACCGATCACGATGCCTTTTAGCTTAAAGCGGTATTCGTTTGGCGGTAGTTGAAGGTTGTCGCGGATCCTTATCTTTGGCATCAAAAAGCCAAGACTTGAAGCGATATTTCGCCTCATAGCACGAATCCTCTCAATGAGATCCACATCAGCTAGCTTTAGTAGGCCATATCCTAGATCAAGCTCTAAAATTTCAAGCTTCAAGATATCATTTATCTTCGTCTCTTCTTCTCTTGCGATCTCTTCGTCGCTCTTCTTTGGCGCCTTAGCAGCCCCACCACTAGCAGCTGCACCTGCTCCGCTTTGCGTAGCGGCTCCAGTTTTTTTAGAAGCTGTTTTGTCTTTTGGTGCAAGGCTTAAATTTAGCCCTCCATCTTTGGCCTGCTTGATGATGTAGCCAAGTCCCAAAAATAGCACTGCAATAAAGCCAAGAGAAAGAGTCGGAAGCCCAGGCACAAGGGCAAACATAAATAGTATAAAGCCAACTATTAGCAAGGTTTTATAATCCCCTAAGAGCTGATTTAGTGTGCCTTCTGCAAAGTCCTCGTCGTCCTTGCTAGCCCTTGTGATGATGATAGCGGTTGCTGTTGATGTGATAAGCCCTGGGATCTGGCTAACAAGGCCATCACCGATAGTTAGGATCGTATAGTACTGAGCCGATGTCGCCATATCAAGGCCGTGCTGAAACGAGCCGATAGCAAAGCCACCGATGATATTAATGATAGTGATGATGATGCCAGCGACGGCGTCACCTTTTATAAATTTAGACGAACCATCCATCGCTCCATAGAAATTTGCCTCACCGATGATAGCTTGACGTCTTTCACGCGCTGTTTTTTCGTCAATCAGGCCAGCATTTAGGTCCGCATCTATCGCCATTTGCTTACCTGGCATCGCATCAAGTGTAAAACGTGCTTGCACCTCGCTCACACGGGTTGAGCCCTTTGTTAC
This sequence comes from Campylobacter concisus, assembly GCF_003049735.1. Lineage (NCBI taxonomy): Bacteria > Pseudomonadati > Campylobacterota > Epsilonproteobacteria > Campylobacterales > Campylobacteraceae > Campylobacter > Campylobacter concisus. The sequence goes on along the minus strand of NZ_PIRM01000001.1, from coordinate 1,447 downwards.
GACCATGAAATTTATGAGAACTAAGATACAAAAGACGATGGTGCCGATGACAAAGTTGCCGCCAACTACGAAATTTCCAAAACTTGAGATGATCTCGCTGACCGCTTCTGGGCCGTTGTGACCTTCGCTTAAGATCATACGCGTGGTTGCGATATTTAGCGAGAGGCGAAAAAGCGTAACGATAAGAATTAGTGTCGGAAATGTACTAAGATCGGTTGGTTTTGGCACATAAATCGAAATTAAAATTATAAGCACAGAAATAGAAATAGAAAGTGCCAGAAAAAAGTCAAGCACCGCGCTTGGAAGCGGTACGATGATGATAGCAAGGATGGCAACAATGACACCAACGATGCTAAGACTTTTAAACTTAACAATTGGCGCAAGAAACGGCGCAACAAGAGTTAAGATATTATTTTTTTGCTTTGCCAACTTTACTTCTTAACGATGTCACTTAGCTTGATCGCATCAAGCATCTCGTCGATCTTGCTTTGAAGGCCGCTAAACATCGACCAAATTTGACAGCTTGAGGCTTTATTTGACGGGCAGCCATCCGCAGAAGATGAGCACTCAAAGACGTTAAGTTCACGTTTTTCAGCGCACTCTATTATCTTTTTTATGCTTAAATTTTCAGGTTCGTTATTTAGTGCGAAACCGCCATTTGCCCCTTTAAACGACTTTAAAATTCCATCTTTTGCAAGATTTTGTAAAATTTTGGCTAAAAAGCTTTTTGAAATTTTAAGTTCATTTGAGATCGTATCAACATCAACTGGAGATGATTTTTGAGATATTAAAATAAGTGAAAGTAGAGCGTATTCGCTTGCCTTTGTAAAAAGCATTTATCTTCCTTAAGTCTTTAAATAGCCCTAATTTTATTAAATTTTTACTGCATTTTTCATTAATTTTCAAAAAGCGTAGTTTTATCTAACTTTATGTTTTAAATGCTATAATCGCTCTTCCAAAATTCACCAATCAGGAGGTCATTATGGCTTTGGATTCGGCTAAAAAAGCTCAAATAGTTGCGAAATTCGCTAGAAAAGAGGGAGATACAGGCTCTCCAGAGGTTCAAATAGCTCTTTTAACAGCTAGAATAACTGAACTTACAGAACACCTTAAAATTTTCAAAAAAGACTTTTCATCACGTTTAGGTCTTTTAAAACTAGTTGGTCAAAGAAAAAGACTTTTAAAGTATCTTAAAAACAAAGACTACACTACATATTCAAAACTAATCTCTGAGCTTGGCTTAAGAGATAAATAATCCATCGGAGAGCGATCTGCTCTCCTTGCTAAATTTCTTTTATCTATTTTTTTATTCAAAATTTACAGCTCAATTTTAAAATTTTTCCATCTTTAGTATTAATTTATCTACTTACAATATGACTAACCTTTTTAAACAAAGCAAAATTAAAATTAATTTCTTCATTTTATATAAAAAGCTAAATCTCTATAT